>JARIEV010000119.1 GCA_031127225.1 Gemmatimonadota bacterium | reverse complement strand
CCGGCCGCTGTTACCCCACGACCGGAGTTCGGTGCGCAGGCTGCTCCAGACATGGGCATTTCCCGACGCGTTCAGGGGGGGACTTGCGGTCGCGCCGCCGCGGGCGCCGCTGGTCGCCGCGGCGGCCGGTGTGGCAGCAGCGCGGTTCTCGGTGCCGGCGGCGGCGCAGTCTGGAGCGCCCCGGCCGGCCGCCGTGCCCGCAGGCGCGCGTCTGGCCGTTGATTCGGTGTGGCTCAAGGTCCCCCCCATCCTCGGACCGTTCGGGGCGGCGACAGCGCTGCGCCCCGATCCGGTTTGGTTGGCCGACCGCGCGGTCCGGCTGGCGCGTGCCCGTCACACGCAGCGCATCGGCACCCGCTGGCGGCAAACGGTGGGGCGTGGCTTCGCCGTCCCCGCGGCGGCCCCCGCGATGGCGGTGCGCCCGGACAGTGGGCCGACCCCGGGGGCGCTGGTTCCGCTCGCGCCCCAGCTCCGGCAGGGCGCCGACGCCGCCACCCAGCTGGCCACCGACCTGCTCGGCGACATCGGCGATCTGGGCATCTCGCTCAACGCCCGCCTCGAGTCCAAGGTCCAGCGCAGCCGGAACGAACGCTGCACCACCGCGCAGCTGACGATCCTTGGCAACAACTGCTTCGGCATTTTTCAGCCGGCCTTCGACTTCCAGTTCAACGTGCGCACTGGCGGCGTTGTCGCCGACCGCGTGTTCGTCAACGTCGACTACGACTCGCAGCGCGAGTTCGACGCCTCGAACAACATCTCGGTGCGCTACCAGGGCAAGTCCGACGAAGCGCTGCAGACGCTCGAAGTCGGCAACGTCACCTTTCAGCCGCCGCCGTCGCGCTTCCTCACGTCGGGCATACCGTCGGGCAACTACGGCGTGCAGGCCACCGGACAAATCGGCCCGATGCGCTTCACCTCCATCGTGGCGCAGCAGAAGGGCAACGTCTCGAAGGACAACGTCTTCACGATCGGTGAAAAGTCGCAGCAGCAGGTCGATCGCGTGATCGAAGACATTCAGGTGGAAACGCGCCGGTTCTTCTTCACCATCGATCCGCGCCGCCTCGGTGGCTACCCGAACATCGATCTGCTCAACCGCCAGCAGATGCAGCAGCTGGCCGCCTCGCTTCCCGATTCCGTGCGCCCGGTCCGGCTGTATGTGTACCGGCAGCTCATCAACGCGGCCAACCAGAATCCGCGCGGTCCGCAGTTCTCCGTGCGCGGGGCCCGCAATCCGTCGCGCCAGATCTACGAGGTGCTCCGCGAGAACGTGGATTACTACGTCGATCCGTCGCAGCTCTGGATCGCCCTCGTGCGCCCGCTCAACCCGAACAACGAACGGCTGGCGGTGGCCTACGAGGTGAACGTGAACGGGCGCCCCGGACGCAACGTGAACACCGGCGGCACCCCAGACATCGAATTCACCGCCGACCCGCAGGTGGCCAACCTGCTCTGGGAGCCGGAGTTGCAGCCGGGCAACAGCGCGTACTTCCTGCGCGAACTCAAGTCGGTGTACCGACTTGGGGGTGAGGATCTGCAGCGTCAGTCGGTCGCGCTGAAGCTGGTCACCGGCACCTCCGGCGATCAGGAAAAACCCATCGATGGCTCGCGCGGTGACACGTACCTCCAGATGTTCGGGCTCGCGCAGGCCACCAACTCCGCGGTCTTCGACGTCGAAAATCGCGTGTGGCCCCGCCCCAACGATCCCAATCAGCTGGCCTCGTTCGCGGGCGGTACCGGCCAGCAGAAGCTGATCCGCGACTACTTCGTGTTCTTTCCCTCCGTGCAGCCGTTCGCCCGCGGAGGACTCGCCCAGCCCCTGGCCAACCCGGCCAACGACACGTTGTATCGCTATCCCAACGAATACCTGTACTCCGCGCAGCGCCCGCAGGCGATCTACCGGATGGTGGCCAGCTATCAGTCGGAAGGCGGCGGCAGTTCGCAGTCGATCAAGCTGAGCACTATTCAGGTGCGTCCCAACTCGGAGCGTGTGGCGCTGGACGGCCGCCTGCTGCAGAAGGAAGTCGATTACGTCATCGACTACGACCTCGGCATGATCACCTTCAACCGCCCCGACACGCTCTTCGCCACGCCGCGGCAGGTGTCGGTACGCTACGAGGAAAACCCGCTCTTCGCGGCCGCGCCCACCACGATCCTCGGCTTCTCGTCGCAATTCCCCCTCGACAACGGCCAGATCGCGTTCACGGCGATCTCGCAGAGCCAGCGCTCGGGCTACAACCGCCCCCCTCTCGGCTTCGAACCAGTGGGCTCGCTCGTGGCCGGCATGACGGCCAATCTGGGGTGGGAGGCGCCGCTGCTGTCGTCGGCTCTCGCCCGCTTACCCTTCCGGCAGGGGACCACGCCGTCGCGCGTGAGCCTGCAGGGCGAGTTCGCGATGAGCAAACCCCAGCCCAACGCCGCCGGACAGGCCTACATCGAATCGTTCGAAGGAGAGGGCGCCATCCCGGGGATTTCACTCTCCGAGGGCGCCTGGTACTTCAGCTCGCGGCCATCGCTGGGCAACACGCTGGCCCCCCGCTTCGGCAGCACCGCCTTCACTCCCAACCGCGCCGCCACGCTCGCGTACCAGAACAACGGGGTCGACGTGGGCGGCAACTTCGTGCAGTTCAACATCCAGCAGATCGATCCCTCGGTACGCATCCAGGGCAACGGCGTGCAGTCTCCCGAGCAGCTGCTGTGGATGACGCTGTATCCGCTGAAAACCGGCGGCATCTTCGATTTCCTTCCCGGCACAGCCACGCGACGCTTCGCGTGGACGATCGGTGACAACACCCTCGTCGGCAACACGCCGTCGGGACGTCGCTGGCGGTCGCTCCGCACGGTCATCAATCCGTCGGGCGCCGATCTCTCCCGCACGGAGAACATCGAGTTTTTTGCGCTCGTGCAGTCGGAGCGCGGCAAGATCGCCCGCAATCCCACGCTCGTCTTCGACTTCGGTGAGATCAGCGAGAACAGCGTGGCGTTCGCGCCGGAAACACTCACGGTCAACGCGCCGGTCCGCGCGGGGCTTCCCGCTGACACCACGTATCGCGGCAAACGCCTGGTCGGCTTTGATCGCTTCGACTCGGAGCGCGACCCGTTCTCGCGCGCCTTCAATGCGGTCGAGAACGACAAGGGACTCCCGGGCGACCGGGCCGACACGATCGTGGTGGTGAATCGCACGGCCGCCACGCCGGTAATCACCACGCAGAACGGCGTCGCCGTGTGTACGCAGGCGGTGCAGATCGTGCAGGTGCTCGGCGACAGTCGCGCGAACTGCGGCGCGCGGAATAATCGGCTCGACGAAGAGGACATCGATCTCGACGGACAGCTGAACATGCCGAGCGCGGCGATCGATCAGGAGCAGTACAAGCGATTCATCGTCGATCTCGCCGATACGCGGAACTGGACCCGCGTGGGCAAGTGCTATCAGCAGCAGGACTCCACCGTGAACGGTGTGGTGAGCGATTCGCTCTGCTGGGTGCAGGTGCGCCTCAACTGGCGTGCGCCCGCCGAAGAGCAGAACACCCCCAACGACCGCCGCGTGCGCGCGCTGCGCCTCACGATGGTCTCGGGCGCGGGCGCCGCCGACGATGCCTTCGTGCGCGTGGCGCTCACGCGCCTCAAGCTGGTCGGCGCCCCGTGGCTCAAGCGCAGCGTCGAGCCGTTGTCCGGCATGGCGGGCGATTCGGCCGGCGTGATTGGTGGCTACGTGATCGCCAGCGTGATCGGCACCCTCGACTCCACGTCACTCGTGCCATACACGCCGCCTCCCGGCGTGGTGGAAGCACCGGAAAACCGGCAGACGGGCTACGAAAACAATCGTGTGCAGGTGAACGAACGGGCGCTGCGGCTGCAGGCCGGTGTGCCGGGACGTCAGTTCCGGCCGTTCGATCGCGCCGAGGCGTTCTTTCGCTTTCAGGAAGGCACCAAGACCTTCATGGGCTACAAGACGTTGCGGCTGTGGATGCGTGGGCGCGGCAACGGATGGGGACAGAACGGCGATCTGAATGGGTACGTCAAGATCGGCCGCGACGAGAACAACTTCTACATGTATCGCACCCCGGTGAATGCGGGGCCGGGGTTGAGCGCGTGGGAGCCGGAAGTGCGCGTGGACCTGCAGAAGTTCCAGATCCTGCGCGCGCAGCTGGAGAACAACTTCCTCACGGGCTCGGCCGATTCCGTGGCGTGTACGGGCGCCGACCTCGAGCTGATCCGTCGCTCCGGGCTGCCGCGCGGGGTCGCGGTGCGTCGCTACGCCGTGTGCCAGGATGGCTACATCGTGTACAGCGCCGACCCTACGGTCACGCCGCCCAATCTGGCCGGCGTACAGGAAATGGCGGTCGGCTTCGTGCGCGTGGACAGCGTGCCGCGCGGCGGCATGGGGCTCATGAACAACGATTCGCTCGAGTTGTGGGTGAACGACATCCGCCTCACCGACGTGGTGGACGACGTGGGCTTTGCCGGTGAGGTGGGCCTCGCCGTGAACGCCGGCGACCTCGCCGACTTCCGGCTCAACGTGAGCCGCCGCGATCCCAACTTCCGTCAGCTCAATGAGACGCCGTCGTTCCTCACGACGAGCGGTATGAGCGTGGGGACCACCCTGCACCTCGAACGCATGCTCCCCGCGCGACTCGGTGTGGTCATGCCGTTCAGTGTGGACTACGTGGGCACCGGCGTGCAGCAGCTGTTCATCAACCGCACCGACGTGCGGGCCAGCGGCATCGACGGACTACGTAATCCCAGCGACCGCCGCGTGAACTACGCCCTCGCCCTGCGCCGCGCGACACCGCTGGGGAGTGGCTGGTATGCGCCGATCGTGAACGGCTTAGCGCTGAACGGCACGTGGTCCGCAGCGGCGTCGCAGAGTGCGTTTCAGGAAACCACCAACAGCGCGTACGTGATGGGGGCGTCGCTCAACCTGAACGGCGACCGTCGCGAATCGAAGCTGCCGCGCGTGGTCGATGCCGTGGTCGGACTGCTGCCGCGCGGGCTGCGCGAGAGCGAGGCGGTCCGCGCCTTCCGCGCCCAGCGCGTGCGCTGGTCGCCCACGGCCTTCCGGCTCTCCAGCGCGCTCGCCCGCAACGCCAACTCGAGCACCTCCTACACCAAGGCGGCCGAGTCGCCCACCGACACCGGGCAGGTGGCCAATGGACTCACGCACTTCTGGCAGAACAGCAGCACGCTTGAGTTCCGCCCCACGCTCGGTCTGTCGGCCACGATGAATGCGCGGCAGCTGCTCGATCTGCGCGACTATCGCAGCACCGGGCAGCAGGTGGACAGTACCGATCGCGGGCAGGCGGCCACTGCCGAGCGGTTGCAGCTACTGGGCACGACGGTGGGACTCGAGCGGGAACGCTCGCTGACGTCGGCGGTGCTCTTTCAGCCCACGCTGGCCGTGTGGCTGCGCCCGCGGGTGGATTTCAATTCCACCTTCAACCTCAACAAGGACCCCAACGCGCGCACACTGCTGCGCGAAGGCGATTCCACGGGTGCCTACCGCCTGCCCAAGCGGCTCGGCGCGGCACAGACGCTCAGCACCGGCACCGCGTTCGATCTGGGGCGCCTGATCACCTCGCGTACCGCGGAGAAGTCCATCGTGAACCGGCTTGGACGCATCTTCGCCCCGGTCGATGTGTCGTGGCAGCAGAGCCTCACCTCGAACTTCGACAACACCGCGTTCATCCCCGGATGGGGGTATCAGTTGGGCTTGGGTGGGGTCCAGTCGTTCCGCGGCCTCGATTCCCGTCTCGCCACCACGGCGGGGCGCTTGCGACGCACCACGGCCACGGGCGCCCTCAATCTGCCGTTCTCCCTCACTGTGCAGTCCCGGTTGGAGAACGGCACCACCGAAACCTGGACGCGTCGGACGCTCGACGGTTTCCAGGCCGTGATCACCAGCACGCAGCTGGTGAAGCCCGACTACTCCGTGCGGTGGAGCTGGCGCCCGGTTCGGCTGCGAAAGGTCATCACGATGCTCAACGTGAACGGCCGCTACCTCGTGAGCGAGCAGGAGACGCTGGTCCCCAATGAAACGGGCGGTCTGGCCGATCGGAGCCGGACCACGGCCACGAGCCAGCCGCTGTCGGGGGCCATCACCTGGGCGTTTCTGGGCGGATTGACCACCAACGCTTCGCTCGACCGCACGCATCGTGAGGACACTCGGCCGGGCTCGCTCATTAACGGCGATACCCGCCGGATGTCGTTCGACGTGGCCCGCCGCTTCCGGGTGCCCAAGCGCTGGAGCGCGCGGAATGCGACCGTCCGGACGTCGCTGTCGTACCAGAGCGAGGCGTCGCAGTCGGTGGTGCAGGGGTCGTCGTCCACGAATTCGGCGGGCGAGGTGGTGCTGATCGCCCCGTCGGTACTCACCGACAACGGCCGCCGCGCGGTCAACTTCAATGCCGACACCGACCTCTCCGAGCTGCTCACCTTCAGCCTGACCGGCTCCCGCGTGGTGAACTTCGACCGGAACTACAACCGGCAGACGTCCAACCTGATTTTCAGCGCGGTCCTGCAGCTGCGCTTCTTTGCCGGCGACCTCAAGTAGACCGCCGGTCTCATTGCACGGACATTCTGTCACGGCGCACGGTACGGGGGGCGTTGGGCGTCGGTTGGGGCAGAGGTGCGTCGGGAGGGTTATCCCGCTGGCCTCCACCGTCACTAATCTGACACCTATGCCAACCCCCGCCGAACGCCGGGCACTTCTCTTTGTTACCGCCGTCGCCCTCGTCGGCGGGGCGGTGCGCGTCACGGCCAGTCGTCGGCTCGCGCGGGCGGTAGCCGGCGCGGAGCGGGGGGTGGGCGACCGTCCGGATCTGGCCACCAGAGCGCTCGCCGCCCAGATCGCGGCCGTAGATTCCATCCGGACGCATCGGCCGCCGTCACGCCGGCGGCCAACGGCCGGCTCAAGACGCGGCCCGTCGGAGCCGAGACTCCCCCGTGTGCCCGTTGCGGAGCCGGTGTCGCTGATCGATGTGAACAGCGCCCCGGCGTCGGAACTGGAACGATTGCCAAGGGTCGGACCGGCGCTCGCTATGCGGATCGTGGCGTATCGCGAAGCGCACGGACCGTTCGCGTCGCTGGAAAGCCTCCGTCACGTACGTGGCATCGGGCCAGCCACGGCGCGCTCTGTCGCTCCTCTGGTGACGTTTTCTGGACGGCACAGTCCACTCCAACGTGAGGCTCCCGCCTCACCTGCTCCCCGTCGCCGCACGAGTCCCGGTAGAATTCTGTAGATATGGCCGCCCCCGTCGCACCAATTGCCCCCCGCGCCACCGAACGGCTCGGCGATCTCCTTGTCAAAGAGGGGTTGCTCAGTCGCGAGCACTTGGCCAAGGCCCTGCAGGAGCAGGCGGCCAATCCGGGGCAGCGGATCGGACTGACCGTGGTCAAGATGGGGCTGGTGCCGGAGACGGAAGTCGTCCGCATGCTGGCCCGCCAGTTCCGCATGCCCGCCGTGGATCTCTCACGCTTCGAGGTGGACACCCGTCTGCTCAAGTTGATCCCGGCCGATTTGGCGTCGAAGCACACCGTCCTGCCGCTCAAGCGCGACGGCCGCCAGCTCACCGTGGCCATCGCGGATCCAACGGCGATGTCGGTCATCGACGATCTCAAGTTCATCACCCGCTACGACATCGTCCCGGTGCTGGCGGGCGAGTACTCGATGCGGGCGGCGATCGAAAAGCACTACGAAGCGAATGAAATCCACATGCAGACCCTGCTGCAGGACATCGCGGCAGAGGATGACGATGTGGAAGTGCTGGAGAGCCAGGAAGATGCGGCCGACGCGAGTGTGCTGGCCGCGCAGGTCGACGAAGCCCCCGTCGTCAAGCTGATCAACGCGATTCTGGTGGATGCCGTGCACAAGGGTGCGTCCGACATCCACTTCGAGTGCTTCGAGCACGAGCTGCGCGTGCGCTACCGCGTCGATGGGGCGCTGCAGGAAGTGATGAAGCCGCCCCTCAAGATGCGCGCCGCTCTGATCTCGCGCTTCAAGATTATGGCTTCGCTCAACATCGCGGAACGGCGCGTGCCGCAGGACGGCCGGATCAAGCTGAAGGTGGGCAAAAAAGTCATCGACTTCCGCGTGAGCGTGCTCCCCACGCTCTTTGGCGAAAAAGTCGTGCTGCGAATTCTCGACAAGGGCAACCTCACCCTTGACCTCGAGAAGTTCGGCATTGAGCCGCGCGCCGAGCGCGAATTCATGGAGGCGATCTCGAATCCGTACGGCATGGTGCTCGTCACGGGTCCCACGGGCTCGGGCAAGACCACCACACTGTATTCAGCCCTCTCGAAGATCAACAACGGCGACACGAACATCATGACCGCCGAGGATCCCGTCGAGTACAACCTCTTCGGCATCAATCAGGTGCAGGTCCGCACTGAAATCGGCATGACCTTCGCGGCGGCGCTGAAGGCGTTCCTGCGGCAGGACCCCAACGTCATCATGGTCGGCGAGATCCGTGATCTCGAGACGGGCGGTATCGCCATCAAGGCCGCCCTCACCGGCCACATGGTGATGAGTACGCTCCACACCAACTCGGCCCCGGAAACCATCACCCGGTTGATGGACATGGGACTCGAGCCGTTCAACGTGGCCTCGGCGCTCAACCTGATTCTGGCGCAGCGCCTCGTGCGTCGGATCTGCAGCAAGTGCAAGGTCAAGTACGAGCCCGACGCCGCCGAGTTTGCGGGGGCCAAGGTCAAGCCCACCACGACGTTGCGCGACCTCAAGTTCACCGAGGAAGCACTCGACAATGCCAAGGCGAGGGCCACGCCGGAAGCGATCCCGTTCCTGGCGAATCTGTCGCTCGAGTCCACCGTGATGGACCTGCCCTACTTCAAGGGGTACGGCTGCGACGCCTGCGGCGGTACCGGCCTGAAAGGCCGTCAGGGCTTGTACGAAGTGATGTTCATGACGCAAACGCTCAAGAAGCTCGTGATGCAGAGCGCCGACGTGCAGGTGCTGCGCAGCGCCGCCATCGACGAAGGAATGCTCTCGCTGCGGATGGACGGCTGGCTGAAGGTGCTCAAGGGTGTCACCACGCTGGATCAGGTGATCCGTGAAACGTCCAATTGAATTCGTGTGACGGTGGGGTTTCCTCCCTGCCGTGACGTTCGTCCCTGCTGGGGTCGCCAATTGGCGACCTGCTCACGACTGCCCGCGCGATGACCGCTCCCGCTCAGACCCCCGTATCGCTTCGCACCCTGCTCGATGAAATGATCGCGCGGGAGGCGTCCGACCTGCATATCTCAGCCGGTGACCGGCCAAAGTTGCGCGTGGACGGCGATATCGTGAATTCCAGCGTCGAGCACGTGCTCACGCCACGCGACACGCTGCAGCTCGCGTATTCGGTGCTCACGGAAAACCAGAAAAAGCGTTTCGAGATGGAGGACGAGCTCGACTTCTCGTTCGGCATCGCCAATCTGTCGCGCTTCCGTGGCAACGTGTTCAAGCAGCGCGGCTGCGTGAGCATGGTGATCCGGCAGATCCCGTTCCAGATCAAGACGTTCGCCGACCTCCAGCTCCCCCCGGTGATCGCCGGATTCGCTGACCGCCCGCGTGGGCTCGTGCTGGTCACCGGACCCACCGGCTCCGGCAAGAGCACGACGCTGGCCGCCATGATCGACAAGATCAACACCGAGCGCCGCGGCCACATCATCACGGTCGAAGATCCGATCGAGTTCATCCACCGGCACCGCAACTGCATCATCAATCAGCGCGAAGTCGGCGCCGACACCAAGAGCTTTTCCTCGGCTCTCAAGTACGCGCTGCGTGAAGACCCCGATGTGATCCTGATCGGTGAAATGCGCGACCTGGAAACGATCCAGGCGGCGCTAACCATTGCCGAAACCGGCCACCTCGTGTTCGCCACGCTGCACACCAACAGTGCGGCCGAAGCGATCAACCGCATCATCGATGTCTTCCCCAGCCACCAGCAGAGTCAGGTACGGGCACAGCTGGCCTTCACGCTGGAGGGGATCATCACGCAGGTGCTGCTGCCCAAGCTCTCCGGCCGCGGCCGCGCGATGGCGGCGGAAATTCTCGTCATGACACCCGCCATGCGGGCGCTGATCCGCGACGACAAGGTGCATCAGATCATCTCCCTCATGCAGTCGGGGAAGAAGTTCGGGATGCAGACCATGAACGATGCCCTGTATCAGCTGTATGTGTCACGTCAGGTCAGCTCTGACGAGTGCGTGCGCGCCTCGGGCGACCCGAACGAATTTCTGCGTATGATCGGTAAGGGTCCCACCGACGATAACCTGTCGGCGCCGGGCCGTCCCAATGAACGCGCCGCCGTCGGCGGCCTCAGTCGCCGCTGACCTCGTCGTTTCCGTTATTGCATTCCGCACTCTGACTTCCTGACTTCATGCCTACGTTCACGTATACCGCGCGCAGCACCAGCGGCGAGCTCAAGACGGCCTCGATCGATGCCCCGAGCCGCGACGATGCGGTCGCGCAGTTGCGCCGGCAGCGTCTCACGATCATCAAGGTTGACGAGTCCAAGTCGACGCCGCGGCGTATGGGCGGCTCGATCGGCATGCGCGACATCGTGATCTTCACGCGACAGTTCTCCACGATGATCAACGCCGGCCTGCCCCTCGTGCAGGCGCTCGACATTCTGGCGCGCCAGAGTGAAAACAAGGCGCTGGCCGCCGTGGTGCGGGAAGTCGTGTTCGACGTGGAGTCCGGTAACACGGTCGCCGACGCCATGCGCAAGCATCCCAAGGCGTTCAGCGACCTCTACACCAACATGGTGGCGGCCGGCGAAGCGGGCGGTATCCTCGATACCATCCTCAACCGCCTCGCCGTGTTCATGGAAAAGAACGATGCCCTCGTCCGCAAGGTGAAGGGTGCCATGATCTACCCCACGGTCATTCTGTGCGTGGCGGCGCTCTGCGTCGTGATCCTGCTGTGGAAGGTCATCCCGGTGTTCAGCAGCATGTTTGACAGCGTCGGGATGGAGCTGCCGCTCCCCACGAAGGTCGTCATCGGGATGTCGTATTTCCTCACCACGTACTGGTGGGCGATCCTGATCGGGGTGGGCGGATCGGCCTATTTCATCAAGCAGTTCTACGCTACGCCGGCCGGCCAGCTGGTCATCGATCGGTTCCTGCTCAAGGTACCCGTGCTCGGCGATGTGCTGCGCAAGTCGGCCGTGTCGCGCTTCACCCGCACGCTCGGCACGCTGATTTCGTCCGGCGTCAGCATCCTCGATGGGCTCGAGATCACCGCCCGCACCTCAGGCAACCGCGTCGTGCAGGACGCGATCATGAAGAGCCGCGCCAGCATCGCCGGCGGCGACACGATTGCCGGTCCGCTGCAGAAGAGCGACGTGTTCCCGCCCATGGTGATCAGCATGATCTCCGTGGGTGAACAGACCGGCGGCCTGGACGAAATGCTCAGCAAGATCGCCGACTTTTACGATGATGAGGTGGACGCGGCCGTGAGCGCCCTGTTGTCGCTGCTCGAGCCCATCATGATCGTGTTCCTCGGCGTCGTCGTGGGCGGCATGATCGTGGCGATGTACCTGCCGATCTTCGACATGGTGAACG
>JARIEV010000118.1 GCA_031127225.1 Gemmatimonadota bacterium | reverse complement strand
CGTACCGTAGCCGAGGGGCTGAGGCTGAGGCCATTGTCGATGAAATCACAAAGCTTGGTAGCAAGTGTTTTGCACACGCTGGAGACTTGTCCACACAAAATGTGAATAAATCGTTTGTGGATAAAGCAATATCACATTTCGGCGGTGTGGATATCTTTGTTGGGAACTCTGGCGTCTGGCCGCCGGATCCGTTGACGATTACGGAGCTCGATTCGGAGCGGTGGCGGTCGACCATGGCCACCAACCTCGACGGCATGTTTTTCGGCGCCCAGGCCGCTGCCCGCGTGATGGGAACCGGCGGGCGGATGATCTTTGTGTCGAGTACCGCCGGTCAGCGCGGGGAGGCGGGGCATGCCGACTATGCCGCCAGCAAGGGGGGCATGATCTCGTTCGTGAAGTCTCTTGCGGTCGAGCTCGGTCCCCGCGACATCACCGTCAACGCGGTGGCCCCGGGGTGGGTCGATACGGAGGCCGTCGCCAAGCCGTTCGCCGCCGGCCGTTCCCGGCTCGAGGCTGCGATTCCGCTGGGCCGGGTGGCCTCCCCGGACGACATCGCCGGCCCCGTTCTCTTTCTCGCGAGCCCGCTGGCGCGCCACGTGACCGGCGAGGTCCTCAACGTCAACGGCGGGAGCGTGCTCTGCGGGTGACCGACGGCGATGGCGGGTACGCGTTGCGGGTGCCGGGGCCGGTCATCGAGATCGCCCGAACGCTCCAGCGGGCCGGTTTCGAAACCTGGTGCGTGGGCGGGGCCGTGCGTGATGCGCTGTTGGGCGAGGTCCACTTGGACTGGGATCTAGCCACCGCCGCGACGCCTCCGCAGGTGCGCCGCCTGTTCGCGCGGACGATACCGGTGGGTATCGAGTTCGGCACCGTCGGGGTGCTCGACCGCGAGCATCGGATGCACGAAGTGACCACTTTCCGGCGCGATGTGCAGACGGACGGGCGTCATGCGGTGGTTGAGTTCGGCGCCTCGCTCGATGAAGATCTGGCGCGCCGGGACTTCACGATCAACGCCATTGCCTACGATCCGATCGACCGTCGTCTCCGCGATCCGTTCGGTGGCCGCGCCGATCTGGCGCGGCGCGTCGTGCGCGCCGTTGGGGACGCCGACGCGCGGATGCGCGAGGATCGGCTGCGGGCCCTGCGAGCGATCCGGTTCGCCTCCCGCTTCGATTTTTCGATCGAGGAGGCCACGTGGCGCGCCATTGTAGGCAGCGCGCCGTTCCTGACTCGGCTATCCCCCGAGCGGGTCAAGCAGGAGCTGGACAAGACGCTGGAGCAGGTGGGGCGCCCATCGCGGGCGTTCGGCCGGTGGCGCGAGGCGGGCGCGTTTGCGGCGGTCGTGCCGGTGCTGGCGCAGGTGAGCGACGAGGCGCTGCGTACCGTCGACGCCCTGCCCAAACCGGGGTTGCGGGGGCGCCCGATGCGAAAGCTGCTCCGGGTGGCGGCGTTGTTCAGCGATGTCTCTGGCCGTGATGCCGAGCAGGCGATGCGGGCCCTGCGTTCGTCCAACCAAGACGTGGCCACCGTGGCCGCGCTGGTCGATCGGTGGTCCCGCTATGGGCCCGCACTGACCCGGGCGATCTCAGACGGTGCGGTGCCCGCCGACGCGGAACTCCGACGGCTTGCGGCCGGTGTCGGGCGACTGCGCGTGGCCGCCTTCGTGCGGCTGGCAGCGGCCAGATGGCAGGCGGCGCGGGTCGGTACCCCGGCGCTGGTTCGGGCGCTGCACCGGCGCCTGCTCGTCATCGCCTTCGGTGAGGCCATTGAGCTGGCGGATCTCGCCGTTGACGGCGACGACCTCCGCCGCGCCGGGGTTGCGAGTGGGCCGACCCTGGGCCGGATGCTGCACGCACTCTTGGCGGTGGTGATTGAAGATCCATCCCAGAACACGCACGACGGTCTGCTGCGGCTGGCCGGCGAGCTTGGCCACCGGGCTGAGGGCGCGTGACCGGAATGCTGGCGGCGGGCGATCGCTCCGCGTACTCACCCATCGAGGGCGATCGGTCCGACCGGTTCCGTCCTGCGGCCGACTGGTTTGTCGCGACCACGGATGGCGTGGTGTACACGGCGCGCATCGGGGCGTCCTCGGAGCGCGTTGTCGACTTGCTACACGCCTTGGCGGTCCATCTCGATCCCGCCGTCGATGTCCGCATCACGGATCTCAGGACGGGGGCCGTGTGGGTCGGGAGCGATGTCGCGTTGCCCGACGTGCGCGACGCGCTCGGCCGCCTGCGGTTTCTGCTGGCCACCTGTGGTGGCGTCGAGGTCACCGTGTTTACCCCGGACGACCAACTGTCGCTGACGCCCGAGTTGCTGCTGGTCGCGTACGCGCGCTCGGATCGGTGGTTCTTTCTCCTCGAAGGGATGGGGCTGACGGAGCGGGGCACGCCTCCGGCCGTTGTGTGGACCCCCTCACGGAAGGCGTTGGTCCCATGTCCTGATCTTGATGTGGCGCTCCGTGCGACCGCGTCCCGGCTCGGGCTGGCGGGCGCGCAATGACCGGTGTCCGGCTGCCCCATCCGCGCACCACGGGCGTGTTGTGAGCGCGACGCTCTTCGGCGCGAGTGCGCCGGAGCCCCTCGCCGCGCGGATGCGCCCCGAGCGTCTCGAGGACGTGGTGGGGCAGCAGCATTTACTGGCCGCCGGCCGGCCGCTGGGCGACGCCATCCGGAACGGTACGATCGGCAGTGTGATCCTGACCGGGCCGAGCGGGACGGGCAAGACCACCATTGCGAGCCTGATCGGCCGGTACACCCAGCAGACAGTGGTCGTCCTCAACGCCGTGACTGACGGCATCCCGCGTCTTCGGGAAATTGTCGGGGAAGCCGAGAAGCGACGCAATTTTGAAGGACGACGCACGCTGGTCGTGATCGACGAGATTCATCGCTGGGCGAAGTCGCAGCAGGACGCTTTGCTGCCTCACGTGGAGAACGGGGTCATCACGCTGTGTGGTGCGACCACCGAAGTGCCGGCGTTCGCTGTTGTGGGCGCGCTCCTGTCGCGGTCGCGAATTTACGCGCTCCGCCCCTTGGGGCAGGCCGATGTCGTGGCCGTGTGCGAGCGGGCGTTGACGGACGCGACCCGTGGGCTTGGCGCGCAGCGGCTGCAGGCGGACCACGACACGCTGCGATGGCTGGCCGAGCAGACCGACGGTGATGCGCGTCGGGCTCTTGGGGCGCTCGAGGCGGTCGCGCAGGTGCTGCGGGCGGGCGCCTCACTTACGTGCGAGGCGCTGGCGGATGCCCTCGGCACGCGTGTCGTGAGTTACGACCGCGTGGACATCGACCGCAACGCGATCCTGTCGGCCTTCCACAAGTCGCTCCGCGGCAGTGACCCGCACGCCGTGCTCTACTGGCTCGCCCGAGGGCTGCAGGCCGGGGAAGACGCGCAGATCTTTCTACGCCGACTGGCGGCGATGGCTACCGAGGATATCGGGCTGGCCGATCCGCAGGCCGTCGGCGTGGTGATGACGGCATGGGAGACGTTCCGCCGTCTCGGTCCCGCCGAGGGCGAGCGCGCCGTGGCGCAGGCGGCGGTCTACTGCGCTGTCGCGCCGAAGTCGAATCGCTTGTATCTGGCGTGGGCGGCGGCTCGCGAAGCGGCCGCTGGGACGCCCTCCACCCCGGTGCCGGCGCACCTGCTCAACTCCGAGATGCACCTGCGGGCTGATCCCGAACGCCGTGTGCCATACGAGTATCCGCACGATCATCCGGGGGCGTTCGTGGCCCAGCCGTATCAGCCCCCGGAGCTACAGGGGCGCACCTACTATCATCCGTTATCCGTCGGTGAAGAGCGGCAGATCGCGAAGCGGCTCGCCTGGTGGGCTGAGCGGGGTGGGCCGCCGGTAACCGAGTGAGTGGCGCTGGATGACGGAACTCGGGTGCCCTGACGGGTACGATCGCGGGCGCCTCATGCCGGACGTGAAATTTCATCTGCAAGGAGACGTGATGGGCTGGTCGAAGTCGGTGCGGCGGGGCATGACGGCGGGGGCGGTCGCGGCGCTGGCGACCGCAGGTACGGCCTGCGCGAGCCTTGGGCGGGCCGCGTTCCGGGAGCCGGTCGTGACCCTGCGCGAGGTCGCCGTGACCGGACTCGGCCTGTCGGGTGGCAGCGTCGATGTGGTGCTGTCGGTCCACAATCCGAACCGCTACGCCCTTAATGCGCTTTCAATGACGTACCAGGTGGACGTCGATTCCGTCAAGCTTGGTGAGGGGGCGCTGGCCGGCCGCTTCGTGGTGCCGGAAAAGGACTCCTCGATCGTGCGCCTGCCGGTACGTTTCACGTATGCCGGTCTGGGTGCGGCGGGGCGTTCACTGCTCATGTCGGGAACGGTGAACTACCGTGTGCGTGGTGATTTCACAGTGGCCACACCACTCGGCAACTTCACGAGACCGTACGACCAGACCGGCCGGTATTCTTCGGTGTCCGGTAAAGGGCGTTGATGAAGGTCGGCGTGTCGATCGCACATTTTGTAGTCCTCTCTGTCAGGTAGCCGCACATCAGTCGCGAGATCATCTCCCTCACGCCGCCCATCGAGCGCGCGGTGCTCGTCAGCGCACCGTCGAAGCGCGGCAATGCCCGTCATCAGGCTGACGAGCATCTTGACGAATTGGCGCGGCTGGCCGATACCGCCGGTGCCGTGGTGGTGGGCACGCTGATTCAGGCGCTCGATCGTCCGCATCCGGCCACCTATCTGGGCAGCGGCAAGGTTGAAGAGCTGAAGCTGCGCATCAAGGAACTCGGTGCGACGCTCGTGATTTTCGACGACGAACTCACGCCAGCGCAGGCCAAGAACGTCGAGGTGATCGTCGGGACGCGCGTGATGGACCGTGCCGAACTGATCCTCGATATTTTCGCCACGCGTGCCCGGTCGAGCGAGGCCCGGATGCAGGTCGAGCTCGCCCAGCTGCAGTATCTGCTGCCGCGGCTGACCCGCATGTGGACCCACCTTGAGAAGATGCGCGGCGGCATCGGTATGCGCGGGCCGGGTGAGACGCAGCTGGAAACCGACCGCCGCCTGATTCAGCACCGCATTCGTGTGCTCAAGGAGCGGCTCACCGACGTGGAGCGCGCCCGCGAGATCCAGCGGGAGCAGCGCAAGTCTCAGTATCGGGTGGCGCTGGTGGGCTATACCAACGCCGGCAAGTCGTCCATCCTGCGGCAGATGGCCGGCGATCAGCAGGTGTTCGTGGAGGATCGGCTCTTCGCGACGCTCGATCCGCTCACCCGCGAGGTTGAGGTGGGGGATGGCTACTCGGTGCTGCTCACGGACACGGTGGGCTTCATCCGCAAGCTGCCACACCATCTCGTCGCCTCCTTCCGGGCCACGCTGTCCGAGGCCCGCGAAGCCGACCTGCTCCTGCATGTGATCGATGCGAGCCACGCCGTCTGGGAGGAGCAGCGCGACGTGGTCGACGCCGTGCTGGCCGACCTCGGCTTATCCGACCAGCCGATGCTCTACATCATGAACAAGATGGATGCGCTGCCGGATGAGCAGGCGACGGCCGTGCGGCAGCGGGTTGCCAACATCATGCCCAATTCCCTGTTCGTGTCGGCGCTCGCTGAGGGGGGACTCGATGTGCTGCGTACGGCGTTGCTCGACAGCCTGCGCAACCAGCGTCCGATCTTGGAAGTGCGCGTGCCGGCGGCCAATGGCAGGCTGCTCGCGGAGATCCATCGCGATGGCGAGGTGCTTGATCAGCAGACCGACGAGGATGTGATCGTGATTCGGGCCCGGCTCGACGAACGGACCATCGGACGCATCCGCCAAAGCGGGTCGCGCATCAGGGTGGTGCAGGGCGTTGCGCGGGGCGCGGAGCGGCTCAGGCCGGCCGACGTGCACTGAAACACATGGGCACATACACAAACGGCCGACCATCAGGAGATGGGCGGCCGTTTGTTTGTTTCAGTGGGCGTGCAGGGACTCGAACCCCGGACCTCTGCTGTGTGAAAGCAGCGCTCTAACCAGCTGAGCTACACGCCCGACACTGTCGAGATCGCGATCACTCGCGACTCGGATCGAAAACGTAACGGAGGGTGCGTGCGGTGGGAAGCCCCTCCGCGCCGTGAATAACACTTGCCTCGGTCTCTGACACCGAGTCGTATGGTCCGGGTGGGACTTGAACCCACGATCCTTCGATTATGAGTCGAGCGCTTTAACCGACTAAGCTACCGGACCGAGCACGGGCAACCGCTGATGCGGCCACGGACAATGTACGTCAAGCGTCGGCGACGTGCCCGTCGAACGCGTCGAGAACCTCGGCCGGTGTCACGGTTGCCGCGCCAAGCTTTCCGACTTCCACACCGGCGGCGAAGTTTGCGACGACCGAGGCTTCGAGGGCGGTGGCTCCCGCCGACAGCATGGTCGCCAGATACGCCGTGACGGTGTCACCGGCACCGACCACATCGTACACCTCCCGTGCCGTGGTCGGCACGCGATGCACGAGCCCATCGGCCGAAATCAGCGCCATGCCGCGTTCACCGAGCGTCAGGAGCAGGTGCTCCACCCCCAGCCGCGCGAAGGTGTCGGGCAGGGCTGCCGGATGCTCGAGGTCAACCGCGGCCCCGAGGGCGCTTTCGAGTTCGCGCCGGTTCGGCTTGAACACGGTGGCGCCGCGGTACGCGAAGAAGTTCCGGAACTTGGGATCCACGACGATGGGAAGCGACCGGCGGCGAGCCAGGGCGATGGCGCCCTCGATCACAGCGGGGACGAGCACGCCCTTGTTGTAGTCCTCGAACACGAGGGCTGTGGCCTGGGGCAGTGCCCGCTCGATGGCGGTGAGGACCCGTGCGACATCGGCCGCGCCGAGATCAGCGTCGTCTTCTTCGTCGAACCGGACCAGTTGCTGCGACCGTGCCATCACCCGCGTCTTCGTGGTTGTGGGGCGCTCGACCGTGACCAGCGATCGCGACTCCATGCGACCCGCTTCGAGGTGCTCGCGCAGCGCGCGACCGGGCGCATCGTCACCCACGACCGCGACGAGGTCACATCCCGCGCCGAGGGCGGCGACGTTCTGGGCCACGTTGGCGGCACCACCGAGTGCCAGCTTTCGGTCGCGGACGCGCACCACCGGTACCGGCGCTTCGGGAGAGATCCGGTCGACGTCGCCGCGCAGGTACACGTCGAGCATCGCGTCGCCGATAATGACCACATGCTGGTCGGCGGCCTTCGCAAGCAGTGCCTCGAGGCGCGCGCGAGATATGGTGGGCGTCATGGCGGGGAAGCTAGCGCGACTGATTAACTTCGTCACCGGTTGGCTGACTTCCCGGACCCCCTTCTGTCGCCATGGCTGTTTCGTCCGCTACCGAGTCCCGTACCGTCTCAAGCCGCTCTCCGCTGGTCGTGTTGGCGGCCTCGGTGGTCGGCATTTCGTTTGCGGCGCCCTTGATCCGGCTCTCCGAGAGTGCCGCGATCGTGATTGCCGCGTGGCGCCTCGGGCTGTCGCTGATCATCGTTGCGATGGCCCTCGTCGTGACGGGCACGTGGCGCGAGTGGCGGCTCTTGAGCCGTCGGGAGGTATGGCTGGCCGTGTCCGGCGGCGTCCTGCTGGCGCTGCACTTCTGGAGCTGGAGCGCCTCCTTGCGGTACACGACGGTGGCGGCGTCGGTGTCGCTGGTCAATCTGCAGCCCGTGCTGATCGCCGGCGTCTCGGGGTTCTGGTTGCGCGAGCCACCGTCCAAGCGCCAGTGGCTGGGGGTTTTGCTGGCTGTCGTGGGTGCTTTGGTCGTGGGCTTCGCAGATATACCCGGAGGCGCATCCGGGGTGGTGGCGGCGCTCGCCGGCAGCGGCACCGGGGGGCGCGCGCTCTTTGGCGATCTGTTGGCCCTGATCGGCGCCGTGACGGCCGCGCTGTATTACCTCATCGGCCGGCGGCTCAGATTGCGGATCGGTGTGTGGGCCTACGTGACAATTGCCTACGGCGCGGCCTTTCTCACCTGTGTGGCGTTGGCGTTCGCCACCCAGCAGCCGCTCGTCCCGCAGCCACCGCGTGAACTGGCCATCTTCGCCGGTCTGGCGATTGGGCCCATGCTGTTCGGACACACGGGCATGAACTGGGCGCTGGGCCATCTCCCCGCGTTCGTGGTGAATCTGACCACGCTCGGAGAGCCCATCGGCGCAACGGTCCTGGCCGCCCTGTTGCCGGGTATCAGTGAGGTTCCGGGGAAGGGAACGCTGATCGGTGGTGGCATCGTCTTGGTGGGCGTGCTCCTCGCCGCATGGCGCACACGGTCGTAGCCTGACGCGGTAGGTCGTCCTGCGTGTCGGGGTGGCGGTCCGGTTACTTTTCACGGGTGAGTGAACCCCGATCCATTTTCTCCGGCGCATCGCATGGCCGATTGCCCGGTATTGTGCAGCCGGGTCCGTACGCCGCCGAGTCCGTTCCGGTCGCGTTTGCGCCCGCGTGCCGTGAACGGTCGTACGACGTCGTGGTGACGCGGGGCGGCACGGTGGAATCCCGCCATCGGGTGCACGCCGCGGTGGTCAGTGCGGATGGTGTGTTGCTGGAGCGTGCGCGCGACGCACACACCACCACGTGGTGGCGATCCTGCGCGAAGCCCTTTCAGGTCATGCCGCTCGTCCGCGAGGGGGGACTCGATCGGTTGGGATGGGGTGAGAGCCAGCTGGCGCTCGCGTGCGCGTCCCACGGCGGCGAGCCGGAACACGTCTCGCTGGCCGCTTCGATGCTGGCCAGCATCGGTCTGGAAGAAGGGGACTTGGCGTGCGGTCCGCACGAGCCGCTCGCCGCGCGCGGGGCGCGGATCGTGCGCGAGTCGGGAGAGCGGCCCACGCGACTGCACAACAACTGTTCCGGCAAGCATTCGGCGATGCTCGCGCGGGCGATCCTGTTGGGGTTGCCGACGGCCGGGTACGAGCAGGCGGAGCACCTCGTCCAGCGCGATGCGCGCGACAGTGTGGCCGCATGGGCCGGGATGGCCCCCGAGCACCTCGGCCTTGGCGTGGACGGATGCGGCGTGACGGTGTTCGCGTTGCCGCTGGCCAATATGGCGCTCTCCTACGCGCGTCTCGCGCATGCGTCGCGCCATGGCGATGCGGTCAGCCGGCGTATCCTCGATGCCATGACCACGCAGCCGTTTCTCGTGGGCGGCAGTGACCGGTTCGACACGCGCCTCATGGAGGCCACCGGTGGCAACGTGGTGTGCAAGGTGGGAGCCGAGGGTGTCCATACGTTCGCGATTCTCGATCGTGGGATCGGGTTCGCGCTGAAGGTCGAGGATGGCTCGCAGCGTGCGCAGTTCGTGGCGGTACTGGCCATGCTGGCCGCGTATGATGCGTTGCCCTCGCCTCTTCCCGAGAGCCTGCGTGACGCGGCGGTGCGTGTGGTGCGGAACACGCGCGGTGAGCCGGTCGGTGAGGTGTTTGTGAGCGCGGCGCCGCTCGGGGCTGTTGCGATCCGTCACTCCTGATCGGGCCGATGGATCATGCATGAAACTCCCTCGCCCCGGGCGGCGCCGGACCTCGCTGCGCGTTCGTCGGGCACCGGTGGCGATGAAATGGTGATGGCGCCTGCGCACGGCGGTGTTACGCTGCTCACACTTGATGTGGAGACGGCGGCGTTGGTGCGTCTCGCCGCCGTGCTGGCCGGCGGCAGCGAGGCTGAGGTCCGCGCGGAGTTCGTGGTGGTGCATGGGACGGTCGATCCCGTTTGGGTCGAGGAAGTCATCCTGCAGACGTATCTGTTCGCCGGATTCCCGCGCGCGTTAAACGCGGCGCGTGAGTGGCGTCGCATTTCCGGACGCCGGGCGCCAGCGGTCGACGCGGAGCGTCTCCAGTCCGACGCGGATTTCAGCCAGCGGGGCGAGGCGACCTGCGCGACGGTCTACGGAGCCTTCTACGACCGGTTGCGGGTGAACATTCGCGGACTGCACCCGGCGCTGGATCGCTGGATGATCGTCGAAGGGTACGGAAAGGTGCTCGGGCGCCCGCAGCTCGATCTGGCGCGTCGGGAGTTGTGCGTGGTGGCCGCCTGTGCGGTCGCCCGGCAGGACCGGCAGCTCCATTCGCACTTGCATGGGGCCGTGAATGCGGGTGCGGCAGTGGCGGTCGTGACGGCGGCACTCGAGATCGTCGGTTCGCTCGTCAGTACCGACGACCAGCGGCGCTATCAGGGGTTGTGGGCGCGGGTGCAGGGTAAGTAGGACCACGTGGTGGCAGGTTTCCGGCGGCGCCTCGGTGGCAGGCCGCCTCTCTCGTTTCGGAAGTAATTCATGTTCGTAGATCGCGTACTCGTCAAAGTCGAAGCCGGCACCGGTGGATCGGGACAGACCTCGTTCCGGCGGGAGAAGTTCGCGCCGATGGGAGGTCCCGACGGCGGGGACGGCGGGCGGGGCGGTGACGTCATCGTGCGCGGAGATCGTAACCTGACCACGTTGCTCGACTACACCTATCGTGACGCGTGGAAGGCGGAGCGCGGCCAGCACGGTGAGGGGTCGAACCGGACGGGCCGGTCGGGCGAGGACATCATCCTCCCCGTGCCCCCCGGCACCGTGGTGCGCGACGCCGAGACGCAGGAATTCCTCGGCGAAGTGATGGAGGATGGCCACTCCATTCTGGTCGCCAAGGGCGGCCGTGGCGGGAAGGGGAATGCCTTCTTCGTGACGGCCACGCACCAGTCGCCGCGTGAATGGCAGCCCGGCGAGGAAGGCGTGGCGCGAACGCTTGAGCTGGAACTCAAGCTCATCGCTGACATCGGCTTGGTTGGTCAGCCGAATGCCGGCAAGAGCACGTTGCTTTCGGTGATTTCGGCGGCGCGCCCGAAAATCGCGGACTATCCGTTCACGACGCTCTCGCCGAATCTGGGGGTCGTGCCGCTCAGCGATCACCGGTCGTTCGTTGTGGCCGACATTCCGGGCATCATCGAAGGCGCGTCAGAGGGCAAGGGGCTGGGGCTCCGCTTCCTGCGCCACATCGAGCGCACGCGCATGCTCGCGTTCATGATCCCGATTGATGCGGACGACTGGCAGGCGGAGCTCGATCAGCTGCGCCACGAAATCGCGACCTATTCCACCGAGCTGGCCGCCAAGCCTTACTGCGTCGTGTTCACGAAGCTCGACCTGCTCGGTGAGCACTACATTCCCGACATCGAGGCGCCGGGCGCCTACGGCAAGTTCGCCATCAGCGCGGCCGGTCGAATGGGGCTGGACGTGCTGCTCGATGCGTGGTGGCGTGAACTGTTGGCGATGCGGGTGGAAGCCGAGAAGCCGGAGCGTGATGCCCAGTTTCTCCCCTGACGAGGCACGCCTGCGCAGCACGTTGGCGCTGCGGCAGGTGCCCGGCATCGGCGATGTGGGCAGCGCGCGCATGATGCGAGCGCATGGCGGTGCCGAGCAGGCGATGCATCACGTGCCGGTCGGCCAGCATGCGGCGGCATGGGACCATGCGGACTCGATACTGGCTGAGCTGCGCCGGATCGGTGCCGTCGGGCTGGATACGGACAGTCCGCGCTATCCCGCGCGCTTGCGTGAACTCGCGGACGCACCGCCGGTGATTTTCGCTCGGGGCACCCTCGCCACCGCGCACCCACCGGCCGTCGCGATCGTCGGTACCCG
>JARIEV010000005.1 GCA_031127225.1 Gemmatimonadota bacterium | reverse complement strand
TCCAGCACCTCCCAGCCGCGGGTGGCCGCGACGCCATCAACCGTGCCATGCACCACCACGCGCAGCGCCACGAGATCCGGCTTGCCCTTGCGCAGCGCCTCGCCGGCAACGCGCACGAACACATCGCGTGGTACGACCTGCTGCCCCTTCACCTCCACTGCCGTGCTGTCGAGCAGCCCCAGATCGCGGATCGCTTGCATCACGCGCGCGTGACCGGGATAGCGCAGCGTCTTGTACTCCATGGTGGGGATCACGCCGGCATAGCGGTACACCATGGTGGAGAGGCCGCCCGCCGTGTGAAACGCTTCGAGCTCACCGACCGGTGCCGGGAAGCGCACGGGCTCGAGCTCCGACAGCGCGGTGACGTGCGCCGGCTGGCCATCCCGCACCACCAGCGACGGCGTGGTGTAGTAGTCCACCATGCCCTCGATGGAGTACGCGATCTGATACCCGAGCGGCGGCTCCGGCTCCTGGGGCAACCCGCCCACGAACAGTTTGACGCTCTCCACACGGTCGAACTGGTCGATGCCGTGCTGTGCGATCACGTTGACCATCCCCGGCGCCAGTCCCGTGTCAGGAATCACGCTGATCCCCCGCGCCTTGGCGGCCGCGTCGAGCTGCTTCTGCTCCTGCACGATGCCGGTGTTCCCACCGAGATCGCAGAAGTGAACACCGACCTCAACGGCGAGACGGGCCAGCTCGGCGTTGAAGTAGTACGGGATCGCACTCATCACGGCATCACATTGCGCAAAGGCCGCGCGGACCGCATCAGCGTCCCGTACGTCTAGCGCAGTCGGGAGCAGGCGGTCACCGACGAAAGGCGTCAGGAACGCGGGCAGCCCCGCGATGCGGACGTCGGCCAGGACGACCTGCCGCACCGCGGCATTGGACAACAAATCGAACGCACAGGCGGTGCCTTGCAGCCCCGCGCCAAGCACGAGCATGCGCACAGGAACACTCCGGATTTGGGCAGAGGGAACGAATACGATGGCAACATTCACCGCGCATCGGCAACGGGCTCCGACAAGGATTACTGTCGAACGCGATTCCGGCCGTCGGCCTTCGCGCGATACAGGGCGGTGTCAGCGCGCGAGAAGAGATCCTCCACACTTTCGATACGGGCGGCGGGGAACACCGCCACCCCGATGCTGGCGGTGATCCGCAGAGGCGGATCCTCGCCGTCCCGTTCGAATGCATGCGATTCCACCGCCTCGCGGATGCGCTCCGCGAAGGACACCGCGCCGGCCTCGTCGGTTTCCGGCAGGAGCACGAGAAACTCCTCACCCCCATAGCGCGCCACGATGTCGCTGCCGCGGATGGTGTCCGTGAGCAGCTGCCCTACGTCACGCAGCACGTCATCACCCACAAGGTGCCCGTATGTATCGTTGACGCGCTTGAAGTGGTCGAGGTCGATCATGAGCAGCGCCATCGTGGAATCGTAGCGCAGCGCGCGCTCCATCTCGGCCGTGATCCGCTCGGTGAGCGCGCGGCGGTTGAGGAGCTGCGTGAGGGGATCCGTCTGCGCCAGCTGCTCGAGCCGGGCGTTGTCCGCCATCGTGCTCTCCACCATCTGCGCGCGCTGAATGACCGCCACGGCGGCGGTGATCACCGCCTGGGCGAATTCCAGATCGGCCGGCCCGAAGCGGTCCTGATCGCGCGTCCGGCGCACGAGGAACACGCCGTACTGGCCGCGGTCGATCGTGAACGGGAGCGCGATCACCGACCGGATCGGGACCTCGAGCCCTTCAATGCCCCAGACATGCCGCACGCCCTCGTACAGGGGATGGGTATCGAGGTCCTCCACCAGTACCGGCTGCCCGGAGTCGAGCGCGGCGCGGAGCTCGGGATAACGATCGAGCTGAATGGTGAGGTGCTGCAGCCCCGGATTTTCAAAGGCCGCCACAACCACCGCCGACGGCTCGCCCGGCCGCGCGAGCACGATCGAGCAGTGCGACACCCCGAGCGCGCGCGCCGCCCGACGCACGAGCAGGTGGAAGAGTTCACTCACCGACAGGTCGCCCGTGACCTCATGCAGGATGTCGACCAGCTTCCGCCGGCTGTCGGCATCCTGCTGCGCACGCACGAGTGCCTCTTCGGTGCGCGCCAGCGCAAGGCGCGTGGAACGCAGGATAGCCCCCGAGCGCAGCTGCGCCTGGACGCGCGCGAGCAGTTCCTTGGGGCGGTACGGCTTGCGGATGAAGTCGGCCGCCCCCAGTCCCAGCGACCGCACCGATGCTTCTTCGGGCGGCTGCGCGGACAGCATCAGCACCGGCAGGTCACGCCAGCGCTCGTCGCTCTTGATGCGCTCGAGCAACTGACACCCGTCGGCATCCGGCATCAGGATGTCGAGCAGCAACAGATCGGGCGACCGCTTCTCCAGTTGATCGAGACACGCCATCCCGCCATTGGCGGGCACCACCTCGTACCCGTTCTCCTGCAACAACCAGGTGACGGATTCGAGGACGGCGACATCGTCGTCTGCGACGAGAATGCGGGAAACAGGCATCAGCGCGTGGAACGGATCACGCGTCGGGACCGGCTCCGAGATCCAGCTCGCCGACCGGCGCATCCCCCTCGGCACCGTCCATCCCTTCGACGTCATCCTTGTCATCCGGAATCACGCGCGCCACGGCCTGCACCACGTCCTGATCGTCAAGCGCCACGAGCTTCACCCCCTGCGCCGCACGACCGGTCACGCGGATCTCGCTGACGCGCGAACGGATCGCCACGCCCTGCCGCGTCATCAGCATCAGCTCGTCTTCCGGCACGACTTCCATCAGCGCGACCACATCGCCGGTCTTGGCGGTGCGGTTGAGCGTGAGAATGCCCTTGCCGCCGCGCTTCTGCACGCGGTACTCGCTCACTTCGCTGCACTTGCCAAGCCCCTTTTCGGTCACGACGAGCAGCGTCGCCTCGCGCTTGATCACGACCATGCCCACCAGCTGGTCGCCCGGGCGCAGCTCCACGCCCTTCACGCCCGTGGTGTCGCGGCCCATCTCACGGACATCGCTCTCGTGGAAACGCACCGAGAGGCCGTGGCGCGTGGCGAGCACCACATCGTTGCTCCCCGACGTCACCTGCACGTCCATCAGCTCGTCGCCCTCTTCGACCTTGATGGCCTTGATACCGTTCGAGCGTGGATTGCTGTACTGCGACAGCGCCGTCTTCTTGACCGTCCCGTTGCGCGTGCAGAACAGCAGGAATTCGGTGTCGCTGAATTCGCGCGTCAGCACGATGGCGCGGATGCGCGTGTCAGGGGTGACGTTGATCAGGTTGACGATCGGCTTCCCACGCGTGGCGCGCCCGGCCTGCGGCAGTTCGTGCACCTTGAGCCAGAAGCAGCGGCCGTCGTCGGTGAAGATGAGCATGTACGTGTGCGTGCTCGCCACGTAGAAGCGCTCGATGAAGTCGTTTTCCTTGAGGTCCGCGCTGGACTTGCCGCGGCCGCCGCGCCCCTGCCGGTTGTACAGCGACAGCGGCGTGCGCTTGATGTAGCCGTTGTGCGAGATGGTCACGACCATCTCCTCCTCGGCGATCAGGTCTTCGATCGAGAACTCGCCTTCGTCGCTCACGATCTCCGTGCGGCGCTCGTCGCCGTAGGTCTCCATCAGCTTGAGCAACTCGCCCTTCATGATCTCCATGCGGCGCGGGCGCGACTCCAGGATGCCGCGCATCTCGACGATGAACGCGCGCACCTCGATGAGCTCTTCCTCGAGCTTGTCGCGCTCAAGACCGGTGAGCTTCGCCAGACGCATGTTGAGGATCGCTTCCGCCTGCCGCTCGGACAGCCCGAAGCGCGCCTGCAGCTGCAGACTCGCCGTGGGCGTGTCGTCGGCCGCGCGGATCATGCGGATCACTTCGTCGATGTTGTCGACGGCGATCTTAAGCCCTTCGAGGATGTGCTCGCGCTCAAGCGCCTTATCGAGATCGAACTGCGTGCGCCGCACGATCACTTCGTGGCGGTGCTCGATGTAGTGTCCCAGGCACTGACGGAGCGTGAGCACCTTGGGCACCAGCTGCCGGGTGTTCACATCGGGCACCAGCGCAAGCATGATCACGCCGAACGTGCTCTGCATGGCTGTGTGCTTGTACAGCTGGTTGAGCACCACCCGCGGGATGGCATCGCGCTTGAGTTCGATAACCACGCGGATACCGTCGCGGTCGGATTCGTCGCGGAGCGCACTGATACCGGTGAGCTTCTGGTCACGCACCAGTTCGGCGATATCGATCACGAGCTTCGCCTTGTTCACCTGATACGGCACTTCCGTGACGACGATCTGCGATCGGCCGCTGGATTCCTTCTCCTCGATCACGGCCTTCGCGCGCATCACAATGCGTCCGCGCCCCGTGTCCTGATAATCGGCGATACCCGCGCGGCCGTAGATGTAGCCGCCCGTCGGGAAATCGGGGCCGCGCACCAGCCCGCGCAGCGCCGCCGGCTCGATGTCGGGGTTGTCGATCATCGCGATGACGGCGCTGACGACTTCACGCAGATTGTGCGGCGGGATGTTCGTCGCCATACCGACGGCGATGCCCGACGACCCGTTGACGAGCAGGTTGGGCAGCCCCGAGGGGAGCACCCGCGGCTCCTGCAGCCGGTCGTCGAAGTTGGGGGCGAAGTCGACGGTATTCTTGTCGATGTCGG
This sequence comes from Gemmatimonadota bacterium, assembly GCA_031127225.1. Classification (GTDB taxonomy): domain Bacteria; phylum Gemmatimonadota; class Gemmatimonadetes; order Gemmatimonadales; family Gemmatimonadaceae; genus Gemmatimonas. Next base: position 58,818 of record JARIEV010000005.1, on the reverse strand, counting down.
TGAGCATCTCCACCGACATGCGCGTCAGACGCGCCTCGGTGTAGCGATACGCGGCCGCATTGTCGCCGTCCATCGAGCCGAAGTTGCCCTGGCCGTCCACCAGCGGATAGCGCAACGAGAACGTCTGCACCATGCGCACGAGCGCGTCGTACACGCTGCTGTCGCCGTGCGGGTGATACTTACCCAGCACATCGCCCACGACCGTGGCCGATTTCTTGAACGGCCGCCCCGGCAACAACCCCAGCTCGTTCATCGCGTACAGCACACGACGATGCACCGGCTTGAGCCCGTCGCGCACATCAGGCAGCGCGCGCGACACGATGACGCTCATGGAATAGTTGATGAACGATTCCTTCACTTCCTCATCGATGAGGCGCGGCAGGATACGTTCGCGTGCGTTCGGTGCAGTCATGTGACGACGGGCAGAAGAGTCGTGGAACGACGCGCGGGACCGCAGCACGTCATCAGGAAATGTACACGACCGGAAGCGCAATCACAACGCTGTAACCCCGCTGTAAATCCTTATTCCACAAACACTTACTAATCGACCTCAAAGTGCGCCCGCAACCGGGTCAGGATCCCCGGCTCCGGACGATCGAGAGCAGCCGCCACTCCCGCCCGACGCGACGGAGTAGATAGGCCGCGCCGCCATTGCTGCCGACGCCGATCTCGATGCCGCCCCGCTCGCGCGGCCGGTCGACCCCCACCAGCGCGTAGCCCCGCCAGATCACGACCGGCGCGATCCGGATGTACGACAATTCCGCCTCCGGGGTCCGGCTGCCCACCGCGGTATAGAACTCGTCCCGCGCCCGCTGCGGTGCCTCACGGCCCAGGTACGCCTTCACGCGCGGCCGCGCCGCGTTGGGGAATTCCATGTCGGTGAAGCCGGGGACCACGAACGTGACGGTATCGCGCTGCACGGGCGATGGCAGACAGCCCGCCGACGTCGGATCGGGCACCTCGCCGGTCAGACCGGTGGCCAGCGCGCGGTGCACACCGGCGCCGTCCTCGTCCCACCGCGGTCGGTCGATGCCGGCCTCCCAACCCACGATCACACGCAGCAGCGCGCGCGCCTCCGGGGTGGCCAGCGTGTAGCCGACCCCATGCACCAGAATCACCTGCTCCATCCGTTCCACAAGCGCCTGCAGCGCCTGCCGCTGCACCGGCGTCGTGTCAGCGGCGAAGACGCGCAGCGAGCCGGGGTTGCAGCGATCCCCCAATTCGGCCCATGACGCGCGCGCGAGGTACTCGCCCCGCAGCCCATCCACCGTCCGCACCGCGGCCCGGGCTTCTGCGTCAAGGAACGCGGCAGTCGCGGCCGCGGTCGCGGCAGCCGCACGATCCGCTTCCGCCTTGGACACCGGCGCGGCCTTCGGCGCCGATGGCTTGGACGCCGATGGCTTCGGCGCCGAGGTCTTCGGCGCCGGTTGCCCGGGCAGCACGCCACCGGCCGGCAACACCAGCGCCGCAACGGCCAGCGTCAGGGCGGCGGACCACCGACGGCGAGACCCGATCACGCCGGCGTGGCCGGATCAGACACCGGACCGGACGCCGGATCAGCGACCGCGTCCGCGTGTTCCTCCGCGCGATCCTCCGCCAACTCCTCGGCCGCGTCTTCGGCCTCCTCCGCCGCCGCCTCCGCATCGATCGCGCGGCGCTCGGCCTGGTAGCGCTGATACCACTCGCGCGTGACTTCGCCGGCGAGGTCGCGGTTCCCGAGCCCGAACGCCAGCGACAGCGCCAGCGCCACCGCCCCGAACAGAATCGCGAAGGCCGTCGTGACGATGTCGGTGGCGATCCCCAGCTCCTGCAACGCCATGAACACCGCCAGCACGATCACCCCACCCCGACCGGTACGCGCCAGCCACGGCCCACCATGCAGGCCGCCGGCGGATGCCATGATCAGGCCACCCACGAAGCCACCCAGCACAATGCCGAGAATGATGATCACGATCGCCGCGATGACGCTCGGGATGTAGCTCACCAGCTCGGAGAACACATTGGCCAGCGACTCGAGCCCGATCGCGTTGGCAGCCACCAGCAGCACCGCAAACATCACGCACCAGAACAGCAGGTTGGCGATGACCTTGGCGGGATTGAGGTGCGAGCCGGAACGCTCCACGGCCTGCAGCACACCGCCGCGCTCGAGGAGCTGATTGAAGTGCATGCGGCGCAGCAGACGCGCCGTGCCTTTCTCGATCACTTTCGCGACGAGATACCCGGCGAACAGAATGACCAGCGCGCCGAACAGCGCCGGCACGAACTCGCCGAGCAGGGCGAAGCTCTGCTCGAGACGCTCCGTAAAGGTGGACGTGAGGGCGGCCTGACCCGCATCCGTTTGCGTCGCGGCGGACGCGAGCTGCAGCGGATCGGGGAATGGTTGCTGTCGCAATGTCGGGCGGAGAAGGGAGACCTGCGGATCTCCCTCAAAACTAGCGAGGCGCACCGCCGCCACGGAGGGGCTACAGGCGGGTGCCCCGCTTCACGTCGAAGATGACACTGCGCCGGCACTGGGCACACAGCAGCCACTCGCGCTGCCGCTGATAGCCGAGTCCGAACGAGCCGCCGCCGATCGGCCGCCGCGTCATCGGGACCTCGCACCGCGGGCAGGACGGGGTTCCCCCACGCTGGACGGTGTCGCGGATGGCCTGCTCTTCGGCCGCCGTGAACCGCGCGGTGTCGGTCACAGCGCGACGACCACCTTGCCGAACTGCGCGCCCGACGAGAGCCGGTCGAACGCCTTGGCCGACTCCGCCATATTCCAGACGGAGTCCACCGGCGGCATCAGCCCTCCCTCGCGGAACACCGCCGTCATGGCATCGAACTCGGCATCGCTGCCCATTGTCGACCCCATCAAGGTCCACTGATTCCAGAACATCCGGCGTACATCGAGCTGCACGAACGGGCCGCTGGTGCCGCCGCAGGTCACCAGTCGCCCGCGCTTGCCGAGGGCGACGAGCGATTGCGACCAGGTCGCTTCGCCGACGGAATCGATGACCACATCCACCCCGCGCTTCCCGGTCCGGGCTCGGATGGCACGCCCGAGCTCCGGCTGCCGGTGGTCGAGCAGGTGATCAGCGCCCAGGGCCTCGGCGCGCGCGAGCTTCTCGGGACTGCCCGAGGTCACCCACACCGTCGCGCCGAGGCGCTTGGCGATCTGCAGCGCCGCCAGCGCCACGCCGCCGCCAATCCCCCAGATCAGGACCTGATCGCCGGGCTGCACTCGCGCGCGGGTCACGACCATGCGCCACGCCGTGAGGGTGGCCAGCGGGAAGGCCGCGGCCGTGGCGAACGGAATCGTGGCCGGAATCACGCGCACGTTGGCGGCCGGCACCACCACGTAGTCGGCGATCGTGCCGTGCCGGTGCTCCCCCATGATCCCGTAGGTCAGACACAGCGGCTGGTCGTCGTCGCGGCAGTAATCGCAACGGCACGAGCGGTCCACGAGCCCCGGATTGAGCAGGACGTGATCGCCGGGCGCGATCCCCTGCACCGCCGTCCCGACGGACTCGACGACGCCGGCACCATCGGAGCCCAGCACCCACCCCGGTTGGATCGTCACGCCGGGCACGCCACCGAGCACCCAGAGATCGAGCCGGTTGAGCGCCGCGGCCTTGATGCGCACCCGCACCTCGTCGGCGCGCTCGATCGACGGAATAGGCAGGTCGTCGCGGACGCGCAGTTGCTCCAGCCCACCGTGGGCATCGATCGTCAGGGCACGCATGGTCATGGCACGGGGGCTGGAGGAGAAGACGCCTGCGGAATCTCCCCTGACCCTGCCCGAAACGGGAGTGCGGCGCCCGCCCTCCCCTGCACAGGCGGTCCGAAGCCTATATTCCGTTCACGCTCCCCTCGACCGTCCACTACGACCGTTCCGCCTCATGTCGTCCATCAAAGTTCCACCGCTCGGCGAGTCCATCGTCGAGGCGACCGTCTCCCGCTGGCTCAAGAAGGAAGGCGATGCGATCGCCGCCGGCGACACCCTTGTCGAGCTCGAAACCGACAAGATCACCGTCGAAGTGCCGGCGCTCGAGGCCGGCGTCCTGACGACGCGGCACAAAGGCGAAGGTGACGTGGTGAACGTCGGCGACGCGCTCGGCGAAATCACCGCCGGCGCGGGCGCGGCCGTGGCGGCTTCCCCGGCAGCGGCACCGGCCGCGGTGGTGGCACCGGCCGCGGTGACGCCCGCCGGCGGCGAGGTGAAAGTGTCGCCGGCCGCTGCGCGCCTGGCCACCGAAGCCGGGATCAACCCCGCCGACGTGTCGGGCACCGGACGCGGCGGCGTGGTCTCGAAGCCGGACGTGGTCGCCGCACTGGCGGCACCGGCCGCGCCGGCTCCCGCGAAGGTGGCACCCGCGGCGGCACCGTCGGCGCCCGCGGCCGCCGCGGCACCGTCGGGCACGCGCGAGACGCGCGAAAAGATGACGACGCGCCGCAAGCGGATCGCCGAGAATCTGTTGCTCTCGCAGCAGCAGACGGCGCACCTGACGACGTTCAACGAGATCGACATGACGGCCATCACGGCCCTCCGTGAGCGTCTCAAGGATCGCGTCGAGAAGGAACAGGGCGTCAAGCTGTCGTACATGCCGTTCTTCGTGAAGGCGGCCTGCCTCGCGCTGGAGGCCTATCCGGCCGTGAACGCGCAGATCGACGGCGACACGATCGTGTACAAGCATTACGTAAACATGGGCATCGCAGTGGCCAGCGATGCCGGTCTCGTGGTGCCGAACGTGAAGGACGCCGACAAAAAGAGCATCGTGCAGATCGGCAAGGACATCGCGGCCGTGGCCAAGCGCGCACGCGACGGCAAGCTGTCCATGGACGACCTCACCGGCGGCTCGTTTACGATCACCAACGGTGGCGTGTTCGGCTCGCTGCTCTCCACGCCGATCATCAACTATCCGCAGGTCGGCATCCTCGGGCTGCACAAAACGCAGGACCGCCCGGTGGCGATCAACGGCAAGGTCGAAATCCGTCCCATGATGTACATCGCGCTGTCGTACGATCATCGCATGATCGACGGCCAGCAGGCGGTGCTGTTCCTCGTGCGGTTCAAGGAACTGATCGAAGATCCGGCGTCGATGCTCCTGTAACAGCGAAGGAAGGGGTACGGTCTACGGGGTACGAAGAGGGGGGTAGAGAGTCCGCGGACTCCCTACCCCCTCTTCGTACTCCCTCCTTCACCTCAGAAACGCACCACGACGCCCCAAAGCGTTGCCGCTCGGGACGTCGGGCACATCTGGCGCGCGTTTCAATGCGAGGATTGGAGTCGCGGCCAGCCATTGCATACGGAGTGGCACATCACGGCGTGGAACCGCTGTACGCCGCGCGTGCCGTCATCCGCAGGACGCCCCTGCCGGCGGCAGGTAACGCGTCGCGCGTCGGCGTGATCCCCACCAGCGGTCGCGTCGCGCAAATGAATCGCGCGCAATTATCTTTTCCGGTATGACTTCCCCGACCCTCCACACCGCCGACGTCGTGGTCCTCGGCGGCGGCCCCGGCGGCTATGTCGCCTCGATCCGCGCCGCGCAACTCGGCCTCTCCGTGACCTGCGTCGAATTCGACAAGACGCTGGGCGGCACCTGCGTGAATGTGGGGTGCATCCCCTCCAAGGCCCTGTTGCAGAGCTCGGAGCACTACGAGTGGCTGCGCCTGCATGCCGCCGAGCACGGCATTGTCGTGGGCAGTACGGCCATCGATCTGCCGACGATGATGGCCCGCAAGACGGACGTCGTGGCCCAGAACACCAAGGGGGTCGAGTTCCTCTTCAAGAAGAACAAGGTGACGTGGGCCAAGGGCTACGGCACGCTGCAGCCGGGGAACGTGGTTGAAGTGAAGGCCGCCGACGGCACGATCTCGCACTGGAAGGGCACATCGGTGATCATCGCCACCGGCTCCGTGCCGGTGCAGTTGCCGTTCCTCAAGTTCGACGAACAACGGGTGTTGTCGAATGTGGGCGCGCTGTCGATTCCGGAAGTGCCGAAGCATCTCGTGGTCGTGGGCGGCGGCGTGATCGGTCTCGAGCTGGGCTCCGTGTGGCGCCGGCTCGGTGCCAAGGTCACGGTGGTGGAGTTCGCGCCCACGATTCTCACCGGCAACGACGACGAGCTGGTGAAGGAAGCCGACAAGATCTTCCGGAAGCAGGGGCTCGAGATCCACACGGGCACCAAGGTGACGGGCGCCGATGTGCAAGCCGACGGCGTGCGGGTGCATGTGGAGAAGGACGGCGTGGCGTCCCACATCGACGCCGACTACGTGCTGGTCTCTGTCGGGCGGAAGCCGCTGCTCGGCGGCGTCGATCCGGCGGCACTCGGGCTCGCGATGGGTACGCGCGGCGAAATTGTCGTGGACGACCAGCAGCGCACCAACCTGCCGGGGGTGTACGCGATCGGCGACGTGTGCGGCGGCAAGCTGCTGGCGCACAAAGCAGAAGAAGAAGGGGTGGTCGCCGCCGAAGTGATCGCCGGCAAGCCGGTGCATATGCACCATCGCACCGTCCCGGGCATCGTCTACACGTGGCCCGAACTCGCCACCGTGGGACTGACCGAGCAGGAGGTCAAGGCGAGCGGACGCCCCTATCGCGTGGGCAAGTTCCCGTTCAGTGCCAACGGCAAGGCGCGCACGATGGGCGCCACGCAAGGCTTCGTGAAATTCGTCGTGGACCGGGACACCGACGAAATTCTGGGGTGCCACATGATCGGACCCAACGTCGCGGATTTGCTGAGTGAAGTGGTGCTGGCGATGGAATACCGCGGCAGTGCGGAGGACATCGGCATTACGGTGCACTCACATCCGACGCTCAGCGAGACGGTCAAGGAAGCGGCGCTGGCGGCGCTGGGACGCGCGATTCACATGTAGGACCCGAACGGCCAACAGCTTCAGGCGGCAGGCAGGAGAATAAAAAGGGAGGAGGGAGCAGTGACTGCTTCCTCCTCCCTGATACCCTCCGCCCTGCTCACTCAGCAGTTGGCCGTCTGGGAGCTTTCGTTACAGCAGCTTGCCGATCATGACACCGGTTACAAACAGCCCGGCGCCGATCGCAGCGGCGGTGCCCATCGGGAGGCCGCGCGCCGCATCGCTTGACGCGCTCGCCGTGCCCGAGACCGCTCTCGTCGCCGTCGAGGCGGCGGGAATGGCCGCCATGATGTTCGCTGCGAGGTGGGCCGGCGTCGTCATGCGACGCCGCTGGTCGGCTTCTGCGGTGACGCGGTTCCACAACTTCACCTGACCCGCGTCAGCGCGGCGCGCCTCGGCTTCGCTGGCCTCGCCATCGAGCCACTGGTGGATCACGAGCGAGGTGCCAGCCGCAGCGGCCGTCCCGGGAAGCGGCACTTCGCGATCTGCCATCGGACGATCGGTCCCCCGCGCGGTGTCGCGCGTGGGCATATCCTGACCGAAATCACGGTCATTGTGCGCTTCATGACGGTCGAGCATCAGGCGTATTTCTCCTCGAGCAAGGTCTGAAGGGCTTCGCGTGCCCGATGCACGCGCATCTTCAGTGCTCCCACGGTGGTTCCCAAGAGATCCGCCATTTCTTCGTAGGAGCGTCCTTCAACGTGTTTCATGATGAAGGCCTCCCGAAGCGATGGGGCCAGTTGCGCGAGGGCGGAGTCGAGGTCCGTCCGCATTTCGGTGCGGTCGAGATCCTCATCGGGACTCGCGAAGCTGGAGGGCTGGTCGTCTTCGTCGTAGCTCAGGTGCGTGCGCCGAATGTTCTTCAGCCAGTCCTTGCACCCGTTTGCAACGATCCGGAACAGCCAGGCATCGAATCGACCGCGGACTTCACCGAGGTGGTGATAGGCCTTGATGAACGACGTCTGGAGAATGTCCTCGGCCACGTCGGGACTTCCCGTCATGCCCAAGGCATGCCGATACAGCGGATCGCTATACCGGCCGATCAGCGTCGCGAAAGCTTCGCGCTCCCCCGCCAGAATGCGGGAGATGACGTCCTGATCCGTATCGACGTCGGCGGGCGTGGGTTCTTGTTCCGTCATGTTCACGGCGCTAGGATAACGCCGCAGAATCAGGATTGACACCCCTCCCGACAAACGCGACAGGCAGAACATCGCCGATCGTCTCGCGGGAAAGACGAATGGGCGCGGAAGACGTCACACGGGCCCTGCGGGCAGTATCGGCACGTGGTCGAACGCACTCCAGTGGAATGCACGGATCAGTTCGCCGTGGGCGTCCAGGAATGGCGGTGCGTAGCGAACGGAACCATGCCCCTGCGGCGACACGCCGGTGTACGGCGACGCCCCGCTGTCGCGCAGCGCCTCCTGCACACCGCGCACGAGGCCACAGGGCACTCCCACCCGCTCGAGGGCGGCGATCCACACGGCGGCCGGCTGGTGCACCGCCGCCGCGCTCACCGCCTCGACCACGCGCGCCCGGGACGCCAGTCGTCCGGCGTTGGTCGCCAGTGCCGGATCGGCCGCCAGCGCAGGCAGTCCCAGCGCGCACGCCGCGGCAGGCCACTGGGCGTCCGCACCGACGGCGAGCACGAAGGGGCGGTCGGCCGCCATGAACAGTTGATACGGCACCAGATTGGCATGCGCATTCCCCCAGCGCACGGCGTCGCGCCCCGAGACCAGCGCGTTCTGCGCCACGTTGGCCAGGGCCGCGAGGGCCGAGTCGCGGAGGGCCACATGCAGCCGCCGGTCGGCGACGGTGTGGAGACGGTCGCGTCCAGCCAGCGCGCCCAGCACCGCAATGGCGGCATCCTTGCCGGCCATCAGATCCACCAGCGCGACGCCGGCTTTCATAGGAGGGCCATCCGGCTCGCCGGTGATCGCCATCCATCCGCACTCCGCCTGCACCACGAAATCATAGCCCGGCCGCGGACTGTCAGGACCGAAGCCGGAGATCGTGCACCAGAGCAATCGGCTGTTTTGCGACAGCAACAAATCAGCATCAATACCCGATCGCGACAAAACACCGGGTAAGAAGTTCTCGATCACCACATCGGCGGTCGCGATGAGCTCCAGCACCAAGGCGAGATCCGCGGGGGACCGAAAGTCGGCGGCGAGGGAGAGCTTGTTCCGGTTGGTGCTCAGGAAGTACGCGGACTGGCCGTCGGAGGCGAAGGGCGGCCCCCAGCCGCGCGTATCGTCGCCCGCACCGCGGCGCTCGACTTTGATCACCTGCGCCCCGAGATCGCCCAGCGACATGCTGCAATGCGGTCCGGCCAGCACCCGGGACAAGTCGAGAATTCTGACACCTGACAGCGGTAATGTCGCCATAGTGACCTAAAAGAGACTTTATGGTGTAGCGTTAAACATCCAACAAAGATGATAAAATGACGCCGCACCGATGGATCGCCGTCCCGGTCGGTCGCACCGTTATACGATGTCTACCTCGCAAATCACGTCCGGATGACTTGCATAGATGTCGGAGAATCATATAGTTACCCCCGTTCTGGTAGTCGCGGGCAGTACTCGGGTGGGACAGCATGTCCTGTGGTCCGAGTCGCGTCGGGCGACACCTCTACCTTCATTGCTGGCGGAAGGAGTGCGTTCGACCCATGGCCGATTTGCCGCAGGCTGACGACGATATCATCACCGATGGTGATGCCCCTCCCGCCAGTCCAGCTCCGCGCCGCGGGCCTGGACACCGGGCTGCTGACGCGCGCGACACGGCGGCCGAGATGGCGCAGCGGGCGCACGAGATCAGCATCGAGGCGGGCAGCAAGATGGCCGGTGCGATGCGCGAGGTGATCGGCGCGGCGGCGGGCTTCAGTCCCTTTGCCATCGAAAGCGCCCGCGACCTGATCAACTACATGGTGCGCCGCGGCCAGATGGGACAGGAGGAGGCCGACGTGCTGATCCAGCAGGCCGAAGCGGCCTACATCGCCAAGCACGGCGCGCTGCCCGTCCCCGGCCCGAAGGCGGCGCCGCCGAAGCCGGTCCCACTCGGCCAGCTTCCCAAGGCCGTGACCGCGCCGGCTGCGGCCGCCGAAGCGGCACTGGAAGCGCGCGCGGCCATGCGCATCGACTCCCAGAAGCCGTCCGATAAGGTCATCTTTGCCCCGCTCGAGCCGAAGGCGCCGCGCGTGGCGGCGGCCAAGGTCGAAGCGCCGGCGGTGGTCGAGACCAAGCCCGCCGCCGACGCGAAGCCGGCCGCGAGCGTGGAACCGGTAGCGCCGGCAAAGGCGGCGGCGCCCGCGAAGACCGAGAAGGCCCCGGCGGCCGCCAAGGCACCGGCCAAGACCGCAGCCAAGCCGGCCGCGAAGGCCCCCGCGAAGCAGGTGGCCAAGGCGCCAGCCAAGCCGGCCGCGAAGGCGCCAGCGAAGCCCGCGGCCAAGACCCCCGCGAAGCCGGTCGCTAAGGCGCCGGCCAAGCCGGCCGCCAAGGCCGCTGCCAAGCCCGCGGCCAAGGCACCCGCCAAGAAGGCCGCGAAGGCTCCCGCCAAGAAGGCGCCCGCGAAGAAGAAGTAAGCGGCGTGCTCGTCGCGTCGGCCCCGAGTCGCCTCGACTTCGGGGGTGGGTGGACAGATGTCCCGCCCTACCCCGAAGAGCGGGGCGGTTTCGTTTGTAACCTCGCCATCGAGCGACGCAGCCGCGTGATGCTCCGCCCCGGGCCAGCCGAGACGGACCGCCTTCCCTTGGTCGCGGCCGCGCTCCGCCGCGCCGCCTTCGATGGCCACGTTGCCATCACGAGCGATTTTCCGATTGGTGCCGGACTGGGCGGCTCAGCGGCCGCCGGTGTTGCATTGGCCGCGGCACTCGCCGCGACACGGGGTGCGTCCACCGCCCCACTCCCCGATCGGTCGGCCATCGCCGAGTGGAGCCGGGCCACCGAAGTCGAGGAACTTGGGATCGCCGGCGGACGACAGGACCACTACGCCGCCGCCTACGGCGGCGCCCTCGGCCTCACGTTCGATCGCGCCGTATCGGTGGAGCGGATTCCACTCTCCGATGCGTGCCGCACCGATCTCGAATCGCGTCTCCTGCTGGTGTACACAGGCGAGTCGCGCCTCTCGGGCGATACCATCACGGCGGTCCTCGAGGCGTACCGTGCGCGCGTCCCACGAGTGGTGCATGCGCTCGACCGGATGGCGGTGCTGGCGCGCGGGATGCGCGGCGCGCTGATCGCGGGCGACGTGACACTGCTGGCCACGCTGGTGGATGAACACTGGGTGCACCAGCGCGCGCTGCACCCGCGCATCACAACGGCGCGCATCGACGCGCTCGCCGACGCGGCGCGCGATGCCGGCGCGCAGGGGCTCAAGGCACTCGGCGCGAGCGGCGGGGGGTGCGTGCTCGTCTTCAGCCCGCCGGGTGACGCCGCGCGCGTAGCCGCCGCCGTACGGCCCTTCGGCGAGCTGCTGCCCTGGCAGGTCGCGACCACCGGCGTCGAGTGGGCGACGGGTGCGGTGTCGCGACACGAGCCGAACCCGTAGACTGTACGACGTCATGTCTCCTCTGCCGCTCGACCCCGTGCCGCTCGACCCCGTGGCGCTGACCGCCGCGCTGGTCGCGATCGACTCCCGGAATCCCTCGCTGGTGCCCGACGGCCCCGGCGAGCGTGCCTGTGCGACGTACCTCGCGGGTGTCCTCGAGACGTGGGGCTTTGCGGTGTGGCAGCAGGAGGTGGCGCCGGGGCGCGCCAACGTCATTGCGCGCATCGGCCCCGCCGGCTGTTCGCCGCTGGTGCTGAACGGGCATCTCGATGTGGTCGGCACCGATGGCATGACGCATGCGCCGTTTACACCGGAGGTCCGCGACGGCAGTCTCTACGGACGTGGGGCCACCGACATGAAGGGGGGCATCGCCGCGATGTGCGTCGCGGCGGCGCGCGCCGCGGCGCGGGGAGCGCTCGCGAGTGAAATCATTGTGGCAGCCGTGTGCGATGAGGAATACGAGTCGATCGGCACGCGGGCGTTTCTGGCACATGGGGTGCAGGCTACCGGCGCGATCATCACCGAGCCGACGCGTCTGGCGGTGACGCCGGCGCACAAAGGGTTCGCGTGGATTGAGGTGGTGGTGCACGGCCGTGCGGCGCATGGCAGCCGCTACGACGTGGGCATCGACGCCAACCGCAACGCGGCGATGCTGGTGGCCGCGCTCGACCGCTTCGAGGCTGATGTCCTGACGACCCGCGCGCATCCGCTGCTGGGGCGCGCCTCGCTCCATGTGTCGTCCATCACCGGCGGGACGGGGTGGTCCACGTACGCCGAACGCTGCGTCGTACGGATCGAGCGGCGGACGCTGCCGGGGGAGACCGGGGCGCAGGCGCTGGCCGAGGTACAGGCGCTGTGCGATGTGCTGTCAGCAACCCGTGCAGGCTTCTGCGCCGAACTTTCACTGGTGTGTGCGCAACCCCCGCTCGATCTGTCCGCCGACGCGCCGCTCATCGGCGCCGTCTCGCGGGCCTGCGCATCGCAAGCGCTCGAGCCACGGATCGCGGGCCTGTCGTGCTGGACCGACGCCGCCCTGTTCGCCGAAGCGGGGATTCCGGCGCTCTGCTTCGGCCCCGGCGATATCGCCCGTGCGCATTCGGCCACGGAGTGGGTGGAACTGGAGCAGATCACGCGCGCCACGGACGTGCTGGAATCAGTGTGCGAGGGGTGGGGACGGTAACACCATTGGCGGAGTCACATCCCAGTCTCCGCAGCCCCCCCCTGCCGCAGTACCACCCTTCAGTACCTTGCAGTGACCTATGCAGCTCTCCGTCTCGCAGTACGACCGTCTCGAACGCGCCATCACCGATGGGACGCGGCTGCAGCTGCGCCGCCGCGGCAGCGAATTCCTCGTGATCCCTGAGCGCCTGCGCTTGGTGGCCGGACGCGAGCAGATCGTGGCGCGGCACCCGAGCACGGGGAGTGCGCTCGAGATCTATTTAGACGAACTGGACGGCTTGGAGATCGTGCGGTGAGCGCGACGCATCCGCTGGTGGCGGTGTACGCCGACGAGTCCTGTTTGGGCAACGGCCAGCGCGGTGACACGCCGGGAGGGTTGGGCGCCCTGATCGAATTCCGGAAAACCGATGGCTCGATCCAGCGCTTCGACCTGTGGGCGTCCGAGCCGGACACCACGAACAACCGGATGGCGCTCCGCTCGGTGATCGACACGTTCGACGCGATGTCCCGGAAGGGGAATACCCTGTCGGTGCTGTTCACCACCGACTCGCGGTACATCGTGGACGGCATGACCTCGTGGGTGCGCGGATGGATGGCGCGCGGGTGGAAGCGGGCGCAGGGACCGGTGGAAAACGTGGAGCTGTGGCAGGCCGCGGTGGCCGCCGTGGCCGCCCACGAAACCCAGTGGGCGTGGGTGAAGGGACATGCCGGTCATCCGCAGAACGAGTACGCCAACCACCTCGCGACCCGTGCCGCCGCCGTGCAGGACCGCTCGGACGGACTCGTACTGTCGTCGTTCGAGGAGTGGTGGAACGCCCAGCCGCTGCGGGCCAATACCAAGCGCGCGCCACTGGCCGCGTTCCCCGATACGGACCGCTTCACCGCCTCGCCGGCGTTACCCCGCGCCGCGATGGCGCGTCGGATACCGTAAGGCATCCGGCGCAGCGGCGGCGGGCCCACACCGGCAAACCCATGTTTAAAGTTTTGCTCATACTCTCGGTCGGGATCGCCATCGGGTACGGCTACGGATGGAAGGACGCCCATGTGCACGAACAGCACATTGTCGAGCGCACGCTCGATCGTATCGGCGGGGAGACGCGTGACCGTATGGGCAATGACGTGGACGGGCGGTTCAAGACGGCGGACGGCAAGTGAGCGTCGCGTCCCGATCGCTGGACGATCTCGACCGCCTCGCCTTCCGGCTCGCCCGGGTGGTGCGGACCCAGTACCCGCACCTGCTCTCGCAGGGTTTCACGCTCGTTGATCTCGAGGAGCGGCTGTTGCCGTTTCGTGAGGCACGGCGTGAAATGGCCGACGGCGGCGCCGATGTGTTCGAACGGGCGGTGCTCCGCCTGATCGCCGGCGAACGGGGGTATCTGCACACCGAGGTCGATTTGCAGGTGGCCTGCGTGCAGGCCCTCGCCTCACCGTCCCCCTCGCTGTCGCTCGTCCGTGCGTGGGGCACCACGTCGCTGACGCTGGCGGCACCGGCCACCGAAATCGGCAGCGAACGCCTGTCGTCGGTGGCGCGCAGCGGTGCGGCGCGTCCTGACCTTGGGCCGGGCGGGACCACGCCGCACTGCAGTTGCCGGTTTTGCGGCAACCGCCTGCCCGACAACCGGCACATGATCTTCTGCCCGCATTGCGGCCTCGACATGACGAAGCGGCAATGCCCGGCGTGCAGCACCGAGCTGGATGTGAACTGGCGTTTTTGTGTCACGTGCGGCCGCGGCGCCGATTTGCCCGACCTCGCCGAGCCCGTTCGCCGGGCCGGCTGAATCCTGCGCGCGACGCGGGGTGTATACTCGTGTATGCGTCTCGTGTTGACTTCTCCGCGCTGGGCTCGGCGTGCGCTGTTCTGTGGCGCGTGCGCGTCCGCCACTGCCTGTGCGACCGCTGTGCCAGTCGGTCTGCCACGCGCCCCGAATGGCGCCGCAACGGTCGGCGCGACAGCCGCGAGTCCCTCCACGATGCCGCCCGAGGTGCGCTGGCCGGTGCGCACGCTCTCCCACGTGGACCTGTGGCTCCACGCGTTCGCGATGATCGGCACCGACAGTGCCACCGTGCCACTGTATCGCCGCGGCTACCGCGACTCGCTGGTCGTGGTGAAGAACCAGCGCAACCTGCTCACCGCGCTTGACGCAAACCGCCCCACGCTGGTCAAGCGGCTTGCCGTGTCGGGTGGCTACCTCTCGGCCCAGTTCCTGCCGTTCGAGTTTTCGAACTGGGATGCGATGCGGTACGCCATCGAGCGCTTCCTGCAGGCCGAGGGCGACCCGCGGCGCGCGCCGGACCGTGAGACACAAGCGCGCGTAGCGCTGCTGGCGTCGATGTTTCCGGCGGCGCCCGACCGCGAATGGCTGCGGCTCTTTCTGGTCGGGGTCATTGACGAACAGGAGCGATTCTTCGGCGCGGAGCATGCACGCGCCATCCGCACGCGGGGGGCGGTGATCACGGCGGTGGACAGCCTCTGGCAGCGGGTCTACCGTGCGAAGTTCGAGCGATTCCTGAATAACACCGCCCAGCGTCAGGGCGATCTGTTGTTGTCGCTGCCCATCGGCGGCGAGGGGCGCGCGGCAACGGGTCCCACGCGCCGCGCCATGGTGACCGTGCCGTTTCCGGAGCGCCCCGACGACGCGCCCGAGGTGCTGTATGTGTTCGCGCACGAGACCACCGGATCGCTGGTGGGCACGGTGGTCAGCGACAACACGACGCCGGCCGAGCAACGGGCGGGAACAGCGGACCGCTACGTCGCCGTGGGGCAGGTGCAGGCCGGCGCGATGCTGCTGGCGGCCGTCGCGCCGGAGTTGCTCGACGGTTATCGACGCTACTATCTGGCCCAGGCCGGCGTGCGCCCCGATGCCGCCGACACGGCGTCGCGCCTGCGCGCCTTCGATCGCACGTTTGCGCTGCCGCCGGTGATTCGCGAGGCCGTGCAGCGTCAGGTGGACATCGTGCTGAGCGGTATCTGAGCGGTATCTGAGCCTCATCAGACCTTCCTGATCCATGACCGATATTCCCCGGACGGCGCTCGAGCGTGTGCTCGCCCGCGCCAGCGAACTGCAAACCACCAGCGGCGAGACCGACGAGCGCGTCTCGGACGAGCGGCTGCTCGACATTGCCAAGGAGGTGGGGCTCGACGCGGCGCACGTGCGGCAGGCGCTCGCCGAGGAACGGGCGCGCTTGCCCATGACGGAGATCGAAACGGGCCCGCTGCTCGACAGTCTCGGACCGGCGTCACTGGGCGCGCAGCGCACGGTGCCCGGCACGCCCGACGACATCCTGCGTCGGCTCGATGCATGGATGCCGCGCATGGAATCGCTCTCGACACGTCGTCGCGTTGGCAACCGCCAAAGCTGGGAGCCACGCCACGATCCGTTCGGCAATTTTCTGCGCTCGTTCGGCGTGGGCGGCCGGCGCTTCGATCTCGTGCGGGTGGATCAGGTAACGGCCAGCGTCACGGCGATCGACAGCGCGCGCAGCGTAGTGCGACTCGATGCGGACATCGCCGGGATGCGCCGCATGCAGCGCAATCAGGCCGTGGCGCTGGTGATCGCGCTCGGATTGCTCTATGCCGGCATCGCGGTTCCGGTGCTTGTTCTGGTCAGCACCGGCGCCGGCACCGGCATCCTCGCCGGCCTCACCGCCTTCGTCGGCGGCGGTGGGTTTCTCGGCTGGCGCGCGCTGCGACGCGCCTATCGCAACGCGGTCGACCGCATGCATCTGCGCATCGAGCAGCTCCTCGACGAGCTGGAGCAGGATCGCATGAAAGAGTCGCCCAACCTGCTGCAGAAAGTGGTCGAGCAGATTACGGCGCGGTAACCAGCTCCAGCACGAAGGCGCGCCGGCGCACCCGTTCCACCAGCCAGCGCACGCCCATGTTGCTCATCACGAGCATGGAGCCGGTCATCAGCAGCGACTTCACTTCGCGACGCGAGATCTTCACCGAGCCACCCGGCTCGAGCATGGCGTTGCTCTTCACCAGATCGCGCAGCGTGGCGTAGGCCAGCAACAGCGGCAGAATACAGAAGAGACGAATCGAGATGGCGCGCCGCGGAATGAGCAGCAGATACATGCGCGCCTCTTCCAGATCGTGCCATGCCAGCTGGATGAGCTGCGTGAGCGCTTCGCGATTCTTCGCGATGAGCTCGGGCGCGAGAATGCGGCTTTGCGAGCTGCCGTGCGCGCGCAGCAGTTCCTCGGGTACGTACACCGAGTTCTCCTTCTCCGCATCGACCGCGACATCCTTCAGGATGTTCACCGTCTGCAGCGCCTCGGCGAACGCGCGGCACCGCTCGCGCAGAATCGCGTAGCGCTTGGCGCCGATGCTACTCGAGTGCTCGTGCCACAAATCGGTGAGCATGTAGCCCACCGTTCCCGCCACGTAGTAGCAGTACTCTTTGTATTCCTCGATGGTCTGGATGCGGATGCCGTCGGGATACAGCAGCACGAACTTGCGCATGCCGATCGCCATCTCCGCGACCCACTTCTGCACGACGGCGCGCGTTTTGGGCGGCAGTACCGAGAAGTGGGCGAACACGAGATCGGCGTTGAGCGTGAGCGCCAAATGCGCCTCGTCGCCGACGAGCGGCTTCACCCCCTGCAGAAACCGCGCGAGCGCCGCGGCGTCATCGAAGGCCGCCAGGAAGTCGTCAAACAGCGCAGCCTTGACCTGCGGATCGACCGACGGCGCATCCTCGACCGTGTCGGCGATCCGGCACAGCAGATAGGCGTCGAGGACCGCCTGTCCGAGCGCCCCGGGAAGCACCTTGATGCCGAGGGCGAAGGTGCGGGACACCGCCGGCAGGATCGCCACGCAGAAGCGGGCGGCATCGCGCTGGGCCAGCGCGGCGGAGACGGCGGTCGGCAGAGTCATGGGCGGGAAGATACGACAGCCGGCGCAGGTGCGTGAGCGCACGGGTGAGCGCAACGTCGTGTGCGCGCCGGCACAGAACGGGCCCGCCGCGGACTTGCCGCACGGGACGGCAGGACACGAGGTTGGAGGGTGATCGATTCTCCTCCGGAGTTCCGCGGTGTGTTTCGCACCGATCTGCTGGCCCGCGCGCTCTACGCCGAAGGGGCGGGGATCGCCCGCTGTGTTCCGGCAGCGGTCGCGGTCCCGGCCGACGCGGATGACGTGCCGGCGCTGGTGCGCTGGAGCAAGCGCGAGGGGATCGCGCTGATCCCGCGCGGCTCGGGCAGCGGGATGGCCGCCGGTGCGGTGGGACCGGGCGTCATAGTTGACCTGAGCCGGCTGCGCCACGTGGGGGCGGTGGACACCGACGCGCGCCGGATCCGGACCGGCGCCGGGGCCACGCGCGGCGAGATCGACGACGCGGCGCGCCGGTGCGGGCTGCGCTTCCCGGTGGATCCGTCCAGCGGGCGCTTCTGCACGATCGGCGGTATGGTCGGCGCCAACGCCGCCGGCGCCCGGACGCTGCGGTTCGGGGCCACGCGCCCGTGGGTCACGGCGGTGCGGTGCGTCTTCGACGACGGCACCGACGTGTGGGTGCGGCGCGACGCCCCGTGGCCGGTCGGTGTACCGGCGGTTCGCCGACTGGCCGCTGCGCTGCGGCAGATCGGCGAGCAGGTGGGGGGGGCGATCCCGGCGCAGGCCCTGACGCATCCCGGCGTGCGCAAGGAATCGTCGGGGTACGCGATTGCGGCGGCCCTGCGCCCCGAGGGCCATCTCGTGGACCTGCTGGTGGGGAGCGAGGGGACGCTGGCGCTCTTCACCGAGGTGGAGCTGGCGCTCATCCCGGTCGCGGGCGCCACGGCGACCGTGCTGGCCACCTTCGACACGCTCGAAGCCGCCACCGACTGTGCGGTGTCGGCCCATTTTGACGGCGCCACCGCCTGCGAGCTGCTCGACCGCACCTTCCTCGATGTGGCCGAGACGGACGGTCCGACGGGGATCCCGCTGGACGCGGAGGCGGTGCTGCTGATGGAGGTGGAAGGCGAGACGGCCGGCGAGGCCCTCCACGCGGTGACCCGCCTGGCGGCGCGCGCACAGGGGCACGGTGCGCGGGCGGTGCACACCGCGGTATCGGCCGACGAGGAGCACCGACTCTGGGCGCTGCGGCACGCGGCCAGCCCGATCCTCTCGCGCCTCGCACCGCGCCTGCGCTCCATGCAGTTCATCGAGGACGGCTGCGTCCCCCCGGATCGCTTCCCCGATTACGTGCGCGGGGTGCGTCGCGCGCTGGACCGGTTCGGCATACGTGGGGTGATCTTCGGTCATGCGGGCGACGCACACGCGCATGTGAATCCGCTGGTGGACGTGACCGAGTCCGGCTGGCGCGACCGCGTGCACGGCGTGCTGGACCACGTGTGTGAGCTCACGGCGGCGCTGGGAGGGACGCTGGCGGGGGAACACGGGGACGGGCGCCTGCGCGCCCCGCTGCTGGACCGGCTGTGGAGCCTCGAGGCGCGCGCCGCGTTTGCGCACGTGAAGGAGGCCGCGGACCCGTCGGGGGTGCTCAACCCGGGGTGCAAGGTGGCACGCGACGGGGATCAGTCCATCGGGATCCTGCGGCATGACCCCGAGGCGCCGGCGCTACCGGCCGAAGCGCGGGTGGTGCTGGACGACATCGAGCGTTCCCGGACGTGGAACCGGTTCCGGTTGGACGGCATCGCGTCATAGCCGGTTTATCGTTGCACTACTGCGACAGTTTACTGCCAAATACGCGCCACCTTCTCATAAACGAATCGTTTTTCCGGTTTTGAGTCGGTCCGCCTCGGCCGCTGGAACGGGAACGCTGGCACGACCAGCCGTTCCCCCGGCAAAACATTTCATCTCCGCACGTAACGCGGGTGTGTGTCCGGTCGTCTAATGCCGACACTGCCATTCACGTTGCCGACACATTTTTTGCCGCCCCCCCGCCGCGGGTTCACCCTCCCGGAAGTCCTCTTGGTCATTGTGATCATGGGGGTTTTGGCGATGTTCACCGTGCCGCGACTCACCGAACTCAAGGCACGGACCACGTTGCGCGCGAGCCACGACCTCCTCGAAGCGTCGTTCGCGACCGCGCGCGCCTCGGCCATGCAGAAGGGCAAACAGGCCACGCTCTCCCTGAGCGGGAACGCCGTGGGCGTGACGGTGCTCAGTGGACTCACCAGCGCCTCCACGACCGTGATGCGCCCCGCGCTCATGAGCGCCACGTTCGGGACGAGCCTCGTTGCACTCGATGGCGCCCCGACGTCCGTGGTATTCGACGCCCGCGGCCTCGTGACCCCGGTGCGGGCCACGATCGCCAAGTACCAACTCACCGTGGGCGCCTACGCCGACACGGTGTGCGTGAGCGGCGCCGGCGTGGTGTTGCGGCGCGGGTGCCGCCTGTGAGCCGCGCCATGGGCAGCGGACGCACGCCCCCCACATGCCCGCGCCCGCGGCGCGGGGCGTCGATCATCGAAGTGTTGATCGCCTTCGTGCTGCTGATGGTCGCCATCGGCGGGCTGCTCAGCACCTCGAACGCGATCGCCAAGCAAGTGGGCGGCGGGCGGCGCCAGACGGTGGCCGCGGCCGTCGCACAGGCCCGGCTGGACTCGCTGTCCAGTCTGTCGTGCGCCAATCTGGCCTTGGCCGGCGTGGCCTCCGCCACCCGTACCACCAAAGGAATTCAGGAATCGTGGCTCGTTACGCAGGGCGTCAGCACAGCCACCGTGCGGGTCACGGTGACCATTCCGCGGCAAGCCACCCCGATCGTGTACACGACGATGGTGGCCTGCCGATGAGCACCGGCCGGCGCGGCTTCACCCTGGTCGAATTGTTGATCACGATGACGATCCTGGGTTTGCTCGGGACGCTCGTGGCTACGGTCATGATGGGGCAGCAGCGCTTCTACCAGCGTACCACGCAGCAGATGGATGTCCGCCGCGAATTGCGCACCGCGGTAAACGTGATGTCGGCGGAGCTGCGGGCGGTGTCGTCGGCGGGCGGCGACGTGGTGACCTTCAACAAGATGTCCATCACGTTCCGCAACATGCTGGGGTCGGCGGTGGTGTGTGCCACCCCGTCACGGACGCAGCTCGATCTCGCGCCGGCCAACATGGGCCGAATCCAGCTGTCCAGCTGGACGTCCGATCCGGCCGTGGGTGACACGGTGGTGGTGCTGCGCAGCGACTCCTCCGGCGTGAAGGGTGAATTCTGGTCGTCGCATCGCATCACGGCGATCGCGAGCAGCACCACCTATTGTCCCGCGTCGCCGTATCTCGACGCCGCGCTCGATGCCGCCAAGGCACGCACCCGCCTGACCGTGACCCCGACGCTCGCCGACTCAGTGCTCGCGGGCTCGGCGCTGCGGCTGCTGCGCACCACCCGCTACGCCCTGGCCACGCAAGCGTCGGGGAACAGCTACCTCGAGCGCACCGAGTACACCGCCGGCGCGTGGGGAACGGCGGTGCCCATTGCCGGCCCCTTCCAGGCGGCCAGTGCGGCCGGCACCGGCGGCCTTGGCTTTGCGATGTACGACAGCGTCGGGACCGCCATCACCGCCGTCGCCTCGTCACGCAGCATCGCGCGCATCGATGTCACCGCGCGCGCCGATGGTGAGCGCAGCTCCGGCGTCGTGGGGTCAGGGACGACGTCGGTGCAGGATTCGTTAACGATCAGTGTCGCGCTCCGGAACCGCCGATGACCGTCCGTTCTCAGATCGCGCCGCGCCAACGGCGCCGTACCCGTCGTGGGAGCGCCCTGCTGCTGGTGCTCATCGCCATGATTCTGCTGGCCGTGCTTTCCACGAGCGCGGTGATGGGCACGATGCAGGAGTTCAAGGCCGGGCGGAACATGCTGATGCAGCAACGCGCCCTCACGATTGCCGAGTACGGGCTGAACGGCACGCTGGAGAGCTGGCCGTCCACGCGCGGTACGATGGCCGTGGGCGCGATCGACTCGAGCAAAGTGGCCGTCGTCACCGGTGATACCGCGCGGGTGGCGGTGATGCGCCTGAACGGGACCACATTCCTTGTGAGCTCGCTGGGGCGTTCGAGCGTGGGGAACGGGCAGCTGGAATCGCAGCGGCAGGTGGCGATGCTGGTGCGCATGTCGGCGCCCACCATGATTCCGGGCGGCGCGCTGGCGTTGCTGGGGAACATCGATATGCAGGGATCGGCGGCGGTATCCGGCAAGAATACCCCCCCCACGGGGTGGACCGGCTGTGCAGCGGCGCGCGACACGTTTGCCATCAGCTACAAGCCGGGCGCGAGTGTCGATTCGGTGCAAGGCCCAAAAACGCTGACGGTCGGTGGCAACAGAGCTGATGCCTCACTGAGCAGCGCCGGGGCCCTCACGACCTTCGGCGGCGAGACGTGGGCGTCCCTCGCGGCCCGCGCCAACATCAGTGCCACGAGCTCCTCCAATCCATCGCCGTCGGGGAGTGCGAGCGCGTGCACCTACGGCAGCAACAACTGGGGCGAGCCGAGCCGGACCGGCGGGGGCGTCGTGGTGGGCTGCCAGAGCTATTTCCCCATCATTTATTCAGCGGGCGACCTTTCGTTGTCGTCGGGCCGCGGACAGGGAATCCTGATCGTTGATGGCAGCCTGCGCATCAACGGCAACTTTACCTTTGCCGGCATCATTCTCGTCCGCGACGAGCTCGTCGCCCTGGGCACGACAAAGATCTTCGGGTCGGTCGTCTCGCGGAATGCGGATAACCAGACAACGTCCATCACCGGCAACGCGGCGCTCACCTTTTCGCAGTGCGCGGTCAATCAGGCGCTGGGCGCCCTCGGCCAGCCGGCGCGCTCGAAGCACCGCTCGTGGGTGCAGCTGTTCTAGTACCGCCCGCGGAGGCACCGCCGAGCGATTGCCCCAGCGCGATCGAATAATGGGTACGCCGGGGCCGGATTTGGCGATATTATGGACTGGTGGGCCGCAAGCCCGTGCTCCATTCCCCCGATTTCGCTTCCATGCCGCTCTCTGACGCCGCGATTCTCCGCGAGCCCGCGATCACCGTGCTCTCCCGTCCGCAGTTCACCGAGGCCAGCCACCTGCCCGTGCAGTGGATCGGGGAGTCCACGGACGGCGAGCGGCTGGCCGAATTCGCGGGGCGTCTGTGCTACATGAGCCAGCGCAATCCGGCGGGACGCTCCACGCGCGAATACCTCGAGAACATCAAGAAACAGGGACATGGCAGCGTGCTCGAACACGCCAACTATTCCCTGCTCTTCGAGGGGGTGAGCCGCTCGCTCACCCACGAACTGGTACGCCACCGCGCCGGCTTCGCGTATTCGCAGCTGTCGCAGCGCTACGTGGACGAAAGCGATGCGCAGTTCGTGATGCCGCCGGCCATGATCGGTGATGCCCCGCTCGAGCAGGCGTGGCGGGCGCAGGTGACCAGCGCGGTGGAGAGCTACATCGCGCTGGTCGATGCGCTGATGACGCGCTACGCATGGGTGGACGACAAGGTGCACCGCCGCAAAATGGCGCGGGAAGCGGCGCGTGGCGTGCTGCCGAACAGCACCGAAACCAAGATCGTGGTCACGGCCAACGCCCGCGCGTGGCGCACCATGCTGGAGCTGCGGTCCAGTGAAGGGGCCGAGCTGGAAATCCGCCGGCTGGCGGTGATGGCATTGCGCGTGCTGCAACACGAAGCGCCGGCGTTCTTCAGTGACTTCGAGATCTACGAAGGCGCCGACCGGCGGGAAGCGGCGCGCATCAGCTACCACAAGGTGTAAGGCGAGCCGGCACCATCGGCCGAATACAGACGGGCCGCGATCACCGTGAGGGTGTTCGCGGCCCGTCGTGTTGCGCAGACGAGGCAGAGGTGATCAGTCACCCTCGGTGTCATAGGTGTAGGCATCGGCCTGCCGGAGCGAGTCGAGCCAGGATTCCGCGCCCGCCTCGTCGTCCGCTGCGGTGTCGTTGCCAGCCGATGCCGCAGCCGATGCAACCGCTGACGCGAGCATGGAGGTGGACGCTGTGGCCACGGAAAAGCTGAGCGCCCGTTCGGTGCCTTCGGGCCAGTCCGGCATCGCGAGACCGGCGGCGACACGACGCAGCGTGGCGCCGCAGGCACCGAGCAACTCGACGGCGCGGGCCTCGAGTGTACGCAGCGGGATATCGAGATCGAGCGTGATCAGCCGGCCGGTGGCGTCATCACGCCACGCCGCATCACCGACCGCGCCGCGGCCGGGCCAGACACCCAGGTGGCGGACGACGCCGGTGTGTGCTTCCAGTTTCTCACTCTCGACCGTGGCGGCGATGGCCAACGCGAGTGATTGCGCGTTGGCTTCACCGTACAGTGTCACGACTTCACGTCGCGAGCGGGTACCGAATGGGAGCACGGGAATCGAGTTCACGTGCGCTAACACCGGCGAATCGCCCGGACGGGCCTCGAGTCGAACGAGGACGTCCATTGTGCCTGCCTCCCTGAAAAATTGGTCGTGCGAGACAAGGAGCTGCGTCGATCCCCGTGCGCCGTCCACGGACATGACTGGCTACCTCGTGATGAGCAACACCAACGGCGCGCGACGGTCAGTCGTGCCCTTCGCCGATCGCGACCCAGACACCACCCAACAACGCAACCCCGACGGCCGCTCCGATGGAAACCGCACCGGGTACCGTTGCCGTCACACCGTACCCGATGCGCAGGGCCGACGGGAGCACGAGGAAGGCGAGGAGGCTGTAAGCGGCCGCGGCGACGAGAGCGGCGAGGAGGCGCGCAACCCCACGCAGGGGGAGCACGAGCAGCGCCAGCGCGACGCCCCAGACCGTGGCGACCACGAGGTGATGGAGGTAGCCAAGTGCGACCGAAGTGAGCGGTGCCGCGGAGGACGCCACGCCGAACCGCTCCAACAACCCGCGGCCGGCCAGACGGAACACGCGGCCGGCCTCCCCGTCGCGCCAGCCGAGGCCGAGCAGAGCGCCACCGGTGGCAATCGCGGTGAGCGTGCCGGCGGCGAGGGCCGCATCGAACAGCTGGGTGAAGCGACGGGGCGCAGTGCCGTGGGCCATATTCCGAGAAAGATACAGGGTGGCGTGCTTAACGATGCCACCCACCGTGCGTCACACGGGACGACTTCTGCCGAGGGTGCCCGCATGTCGATCGTCCGCCTGTTCCCGATGCTCCGACCGGCCCTCTGGCCCGTGGGTGTGGCGTTCCTGCTCCACACGGCGGCCAGCCCGCGCGGCGTAGCGGCCCAGCCCGCCCCGCGTGAGCAGACGGCCGACCAACAGGTCCACCACGTGCTCAACCGCCTCGCGTTCGGTGCCCGCCCCGGCGACGTGGACGCCGTGCGCGCCGTGGGGGTGGACGCGTGGATTGACCGGCAGCTGTACCCGGAGCGCATTCCGGATGCGGCCGTGGAGCAGCTGCTGGGGCGCTTCCCGACCCTTGGCCGGACCGGTGAACAGCTGCTGGCCGACTTTCCGCCGGCTGCGGTGGTGCGGGTACAGATGCAGCGCCGCGACGCCGCCATGGCGATGGAGGACACGGTACGACGGCGCCAGCAGGGGCGCCCGTCGTATGCCTTTCTGGGCGAACTCGCGTCGAGCCGGGTGGCGCGCGCGGTGGTGAGCGAGCGCCAGTTGCAGGAGGTCATGGTCGACTTCTGGGAGAATCACTTCAATGTGTTCGCTGGCAAGGATCGCACGCGCTACTTCCTCCCGGCGTACGACGCCCAGACGATCCGCCCGCATGCCCTCGGCACGTTCCGCGACCTGCTGGGCGCCGTGGCCAAGAGCCCGGCTATGCTGTACTACCTCGACAACTGGCAGAGCGTGGCCGACAGCGGCCGTCCCACATTGCGCGCCGCGCAGCGCCCGATGAATGCGCGACAGGCCGCCCGTCGGGCCGCGGCCGTGCAGCAGCGCCTCGCGCAGAATCCGCAGCTGCAGCAGGCCGCGCAACGTCGGCGTGGTCTCAACGAGAACTACGCGCGCGAACTGATGGAGCTGCACACGCTGGGCGTGGACGGCGGTTACACGCAGCAGGACGTCATCGAGGTGGCGCGCGCCCTGACCGGATGGACGATCGCGCGCGGTGCGCAGGGTGGCGGCTTTGCCTTTCGCGGCGACGTGCATGATGCAAGTGCCAAGACCATCCTCGGCCAGTCGTTCGCCGCACACAGAGGCATCGAGGAAGGCGAGGCGGTGCTCGATCTGCTGGCGTCGCATCCGAGTACGGCAAAGTTCATCGCCACCAAGTTGGCACGGCGCTTCGTGAGTGACACCCCACCAGCGGCGCTGGTGGAGCGCGCGGCGGCCACGTTCCGTCGTACCAATGGCGACATCCGCGACGTGGTGCGCACCATCGTGACGAGCCCGGAGTTCTTCGCGTCGGCCAGCTATCGCGCCAAGGTGAAGTCACCGTTCGAACTGGTCGCGAGCACGATGCGCGCGATGGACGCGCCGCCGGATGCTACGCCGCGCACGTCGCAGCTGGTGAGCCGGTTGGGCCAGCCGATCTTCGGCCATCAGGCGCCGAACGGCTATCCGGAAACCGGCGACGCGTGGATGAACACCGGCGCGATTCTCAACCGCATCAACTTCGGACTGGCCGCAGCATCCGGGCGCGTGCCGGGGATCAGGCTGTCGGCGTGGCCACTCACCGCGCAGATCGCGACGTCGTCACGTGACGATCAGGTGGACGCCGTGATCGAGGAGCTGTTCGGTGGTGCGGTGTCGTCGGACACGCGACAGGTGCTGCTGACGGGCACCAACCCGTTCCTGCAGCAACATGGCGGCGCGAACGATTCGCTGCTCACCGCCGACGACGATACGCCCATGATGAATGGCATGGCCAGCGGTGATATGACAGCGAACGCGCGACGGCAGGGCGCCAGTGCGCGACGCGCTGCCCGGGCGCCGGCGGCGCAACAGCAGCAGGCGGCGGGTCGCGAAGCGGTGCGACCGGAACGCGGTGGCACGCTCACGCAGTCGATCGGAGCATTGCCCTCGCTCACCGGACTCACGCAGATCGTAGGCCTCGCGCTCGGGGCTCCTGAATTTCAACGCCGCTGAGCGGGAACCCGATCATGTCTGCCTTCAACAATCCGGTGAATCGCCGGGTGTTTCTCAAGGGTGGCGCGCTGTCGCTGGTCACGCTCGGGCTGTCGCCGAGTTTCCTGCGGCGTACTGCACTGGCGATGGAGTTGCCGCGGGCCGTGCGCGGCAAGACGCTGATCGTGCTCTTTCAGCGTGGGGCGGCCGATGCGCTCAACGTGCTGGTGCCATTCGGCGACAAGCGATACTACGCGGCGCGACCGCAGCTCGCGATTGCCACACCCGCGCGGGTGGGCGGCGCGACGAACGCAGCGGGCGCGATCGATCTCGATGGGTTCTACGGGCTGCATCCGTCGCTGGCGTCGTTCAAGCCGCTGTGGGATCGCGGCCTGCTGGCGCCGATTCATGCGGTGGGAAGTCCGAGTGCCACGCGCTCGCACTTCGACGCGCAGGACTACATGGAAACCGGCACGCCCGACCGCAAAGGCACCACCGACGGCTGGCTGAATCGGTATCTCGCGGTGGTGGGCACGTGTGAGGCGGGGGCGTGTGCGCCGGGCGCCACCGCACCGGCGCCGTTCCGTGCCGTTGCGATGACGGCGCAGACGCCGCGCATTCTCGAGGGCGCGAGTCCGGTGGTGGCGATGAATTCCATCGACGAATTCTCGATCCGCACCAACGGTGGTGAAGCGCAGCGTCGCATCGAGGCGCTGTATCGCACGGGCTCGTCGGATCTGGTGCACGGCAGCGGCAGCGACATGTTCGAAGCACTGAAGGTGCTGCGGGCCGCCAATCCGCAGCAGTACCGGCCGACCGCCGGCGTGGAGTATCCGCGTTCGCAGTTCGGTCAGCGACTGTTGCAGATCGCGCAGTTGATCAAGTCGGGCGTGGGTCTCGAAGTGGCCTTTGCCGACGTGGGCGGCTGGGACACGCACGTGAATCAGGGCGGAGCGCAAGGCCAGCTGGCCACGCGCCTCAGCGACTTCTCGCAGAGCATCACCGCTCTGGTGGCCGATCTGGGCGACCGCATGGATGACGTGGTGATTCTCACCTGCTCGGAGTTCGGTCGCACGGTGCGACAGAACGGTACCGGCGGCACCGACCACGGCCACGCCGGCGCGA
This sequence comes from Gemmatimonadota bacterium, assembly GCA_031127225.1. Classification (GTDB taxonomy): domain Bacteria; phylum Gemmatimonadota; class Gemmatimonadetes; order Gemmatimonadales; family Gemmatimonadaceae; genus Gemmatimonas. The sequence continues at coordinate 31,178 of JARIEV010000005.1, read as the reverse complement.
TGTTCGTGATCGGCGGATCGCTGCGGTCGACGCAGACGGTGCATGGCCGCTGGCCGGGGTTGGCGCCGGAACAGCTCTACGAAGGGCGCGATCTCGCGCTCACCACCGACTTCCGGGCGGTGTTCAGCGAAATCGCGTCCAAGCATCTCGGCGCGGCACAGCTGCCGAAGATCTTCCCTGGCTACGGCGGCTTCGAGCGGGAGTGGCTGGGGCTGCTGTAGCTGGTGACGCTCCGGTGCCTGATCACGCGCCGCGCAGACGGCCTGCGGCGGGAGCGTGCGCCACATCACGAGTGGCGGGTTGGTGGGCGTCGCGCCATGCGGCGGCGGATTGTTAGCTTGCAGGTCCGTCTCTTCCGCTGGCACTATCGCACGTCAGGACCGTCTCATCCGCATCCGTCCCGCCCACACCGCACCACGCGCGTCAATGCTCAGGCAGGTCATTGTCACGGCCATGCTGGCCGTCCCGTCGCTGCTCCCCGCGCAGGCGCGTCCGCAGTCCGTCGTGTCGGGCGCAGTGCCAAGCGGCGCGGCGTCCTCCGCCGCCGCCCGCGTGCCCAATGAACTGGGTCGCTTTCCGATCGTGGAATGGCATCAGGTGGTGGCCGCTGACGGCACCTACAAGGTGTCGCGCGAGCGCTTCCGCGCCGAACTGCGCGAGTTACACGCGCGCGGCTATGTGCCGGTGAACCTGTCGGAGCTGCTCGACAAAACGATGAACGTACCAGCCGGCAAGACGCCGGTGCTGTTCACGTTCGACGATGCCTCACCGAGTCAGTTCCGCTACATCGAACGCAGCGGGACGCTGGTGGTCGATCCCACGAGCGCCGTCGGCATGCTGCTCGACTTCATCAAGGCGCACCCCGACTGGAAACCCAAGGGCCTCTTTTGCGCCCTGCCGGCGGCCGAGGCAGGGCACGCGTTCTTCGGCGACAAGGGGATCGACGGCCAGAAAACCGAGTGGCGGTTTCCGAAGCTCCGCTTTCTCGTGCAGCAGGGTTTCGAGCTATGCAATCACACGTTGTGGCACGCGAAGCTCAGCAAGTATTCCGATGCCGTAGTGCAGGAGCAACTCGCACGCGCCGCCATGGCGATTGACTCCGCCGTGCCCGGCTACACGGTGCGCGGGTTGGCGCTGCCCTACGGATTGTGGCCGAAGAACCGTGCGCTCGCGTTCAACGGCGCGTGGTACGACAAGAAGAGCAAGCGCGACGTGCGCTACCGCCATGAGGCGGTGTTCGAAGTGTCCGGCGGCCCGGCGCGCAGCCCGCACGATCCATCGTTCAATCCAAAATCGTTGCCGCGGGTGCCGCTGCAGGGTGGTACCAAACTGTCCAACACGCTCGACCAGATGGACAAGCCCGGCACGTGGGCACGCTACGTGTCCGACGGCAACCCGAACACCGTCGCGAAGCCGTAGCGCGCTCGCCGGCCGTTAGGTCGTGCCGCGCATCTTCTCGGTTTCATCCCAGCGATCGACGGCGCGCCGCAGATGTGGAATGACGATGCTGCCGCCGACGATGAGACCGATGCTCATGGTCTCGAACACTTCGTCGCGCGACACGCCTTCCTCGGCGCAGCGCACGATGTGGTAGGTAATGCAATCATCGCAGCGCAGCACGAGCGAGGCGACGAGTCCGAGCAGCTCCTTCGTCTTGACACTCAGCACACCGCCTTCGTAGGCGCGACCGTCGAGATTGAAGAAGCGATTGATGACCAGATTGTTCTCGCCGAGGATGCGCGTGTTCATCCGCTCACGGAACAGGCGGAACTCGGCGAGGGCGTCGCTTTCCACGTGATCGTGCGGCGGCGTGCTTGGCATCGAGGTGCCGGGCGTCGGGGTGCCGGGCGTCGGGGCGTCGGTCACAGCGAATAGTTGCGGAGGGTGGCGAGCGCCGTTTCGAGCGCGGCACGCTGCTGTTCGGTGGGTGAATTGGCCCACAGCTCTTCGTAGCTGGCAATGGCGAGCGCCAGCGCTTCCTTGTCGTGCTCGGCGGCGGCCAGCGAACTCGCGTTGTCGGCCAGCGCGGCCTTGGCCAGCAGATCGTCAGGGAAGCGTTGCGTGACCTGCAACCAGCGGATGGTGCGATCACGCTGATTGGATTCCGTGAGGGCCCACAGGTGCCACGCGCCGCGATTGAGCGGGTCGGCGGCGAGGGCGCGTGCGGCCAGTTCCCCGACGAGTTCCGGGCCGCGGCCCGACAGCCAGTAGGCGTTGGCCAGAATGACGAGGGCACGGGCATTGCCGGGCTGCTCGTCGACGACCCGTTCGTAGAGGGGGCCCGCCACCTCCGGCATATGCAGCCACGGCTCCGCGGCCGCCACGAGGGCATCGGGGGTGACAGTGGCTCGGAGCGTGTGCAGGCGCTCCATGAGTCCACCGATATTGCCGGAGGCCTCGTAGGCGCCGACGGCATCGGCGAGCGCGGCCGGGAGGTCGAGAGGGGGTGCGATCATAGCACGAAAAGTAGATGGGACCGGCAGTCACGGCAGGTCACAGCGGTCAGAGACGGGTTGCGCGATGGCCCCCTGATCGTAATACTCCAGTGGTCACGTACGGCAGTTCGACGTGCGCGTGACGAGAGCCCACCGACACCGTCTGGTAGCGCCCTGGTGAAAACCATGCGGCGCCGGCGTTCCAGAAGGCGTGAATCGGCCGGCCGGGGATCCGTCGTTCGTCAGCGGCATCCCCACACGACCGGAGACGCGAGGCAATCGCGCTCCCCCGAGGTACCGGACGGCATCCACTGCTGTTTCGGCAAGTGCGACGGCTCTCCGCAACCCGTCCGTAGCGACCCGCAATTCCCCGCGCTTTTCGCGCACCTATGCCTTCCGGGGCATCGAACATCCGGCCCGGCTTCGCATGCCCTTATGCGTGGCGCGGCGCCGCGCTCCCTTCCAGATCGGATCGGAGCCCACTGTCCCACTTGCAGTTTTCGAATGACCGAACGCAAACCACCGATTCGCCGCAGCCGCGCCAGCGCCGCACCGTCCCCTGATGCTGGCGGGGACGACAATCCATACCGCGATGCCCCATCGGCGCCGGCGGCGCGCACGCCGTCGACCCGCGCGCCACGGCGCGTGGCCGCGCCGCCCGCCGACGGCGGTTCGCCGACCAGCGGTTCACCGGCGAGCGGTGCGCCGACCAGCGGAGTGCCGAGTAGTGGAGCGCCGGTAGCCAGCGAGTCGTCCGGCGCAGCGGACGAGGGCGCGCGCCCTCGTCGCGGCCGGCCCCCGCGCCGCCCGCGTGTGGATGCCGGAGATGGCGCGTCGGCGCCGGCGGTAGCAGACAGAGGAGCTGACGACGCCCCGCGCGTGGTCCGCGAGCCGTCGCCCCGCGCCGAGGCTCCGTCGGAGCCGCGACCGGAACCGCGCCACGAGCCGCGCGCAGAATCACGACCCGAGCATCGCTACGTGCCGCCGTCGTCGGCGGCGTTTGCAGATCCGGCGGCGGAACGCCCGCGCTCCGACAGCGCCGACCGCTACGACCGCGCCTTCGATCGTCCCGCCAACCCGCCGGCGAATCCGCCGTCCGGGGGCAGTGAGCGCCCGGAATCGCGTGGGGAGCGCCCGTTTGGCGACCGCCCGGAGCGCGGCGGACGGCATCGGGACCGCGGCCGGCATCGTGGTGACCGCGGCGACCGTGGACCGCGGGGAGACCGCCCCGAGCAGCAGGGTGGCGCGCCGAGTGGCCAGAGCGCCCCGCACGGGGGCGGAGACCGTCCCGAGCGTGGCGGACAGGATCGCGGCGGACAGGATCGCGGCGGCCAGGATCGCGGTGGCCAGGATCGCGGCGGCCAGGATCGCGGTGGCCAGGATCGCGGTGGGCAGGATCGCGGCGGTGACGGCGCGCTCCGGCGCAGCGGGCGCCGCGGACGCAACCGCTTCCGACGTGGCGGACGTGACGGTGGACGTGACGGAGGGGCACCGGGTGGCGAAGGTGGTACGGAGCGCGCCGAGCGTGCACCGTCGATGCCATCCACGCCCACGGTGGCCGATGGTACGATGTCGGGGTGGTTTGACCCGTCCCGCGACGGTGGATTCCTCCGCCGTGCCATCAACAGCTATCTGCCGGATCCGACCGATCCGTTCGTGCCGCCGGCGCTGGTGCGTCTGCATCAGCTGCGACGTGGCGATAAGCTCGACGTGACCTACGGGCGCGATCCGCGCGGTCGTCAGGTCATCATCGAAGTGCAGCAACTCAACGACGGCTCGCCCGTCGTGCTCGAGAAGCGCGCCGACTTCAACACGCTCACGGCGAGCTATCCCGATCGGAAGCTCACGCTGGAAACGGGCCGCCCGGCGAAAACCGGCCCCGAACTCACGCGTCGCGCGATCGACCTGATTGCACCGATCGGCTACGGCCAGCGGGCGCTCATCGTGGCCCCCGCCCGTGCCGGCAAGACCACGCTGCTGCAGGCGATCGTAGAAGGCGTGGCCATCAACCATCCGCAGGCGGCGCTGTTGGTGCTGCTGGTGGATGAGCGCCCCGAAGAAGTGAGCGAGATGATCACGTGGGGGTACGGCGAGGTCGTGGCCTCCAGCTTCGACATGCCGCCCAAGCGGCACGTGGAAGTGGCCGAAATGACCCTCGAGCGGGCGCGGCGCATGGTGGAACAGGGCAAGGATGTCGTGATCGTGCTCGACTCGATCACCCGTCTGGCCCGCGCCTACAACACCGTGGAGCGCGGCACCGGGCGGACGATGTCCGGTGGCCTCGACAGCAATGCGATGCAGAAGCCGAAGGCGTTCTTCGGATCGGCCCGCATGATCGCGCCGCAGCACGGCGGCGGCTCGCTCACGATCATCTCCACGGCGCTCGTCGAGACTGGCTCGCGCATGGACGACGTGATCTTCGAGGAGTTCAAGGGCACCGGCAACTGCGAGATCAAGCTCGATCGCTCGCTGGCCGACCGGCGCATCTTCCCGGCGTTCGACATCGGCACCAGCGGAACGCGCCGCGAAGAGAAGCTCTATCGCCCTGATCAGCTGGACAAAGTGCACCTGCTGCGCCGCGGCCTGCACCAGCTGCCGCCCCAAGCCGGCATGGAATGGCTCATCAAGCGGATCGCCGGCACGTCCAACAACGACTCCCTGCTCGACGGGCTCTGACCGGACGCTAACCACGCTTCACCGCCACGGGCCGGACGACGATCACCGTCGTCCGGCCCGTGGTCGATTCGGGGGCGGTCACGCCGACGCTCGCGTGCCGGTGGCGTGACAAATCCGCCGGTGGTGTGACGGCGCGGTGCCAGAAAGGGCGCGCAACTCAAGTGCCGGGACCGCGATCCCGATACCCTAGCCTATCGAGCACGGGCGAAGTCGCGCGGGCCGGTTGCCTCACGTCGTCACCCGTCAGACTCCATGCTCCGATCGCTTTCCCTCCGGGCCAGAATTCTGGTCCTGCCGGCTGTTGCCGCCCTCGGCTTTCTGGTCACGCTCGGCACCACCGTCGTGCTCGGACGCCAGTCGGCGGCGCGGCTTGCGCTGATCGAGCAGGCGTCCGCGCCCGCACTCGAGGCCAGCCGGCGGCTGCAGGGGCACCTCGATCAGGCGCCGACTACGCAGGGGACGACGGGCGCCGGCACGGCCCGCGATGATGCCGCCACCGTGCAGGCCTTTGGGGATGCCTTTGCGGCCTACACGGCCCAGGCGCGCGCCGCGCAGGCCACGGAACGCTGGGTGACGGGCGCAGTGTTGGCGGTGTCGCTGCTCGTGCTCGGCGTGCTCTCGCTGAGCACGCTGCGGAGCATCGCCGATGCGCTCCAGACCCTCGCGAAGGCCGCCACGCAGATCGCCCGTGGCCGCCTCTCGCAGCGGATCGAGATCACCGGGGACGACGAGATCGGTGCGCTCGCCAAGGCCTTCCGCGAGCTGATCGACTATCTCGGCGGCGTGGCGCGCGCGGCCGACCGGCTCGCCGCCGGCGACCTGACCGCGACCGTCGCCGTGCGTTCGGACGACGACGTGCTGTCGAAAAGCATCAACGACGCTGCCGGCACGCTGCAGGGGATCGTGGGCGAGATCAGTGGCGTGAGCGACGCGGCCCGTCAGGGGAATCTCGCGCATCGGGGACGCCCCGAGCAATTCCGCGGCGCCTACGCGCAACTGGTGACCGACACGAACGGCATGCTCGACGCCGTGGTGCAGCCGCTCAGCGAGGCCAAGCAGGTGCTCGAGCGCGTGGCGCGACGCGATCTGTCGGCCCGCGTGACGGGCCCGTACGTCGGCGAGCATGCCGCGATCAAGGATTCGCTCAATCTGGCGCTCGACAACATTTCCGAAGTGTTTGCGTCCCTCACCACCGCGATCGGTCAGGTGAACTCGGCCGCACGCGAGATCGGCGACGGCAGTCAGGATCTGGCAAGCGGCGCCACCGATCAGGCGGGCGCGATCGATCAGGTGTCCAACCGCTTGAAGGTCGTGGGCGACCGCACGAAGGCCAACGTGGCCGACGCCAACGAGGCACGCGCCGCCATGGAGCGGGCCACGCTCGACAGCGAACAGGGCGTGGAGCGGATGGCCGCACTGGCGACCGCCGTGGACGAGATCAAGCGGTCCGCCGACGCGACCGCGAAGATCGTGAAGACGATCGACGAAATCGCCTTCCAGACCAATCTGCTGGCGCTCAATGCCGCTGTCGAAGCGGCGCGCGCCGGTGACGCAGGCAAGGGCTTTGCGGTGGTGGCCGATGAAGTGCGCAGTCTCGCGATCCGCGCCTCGGATGCCTCGCGCAACACGGCCGCACTGATCGACGAATCCGTCCAGAAGGCCGAGACCGGCGTGCAGCTCAACGCGTCTGTTACGCGACGACTACAGGAGATCCGCACGGGCGTGCAGCGGGCGTCCACCATCATGAACGACATCGCCGAGGGCGCCGCCGAGCAGGAGCGCGAGCTGGCGGAGGTCTCATCGTCGATGGAACAGATTGCCGGGCTTACGCAGCGCACCGCCGCGAACGCCGAGGAATCGGCGAGTGCGGCGGCCGAGCTGTCGGCGCAGGCCGCGGAGATGCAGGACTTGGCGTCGCAGTACGATGGCGGCGCGGCGGGGCACCGCGCCGAGTCGCCGTACGGCGAACGTCCGACGTCGCGGCGTCAGGCCGCGCTGAACGATTCGCCGGCGTTCGCGTCGCCGCGGGCACTGTCGCGCGCGACCAAGGCCAAGGTGCCGGTGCGTCCGGCGGCGCCGGTGCGTCCGGCGGCGAAGGGACCGATCAAGCCGCGCCCCTCCGCGTCCTCGTCCTACGGGATGCGTGCGCCGCAGGACGAAGTGCTGCCGATGAACGCGGCCGCGATGATCCCGTTCGACGACGATGACGCGTCGGACGACATCCTCAGTTCATTCTGACCGCACGCCAAACGCCAGCGGTCTTACCGCGTGGCCGCCCGATACTCGTCGAGTAAGGTGGCGGCCGCGCGGATGCCCCCGAGATAGTTCGCCACGCTGATCCACTCGTCGGGCGCGTGCGCATTTTCGCCGGGAAGCCCGAAGCCCATCAGGAGCACGGGCGCACCGAGAATGCGTTCGAAATCACCGACCACGGGGATGCTCCCGCCTTCCCCGGTGATGACCGGCTCGCGACCGAAGGCCGCTTCGAGCGCGCGCTTGCCGGCTTCGATGATCGGGCCCTGCAGATCGGCGCGCCACGGACGCCCGCCGTGCAGATGTTCGACCGTGACGGTCACACCTGCCGGCGCCATCCGCTCCACATGTGTGCGAACCAGATCGCCGATCGCCTCGGGCGCCTGATCGGGCACGAGGCGGAAGCTCACCTTTGCCATCGCGACGGCCGGGAGCACGGTCTTCGCACCTTCGCCGGTGTAGCCGCTGAGCAGGCCGTTCACTTCGCACGTGGGGCGCGTCCACAACCGCTCGAGCGTGGTGTACCCCGGTTCACCCCCCAGCGCCGTCACACCGACTTCGTGCATCAGCGTGTCGTCGCTGAACGGCAACGCGCGCATCTGCGCACGCACCGCCTCAGGGAACGGCTGCACGTTGTCGTAGAAGCCCGGAATGGCGATGCGGCCGTCGGCGTCGTGCATGGTGGCCAGAATGCGGGCCAGCGCCATGGCCGGATTCACGACCGCGCCACCGTACATGCCGGAATGCAGATCACCGCTGGCGCCGCGCACGGTGATTTCGAGATACGCCATGCCGCGTAGCGACGACAGGATGCTGGGGATGCCCGGTGCGAACATGGTGGAGTCGGAGATCACCACGGCATCGCAGGCGAGCCGCGCCTGCTCACGCTCGAGAAAGGCCTCGAGATTCACGCTGCCCACTTCCTCCTCCCCTTCCGCCAGCACGATCACATTCACGGGCAGCGTCCCGCGCACGGCGAGATGCGCTTCGAGGGCCTTGATGTGCAGGTACAGCTGGCCCTTGTCGTCAACTGAGCCGCGCGCATAGATGCGTCCATCGCGCACCGTGGGTTCGAAGGCGGGCGAGGTCCACAGCTCAAGGGGTTCGGCGGGCTGCACGTCGTAATGTCCGTACACCAGGAGCGTGGGCGCGTCGCCACCGGCGCCGCGCCATTCACCAACCACCACTGGATGGCCCGGCGTGGGTTCGATGGTCGTCGTAAACCCGATGCGCGTGAGGGCATCCGCCACGAACTGCGCCGCCGCGGCGCAATCGGCCGTGTGCTCGGTGCGAGCGCTCACACTCGGAATACGCAGGAACGCGAACAGTTCGTCCTGCGCGCGCGCTTCGTGGGCGCTGCACCAGGCAGCGAGATCGGCGGGGATCGTGGGAGCGGTCATCGGAGGGCGGTGGGTATCGACAGGAGGAGCGAACAGTGAGTGGGCTACCGCGCCGTGCGGCCAAGGAGCAGCCCCGCGAACGTGGCGAGCACACCGGCCACGATGCTGACGGTGACGTACACGGCGGCGCGTGCGGCCCGCCCCTGCTGCAACAGCGCGATGGTTTCGGCGCTGAAGGTGGAGAAGGTGGTGAAGCCACCGCACAATCCGACGGTCAGTGCGGCACGCAGCACAGGATTGGCATCGGGCGCCTCGAACAGGCGCGCGAACAGGCCGATGAGAAAGCTGCCGGTGACGTTGATGAGCAGGGTGGCCACCGGAAAGGTGCCGCCCGCTCGCGCCAGCCACACACCCACGGCGTAGCGCGCCACCGAACCGATCGCGCCCCCGAGCGCGACCGCGGTGACGAGGGGCAGCGTGAGCCTGTTCATCAGCGCTTCGTCACGCGTGGCGGTACGAACTGCGCCGTGCGGAAGAGCCAGAGGCGACGCGTAGTCACCACGCCGTCCCCGCGCCGCAGCGGAACCGTGGCCCCTTGTTTCGTGGCGGCAAACCACCGGCCGACCACGCCGGCGAGGGAATCGCCCTTCGCATCGGCATCGAACGCCACCACGAGCCCGTCGCCGGGGCGGATGGCGTCGGCGGCGTTCGGCCAGAGATCGTACTGGTTGGTGCGGCCGCCGAGGTTGAGCGCAAACACGCGGGGCTGATCGGGGAGGTGAAACGCGAGTTCCGACGCATCCTGATAGCGATCGGCGGCCACCCAGCGACCGGCGGTCCCCGCCAGAAACTCGTCCTGCCGGCTCTGCTGCACGGCGCGGGCCAGCACGTCCCAGCCATGCGCCCGCGCGATGGGATCCTTGCGCGGCGGCACGGGCAGCATGGGCGTGGCCGCCTGCCACACCACCACCACGATCAGCGCGGCGGCCAGCACCTGTCCACGACGCCACCAGCGGCCGTGCGACCACGGCTGCTCGGCGGTGGCCAGCAGCATCATGGCCCCGGGATAGATCATGGCCGGCCAGTTGGCTTCCACCGACCGACGCCACGCGCTCACGGCAAAGAACGCCAGCGGTACCACGGCAATGACCGCCAGGGCGAAGCGGCGCGTCATGACATCAGTGGGATCGAGGTCGCGGCGCATACGCCACCCGTCGCGCATGGCCAGCCAGACGGCGGCCGCCATGAGCAGGAACAGGATCGGCGACGCGAGGCCGATCTGTCCGCCCACCATCTCGAGCTCGCGGGAGAGGGGATTGCCCCGCGCACTGGGGGTGAAGCCGTGACCGAGCTGGAAGCGGAAGGACGCCCAGTCGTTCGATGCGTTCCACGCCACCACCGGCGCGAACAGGGCCAGCGCCACCACCGACGCGATCCACGGCCCGGGCTCGGCAAAACGGCGACGCAACGCCGGGTGCAGCAGGCACGCCACCACCAGTCCCATCGGGAGCAGCACGGCGGTGTACTTGGCCACAAACGCGGCGCCGAGACCGAGGCCGGCCACCGTCCACCACGCGAGGCTCTGCCGTGAGCGGAGCGGTGCCGCGAGGGCGCGCTCGACCCCGAACAGGGCGAACATGGTGGCGGCGAAGAGCACCGCGTCGGGGGTGGCCAGCACCAGGCCCAAGGTGGCGATCGGGAGCAGGGTCACCAGCGCGGCGGCGCGGGTGGCGGCCCGCTGGCCCGCTGCGCCACGTCCCCCCAATTGCCACGCGCACGCAACCGCCGCCAGATGCATGAGCACAGCGGCCATCCCCGGGCCGGCGCGTACCCCGGCGTGGGTGTCGCCGAGCAGGGCGGTGCCGCCGGCAATCAGAAGCGCGATGCCGGGGGGATGATCGAAGTAGCCGGCGGCGAGCTGTCGCGACCACTCCCAGTAGTACGTCTCGTCGGGGAGCAGCGGTACGAGACCGCTGAGTCCGGTACGTAGCACGGCCGCCGCGAGGATCCAAGCCATCGCGGCAGTCCACGAGACGGCAGGGGCCTCGCGGGAGAGTGTGGTGGCACGGTCAACCGGTATCGTCATCAGCGCGGGGTAAGTTGCACGGCGGCGGGAGTGTCCCGCTACCGTGTCGGGTGCGCAGGCGGCCGCGGCAGGACGCGGCACCACGACGACGATGGCGGGTACGCACGATCACCGGCGCGCAGCCGACGCCGCTTGCCGCTACGGGGGCAGCCGGACACCTTCTCTCAAGCCGCCGTCGCGTGCCAGCGCTGTAACGGTTACGGCTGGCCCCCACTGCGCGTCTAGGTTGGACATTGCCATCCGGGCGATCTTCCGGGATGGCTCATTCACTTTTGTTGACAGGACGGACCTGCATGCGGGTCGCTGCCCCCATTGCGAACACCCGCGCGACGATTCGCGCGACCGCTGCTGCGCTGGCCCTGCTCGGGCTCGCCGGCTGCCTCGACCTCAAGGTCACGCCGGATGCCTGCACCGTCTCGGTGGCACCGGCCACACTGACACTGCCGGTGAACAGTGCCTCGGCCATCGTGGGCACCGCCTTCGATTGCGACGGCAATTCGATCCGCAACAAGAAGATCGCCTACTCCTCCAGCAACACCGCGGTCGCCACGGTGACCACGGAGGGGAACGTGATCGCGGTCGGGATTGGCGGCGCCACGGTCTCGGCCGTCGCCGACGGCAAGAGCGCCTCGGTCCCCGTGACCGTGACGCCGGAAGTCGCGGCCACGGTGATCATCAACCCGTCCGTGCTCACGCTGCGCCGCACCAACACGCGGGACCTCGTGGCGACGGCACGCAACAACCAGAACACCATCATCACCAGTAGCACGTTCCGGTGGAGTAGCAGCAACTCGTCAATCCTGTCGGTCGATCAGAGCGGCAAGGTCACGGCGATCGCGCCGGGCAGTGTCGTCGTGACGGCCACGGCCGACCAGACGGTGGGCAGTGCCAACATCACCGTGACGGACATCCCGATCGGTAGCTGTTCGCTGAGCCCGTCGTCGTCGAAAGTCACGGTGTCCCAGAGCGTGCAACCGACGCTCGTGGTGCGCGACACCGCCAACAATGTCATCCCGTCGCAGGGCCGTCCGATTGTGTGGACGAGCAGCAACGAGATTGTGGCCGTGGTATCCAACACCGGCCTCGCCACCACGCGGAAGGCCGGCACCGCCACCATCACGGCGTCGCCGGCCGAAAACGCGCAGGTCACCTGCAGCGCGAGCATTCAGGCGGTCGACCCACGCATCGTGCAGGTCGTGATCCAGCAGCGCACCGGATCGCTCCGCCTGGGCATTCCGCGCGGCTTCTCGGCGGCGCTGCTCGATTCCACGAATTCGCAGGTACCGTCGGGACGCATCACCACGTGGACCACGAATACGCCCACGGTGATCGGCGTGACGCAGGCCGGCATCGTGACCGGACTCTCGCTCGGGACGGCGCGGGTGATCGCCACGGCGGAAGGGGTCTCGGACACGGTCCAACTTTCGGTGACGAACGTGCCGGTGGCCACGGTGACGCTGTCGCCGGTGCAGGTCTCCGTACAGGAAGGGGCCACGACGCAGCTGCGCGCGGTTGTCACCGACTCCACCGGCCGCGAGGTCTCCGATCGTCCGCTCGAGTGGCTGACCAGCGACCCGACGAAGGCGACGGTCTCGAGCACGGGTCTGGTGACCGCCATCGCCGCGGGCACGGTGAACATCGGGGCCACGGCGGAGGCGCGCCTCGGGCAGAGCACGGTGATCATCCAGCAGACGCCGGTCGACACGATCGTCGCGAACCTCACGAACGCGGCGTTCACGGTCAGCCGCGGCGTGACGAGTGCGTTCGCCATCACCTTGCTGGACAGCCGCGGCAATACGCTGCGCAACCGGAACGTCGTGGTCACCAGCGACACGCCTGGGGTGTCCGTGGGTACGGCCAACGCGCAGTCCACGCTCGTGAGCGTCAGCGGCATCGCGATCGGCCAAGCGACACTCACGCTGCAGGTGGTGAACAACAACAACCAGAACGAAGGCAAGGCCACGCGGGTGCAGGTCACGGTCGGCGGGCCGATCGCACCGGCGGTGCGCGCTCCGTAGCGCGCCCCCTGACGCGGCCACCGGCCAGCGGTCTAGCTTTCCCCACGGGGCGCTTCGTACTGAGGCGCCCCGTCCTTCGTTTCCGCTTCCGGAGTGCCGGTCCATGAGCGCCTCCCCGTCGTCGGCGAGCACCGCCAAGCCGTCGTTTTTGCGTGATCTCTTTCAGGGTGAGATCACCGACCACCTGCTCTTTCCGTATCCCGCCACCCTCGACGCGCGGCGCCCGGACGAAGCGGCCACGGTGCACCGCCTCGTGGAGTCGCTCAATGCGATGGTCGCGTCGGGACTGATCGACCCGCGGCAGATGGACGAGGACGAAACCGTGGGTGAACCGGTGATCCGCGCATTCGCCGAGGCGGGGTTGCTGGGGCTCACCACCCCCACGGAGTACGGCGGACTCGGACTGTCGGCCAGCGCCTATGCGCGCGTGTTCGGCGCGGTGGCCTCGATCGACGCGTCGCTGGGCGTGCTCATCGGGGTACACTGCGGCCTGGGCGGCAAGGCGCTCGTGCTGTTCGGCAACGACGCGCAGAAATCACGCTATCTGCCGGCCCTCGCCCGCGGCGACATGCTCGCGGCCTACGCGCTGACCGAACCGGAAACGGGTTCGGATGCGCAGCACATCGTGACGACGGCGCGCCGCAGCGACGACAACACCGGCTGGGTGCTGAACGGCCGCAAACACTGGATCGGCAACGGGCAGCGCGCCGGCATGATCGCGACCTTCGCGCAAACGCCGATCGTGCGGGACGGCCAGACGGTCATGCGCCCCACGGCTTTCATTGTGCGCCCCGACATGCCGGGGTTCCGCATCGACGGCACGATCCGCAAGCTCGGCATCCGTGCGTCCACGCAGGCGGAGCTGGTGTTCGACGAGCTGTTCGTCCCCGACGACCACGTCCTCGGCGAGGTCGGAAAAGGGTTCCGCGTGGCGGTGAACGCACTCAACGCGGGCCGCTTGTCACTGGCCGCCGGGTGTGCGTCGGGATGCAAGCGGCTACTGGCCGAGTTCACACGCTATGCGGAGGCGCGCACACAATTCGGCGGCCCGCTCGCGTCGTTCGAGATCACGCAGCGCAAGATGGCAACGATCGCGGCGGAGACGTACGCGGTGGACGCCATGGTGGGCGCGCTCGCGGCGGCGCTCGACGCCGACGAGGTGGACGCGTCGCTCGAAGCGGCGTGCGCGAAGGTGTTCGCGAGCGAACTCGTGTGGCGCACGGCCGATGAACTGGTGCAGCTGGCCGGCGGGCGCGGATTCGTGAAGCCGTGGCCCTACGAGCGCTACCTGCGCGATGCGCGCATCAACCGCATCTTCGAGGGGGCCAACGAGGTGCTGCGGCTGTTCGTGGGCTTGAACGGCATTCAGGGCACGGCGGAGGAGCTCAAGGAGCTGTCGGGCGCGCTCAAAAATCCGATTCAGAATTGGGTGCTGGTGTCGAGCTACGCCGCCGGACGCGTTGCGACGGCGCTGGGGCGGAAGGACCGCTTCGCCGTGTCGCTGCACGCCGCGCTGCGCACGCATGCGGACTTCGTGGAACAGCACGTCGCGGAGCTGGCCGACGCGACGCAGAAGATGATCGTGGCGCACAAAAAGGACATTATCCACCGCCAGCTGGTGGTGGAGCGTCTCGCGAACATGGCGATCGAGGTATACGCGCGCACGGTGACGATCGCCCGCACCCAGCGGCTGATCGAGGAGCGTGGCGCCGGGGCATGTACGCGCGAGATCGCGCTGACGGCCCTGTTCTGCCTCGAGTCAGGGCGGCGCTTCCGCGCCACGCGCCTCGAGCTCACCGGCGACGCCGGCGCGGCGATCGACGATCTGCGCCGCGACATCGCCGCACGTGTGCGTGAGGAACACGGCTACGGGTCCAGCGATGCGCTGCTGGACGTGCCGTCGCCGCCGATGCCCGCGTGGAGTCTGGTGAAGGCCGAGCAGGAGCGCGCGGTTACGCGTCGTTCTTGAGCAGCCCCAGCTTGAGCGCGAACTTCACGTAGTCGGTGCGGTGCGAGAGGCCGAGCTTCTCGCCGATCCGCTGCTTGTAGGTGTCCACGGTTTTCGGCGAGATCGTGAGATGCTCGCCGATTTCGGGGGCCGTGAAGCCTTCGGCCACCATACGCAGCACCACCTGCTCGCGATCGGTGAGCTTCTCGAAGCGCGTGCGCTCCTCGGCGTTGCCATCACGCCGGGCCAGCCCGCGGGCCAGCGCGCGGGCCGCGGTGGGCTGCACGTACACGTCGCCCGCGGCCACGGTGCGCACGGCGTCGACGAGCTCACGGTCGGCGACCGACTTGAGCAGATAGCCCGAGGCACCGGCTTCGAGTAGCGCGACGAGATGTTCGTCTTCGGTGTGCATGGTGAGCACCAGCACCCGCCGGGTGCTGGGTTCATCGACCGGCATGACGCGCAGCGCGTTCGCCTTCTGGAGTTCGCGCGTGGCCGTGAGCCCATCCATGTCGGGCATGGAGAGGTCCATCACGATCACGTGCGGGTTGGCGCGGTCGGCGAGGGCGAGGGCATCCTTGCCATTACTGCCCTCACCGACGACGGTGATGTCCTTGGCAGTGGAGAGCACGGCTTTGAGGCCGGCACGAACAATCTGGTGATCGTCCACCAGCACGACACGAATCAAGTCTGGGCGCATGTGCCAATGTGCAGCAGGCGGGGGGGCAATGCGAGGATCAGCCGTCGGCCTCCCTCGTTTTGAATATGCGGAAAAGATACACGGCTAGGTCCGAATGCGACGTTCCTCAGGCCGCTACGATCACACCCGTGCAGCGACCGAAGCCAATCCGAACCGCCCCGTCGCGCTCGGCGAAAGCGGTGAGCTGGACTTCGTCGCCATCCTCGAGGAAGGCGCGCGTTTCCCCGTTCGGCAGCGTGAGGGGCTCGGCCCCGCGCCACGTGAGCTCCAGCAGGCACCCGCGGCTGTCCCGGGCCGGTCCGGAGATGGTGCCGCTCCCCAGCAGATCGCCCGGGCGCAGATTGCAGCCGCTGCTGGTGTGATGCACGAGCATCTGTGCCATGGACCAATACAGATCGGTGGCCTGCGCCTGCGTGATACGGACGGCGGGCTCACCGGCCGCACGCATCCGCGCGGTGCACAGCCACGTCTCCACGGTCACCGCGAATCCGCCGTGGGCGCGATCGTTGGGATGACTGAGATAGGGCAGCGGTGCCGGATCACCCTCGGCGCGATCGGCCAGCGGGGCGCGAAACGGCGCGAGCGCCTCGAGGGTGACCACCCACGGGCTGATCGTGCTGGCGAAGTTCTTGGCCAGGAACGGCCCCAGCGGCTGGTATTCCCACGCCTGCAGATCGCGCGCCGACCAATCGTTGAGCAGACACACCCCGAACAGATGCGCTTCGGCATCGGCCATCGCGATCGGTTCGCCCAGCGCGTTCCCGGTGCTCACAAACGCGCCGAGTTCCAGTTCGTAGTCGAGCGAGCGGGACGGACCCACGGTGGGCGTGTCGTCGGCAGGTCCTTTGCGCTGTCCCGACGGACGGCGCACCGGTGTGCCCGAGACCACGATGCTGGAGGCACGGCCGTGATAACCGATCGGCACCCACTTGTAGTTGGGGAGCAGCGGCTGATCGGGGCGGAACATCGACCCCACGTTCGTGGCGTGGTGCACCGACGCGTAGAAGTCGGTGTAGTCGCCAATCTGCGCCGGCAGAAACAGCTCCGCCTCGGCTTGCAGCACCAACGCGTGCTCGGCGATCTGCCGCCGGTGCACGGGGGCCTCCTCGGCCAGCAGCGCCGAGACGGCAGCGCGCAACGCGCGCCGGGCATCGGCACCGCGTGCCATCAGTGCATTGAGCGTCGGCGCGGCGCACGCGGAGGCCGCGTCACGCGCCGCGACATCATCGGCGAAGAGGCCCGCTGCGAGGCATGCCGCGACATCGAGGATCGCGGCGCCAATCGCCACGCCCACACGGGGCGCCTCGCGTGTACCGGCGCGCCGGAACACACCGAAGGGGAGGTTCTGGATCGGGAAATCCGCACCGCGCAGATTCGCCGTCGGCACCCAGGAACGCAGGGCGGGGTCGTGGGTCTGGTCAGTCGACATGTCGGGGAGTCTAGCGCGCCGGCGCCGGCGGCGCTGGCGCGTCGTGACGACCGGTAGGGGTGATCAGATCCAGCCGAGGGCGCGCGCTTCGTCCACCGGCTCGGTGAAGGAGCAGGACCCGAAGCTGACCATGCCGCGCTCACGCATGCGCTGCAGCGCCGCGCGCGGGAACGTGACCGCATGGTCAGGCCCGTGCCAGGTGATCTGCATCTCGTCGAACGTGATGGCACCGGCATCGGCTTCCTCGAGCAGACGCAGGGCGTCGGTGTCGCGGCCGCCGTTGCCGAGCAGGGCGGCGGCGAGGGCGACGTTGAGAAAGCCGTACATGCGTCCGGTGGCGGCGTCCGGCTCGTAGGTGAGGCGGTAGGTGCCGCGCAGCGGATGATGCAGCCCGGCCGTGGCCTTGGCGATCACGTCGTACGCGGTGCAGGCGGCGAAAAAGCGCACGATGCGCGCGGGGTCCGGGATCAGATTGGCAGTGGTGCCACCGGTGCGGATTTTCGCGCGACGCCCCACGCGGGCGATCGCCGCTACGAGCCCTTCGATATCGCCATCGAGCGGCACCTCGAGGTACGTCACGAGCGTCGCCGGGATCGCCGCCGCAACGTGCTCCACCTCGTGTGCGCTCGCGACTTTGCATTCGTAGCTGTCGACCGTGGCCCCACATTCTTCGAAGCAGACGCGATGCCGCTCGTTGAACGCCGCGATCTGCGCGAGATCGGCGGCCATGTCACCACTGCCGGTGACCGACAGGCGCCACGGAATGGCGCCGGCATCGCGCGGCAACAACGGATCGGCCGCCTGCGAGAACTGCTCGAGCGACGACGCCGGGCAAATGAAACGCCCCAGCATCCAGCCCGTCCCGGCGGCACGGTAATGCGCGTAGTTGCGCACGGCATTGGTCATGGCCAGCGACGCCGGCGGAAAGAGGCCGGCGTAGTCCACGAGCCCTTCCAGCAAAATGCGGGCGGCGCGGTCAGTGAGCGGTGGCAGTGGCACAGGCATCACGGCAGTCGCGGTGCGGCGGACCTGCCGCACAAGGGAGCAGGAAACGAGGTGTTAGAGGCCGTCGAAATCGAGGCCGAGATCGAGCGCCGGGGCCGAATGCGTGAGCGCCCCAACCGAAATGCGGTCCACGCCCGTCTCGGCTACCTGACGCACGGTGTCGAGCGTGATGCCACCCGACGCCTCGGTGATCACGCGACCGCGTGCGCGCGCAACGGCCTCGCGAAGCACGTCGGGTGACATGTTGTCGAGCAGCACCCAGTCGGCGCCGGCAGCGATGGCGGCGTCGACTTGCGCGAGCGAGTCGCACTCCACTTCGATCGGTGTGCCGTTCATGGCAAGTCCGCGCGCGCGCGTCACCGCCATCGCGATGTCACCGCCGATGGCGGCGAGGTGATTGTCCTTGATCAGCACGCCGCTGCGCAGGTCCATGCGATGATTGGCGCCGCCGCCGGCGCGCACCGCGTACTTCTCCAGCGTACGCCAGCCGGGCGTGGTCTTGCGCGTGTCGAGGATTTTGGCCGACGTGCCCGACACCGCGTCGACGAAGCGGGCCGTGAGCGTGGCGATCCCGGACAGGTGCTGCAGATAGTTGAGCGCCGTGCGCTCGGCCGCCAGCATGCCACGCGCATGGCCGCTGATGTGCAGCACGGTGTCGCCGGCTTTCACGCGCATGCCGTCTTCCGCTTCGATGCGGACCGTGGCCGAGTCGTCGAGCTGCTGGAAGGCCTCGACCGCGAGCGCGACACCGGCAATCACACCGTCGCGGCGCGCGACGATGGCGCCACGCACCCGCCGGTTGCTGACCACCGTGGCCAGTGTGGACAGATCGTTCGACGCCTGATCTTCGTGCAGGGCCACACGCACATGCTCGGTGCATTCGGCCGGTGACAGCGGAAACACGAGTGCCGACACGGCGCGCATGTCGCGCGGCGTGGGCGTCCGCAACGCGGCAGTGGCAAAGCCGTGCGGCGGCGTGGGGCGCAGGGGTGGGTGAAAGGAACTCATTCGCCGGGATCCTCGGGACCAAAGGGACTGACGCCAGAACTGCCGCCGATCGAGACCATGCGCTCAATCGCAAGCCGCGCACGTGCCGCCACGTCGTCAGGCACCGTGATACGGTACTGCGTAAACAGCAGCGCGTCACGGACTTTCGGCAACGTGGTCACCTTCATGTACGCACATTGGGCCCGATCGTTCGCCGCAATGAAGTGCTTGGTTGGATTGGCGCGGCGCAGCCGGTGCAGAATGCCGATCTCCGTGGCCACGATGAACGTGTCCTGATCGGTCTGCCCAGGTCGGTTGATCATCCCCTCGGTGGACAGGATGTGCGCGTTCTCGCGGTCGATGGCCCCGGCGCTCATCGCCTCCACCACCGAGGTCGCGCAGCCGCATTCGGGGTGAATGAGAAACTCGGCGCCCGGATGCTGCGCACGCATGAGCGAGATGTGCTCGGGGTCGATCCCGGCGTGCACGTGGCACTCGCCCATCCACACGTGGATATTCTCGCGCCCGGTTTCGCGGCGGACGTGCGCACCCAGGAACATGTCGGGGAGAAAGAGAATCTCACGGTCCGCGGGGATGGCGTTGATCACGTCAACGGCGTTGCCGGAGGTGCAACAGTAGTCGCTCTCGGCCTTCACCTCGGCGGTGGTGTTCACGTAGGCCACCACCACGGCGTCCGGATGCTCAGCCTTCCAGGCGCGCAGCTGGGCGGCGTCGATCGTGCTGGCCAGCGAGCAGCCGGCGGCCAGATCGGGGAGCAGCACCGTTTTCTGCGGCGATAGAATCGCGGCTGTTTCGGCCATGAAGTGCACCCCGCAGAACACGATGACGTCTGCTTCGGTGCGGGCGGCCTCGCGCGACAGGCCCAGCGAGTCGCCCACGAAGTGCGCCACGTCCTGGATCTCGGGGCGCTCGTAGTTGTGCGCGAGAATCACCGCATTCCGGGCCGCAGCGAGGGCGCGGATTTCGTCGGCGAGCGCGGGATCGTAGTGGGCTTCGAGGATAGTCATCTGAGCGCGGTTACCACGTGATGTGCTTGCCCTGCCACTTCCGGCGGGTCTTGGGAAAATCGCTACGGAAGTGCCCACCGCGCGACTCCTTGCGCAACAGCGACGCCTCCGCCACCAGCGTCGCCGTGGCGTGCAGATTGCGCTCCTCCGTGGCCCCCGGCGGCAGCCGGTGGCCGATGGCGTGCAGATCGGCGAGCGCGCGGCGCAGCCCGGAGGCGGTCCGGGCGATCGAGGCGTAGGTCCACATCACGGCGCGGATTTCGTCGGCGGCCACTTGGGCGGCCCCGCGGTCGTCGAGCGCCGGCACGGTCCACGCCGCCGGCTCAGGGACGGGCAGCTCTTCCGGCGTCTGGGCCAGATCGCGCGCCACGCGCTCGGCGAACACCAGCCCTTCCAGCAGCGAGTTCGAGGCCAGCCGGTTGGCGCCATGGACGCCGGTGCGCGCCACCTCGCCCACGGCGTACAGGCGGGCGATGCTGGACCGGCCCGCGAGGTCGGTCATGACGCCCCCCATCATGTAATGCGCCGCCGGCGTGACCGGAAT
The DNA here is from genome assembly GCA_031127225.1 of Gemmatimonadota bacterium. Taxonomy (GTDB): domain Bacteria; phylum Gemmatimonadota; class Gemmatimonadetes; order Gemmatimonadales; family Gemmatimonadaceae; genus Gemmatimonas. The sequence continues at coordinate 10,729 of JARIEV010000005.1, read as the reverse complement.
GGGCTCGTGCACGGGGTCGATGCCACGGGCCCGGCACAGCTGCAGGATGCCCGGAAAGCGGCTGGCGAAGGCGGCACCGAGCTTCGTGGCGTCCAACAGCACGGTGCCGTGCTGCTGCTGTTCGCGGAAAATTTCGCGGGCCACCACGTCGCGTGGGGCAAGCTCCGCCAGCCGGTGCCGAGCGGGCATAAACCGCTGCCCCCGCCCGTTGAGGAGGATGGCCCCCTCGCCCCGCACCGCCTCGGAAATCAGCGCCAGCGGGTTTTCGGGGGTATCGAGCGCGGTGGGGTGGAACTGGACGAACTCCATGTCGGCCAGCCGGGCACCCGCCCGGTGCGCGATCGCGAACCCGTCGCCCGTGGCGACCTGCGGATTGGTGGTATATCGGTAAATCTGACCGCATCCGCCGGTGGCCAGCACCGTCGCGTCGGCCACGATTTCGACCGGCCGACCGGCGATGCTGGCCCGAACGCCGGCGCACTGGACCCCGTCCTCGTCCTCAAACACGATCAGGTCGAGCACACGGGCCATCTCGACCACGGTGATGTTGGGCGACTCCAGCACCTTGGCCACGAGGGTCCGCGCCACCTCGGCGCCGGTCTGGTCCCCCTGCGCGTGGACGATGCGATGGCGGGAGTGGGCCGCTTCCTTGCCCAGCTCGAAGGCGCCGGCGGGGTCGAGGTCAAACCGGGCGCCGGCCGCCTGCAGTTCACGCACCCGGGCCGGCCCTTCTTGCACGAGCACCTGCACCGCCTCGGCGTCACACAGCGCTGCTCCGGCGGCGAGCGTATCCTGTCGGTGGAGGTCGGGCGAATCGCCTGCCCCGAGGGCGGCCGCAATGCCCCCCTGGGCGTAGGCGGTGGCGGAGTCGAACAGCGTACGTTTGGTGAGGACCGTCACCGGTCCATAGGCCGACGCACGCCAGGCGGCGTGCAATCCAGCCACGCCGCTGCCGATTACAAGGAACCGCGTGCGGATCCGGTTGGTCATAGTAGTTTCAAAGTAGGACACTGGGTCCCCAACAGTACCCCCCGGCCGGCTTGCTGGCCCATTCTCCCGCACTTTCTCGCATTCAGGAGACGTCATGCGTTTGACGTTCATGGCCGGTGTGGCGACCGTCGTGTCGCTGTCCGGAGCAGTTCTCGTGCCGTCCGTGGCACTGGCTCAGCCCGGTGGCGGCGTGGCCTCGTCGTGCACGATCGACCAGAATAATCCCAAGGAACTCGCGCTGATGTCGCTGAAGTTCCAGAGCGCGCGGAGCGCGCCCACACCTGAGGCGCGCCAGAAGGTGTTGCGCGACATCGTGAAGGAGCTCGACACCAAGCCCGAGCGGTACGCCAAGAACCCGGCCGGCTACCATCTTTCGCTGGTGCAGGCGCTCACGCTGTGGGGTGTCGAGCCCGGCATCGGTGACGCGCCGGCGCGCAGTGCACTCGGCTTCATCACGAACCCCACGCAGCCGTACGACATCATCGTCCACATGGACAGCTCGTACAAGGCGATGATCGCGGCGATCCCGGCGTGCGAATCTGACGTGAACGCGATGCGTCAGAACGAAGTGTGGCTGGCCGCCACTAAGGCCGCGCTCGATGCGTCGAACGGCGGCAATCTGGATTCGGCCGAGTACTTCGCGAAGCGCTCGATGATGATGGCCGCGACCAACCCGTACCCGCACTACGTGCTGGCGAACGTCGCGAACGCGCGGAACAACCGGGCCAACGCCATCATGCACTGGAAGCATGTCATCAAGTACGCGGCCGACGACACCACGTACCGCGACCTGAAGAACAGCAGCATGTACTACGCGGCGATGAGCCAGCTGGAGGACGCGCAGGCGAAGACGGGCGCCGAACAGCAGGCCACGGCGCGCGAGGCGGCCGAGGGATTCAAGACCCTGCTGACGGCCACGCCGGACAGTCCGGACGCGCCGAACCTGCTGCTCTCGTGGGCGGATGCGCTCACGGCGGCGAAGGACACCGCGCAGATCCCCACGGTCTACGCCGCGCTGCTCACGTCCACGTCGGCCTCGGACATCGCGCTGACCACGGCCGGCGTGATCGCGACGCGAGCCAACAAGTCGGACGACGCGCTCAAGCTGTTCGAAGCGGCCACGACGCGGAACGCGTACAACCGCGATGCGCAGCGCAACGTGGCGGCGGCGTACTACGGCAAGGACCAGTTCATGCAGATGTTCGCCCCGGTGCGGAAGCTGGTCGACATCGACCCGAACAACTCCGAAGCCTGGATGCTGTTCGCGTACGCGTCGCAGGGGATCGCCAAGGCGGCACAGACCGCCAAGAAGGCGGTGGAGACCAAGGCGTGGACGGACTCGCTGGTCAAGTACCAGACAATTGCCGAAGCGCTGCCGGTCAAGGTGGACGTGACGAGCTTCGATCGCCGCAAGGACAACGCGTCGCTCGTGCTCAGCCTTGAGCAGGTCGCGGCCAAGGACGGCCAGTACAGCGTGACGGCCGAGTTCCTCGACCTCGCCGGCGCGGTGGTGGCCACGGCCACCGAAGCGGTGGGCCCGATCAAGAAGGGGGAGACGAAGTCGGTCACCATCAAGGCGACGGGCGCTGGCATCATGAGCTACCGGTACAAGCCGCTCAAGTAAGGCAACGAAGCCGATCGGAGATTGCGGTCACAACAACGCGGGCACCGGAAACCGGTGCCCGCGTTGTTGGTTTACAGGATATCTGATGGCGCACAGTGCATCGGTTACTTCAAGCGCGCCTGCATCTCGCTGATGACATCCTTGTACGTGTTCAACAGACGATCCCACGAATAGAAGTTCTCGTCCTCCGATGACGACACCCGCGCGTCTTTGTTGTGCTCGGACACAATTTTCACCACGTAACGCAGCGGTGAATCGCTGAGCCGTTTGACGATGATCCGCGTGCGGATCACGGTACCCGTGGCGGCCCAGGACTTGGTCTGCCACGCCGTGCGCAGGTAGCCGGTCTGGCTGTCCGAATTCTCGAGGATGTCGAAGCTGCCCAGCACGATACTCGAGAGGAGCTTCCACGCCTGGAGCTCCTCCAGCTTGGGGCTCACTTCCACCGTGATGTTCACGTTCGCCTGATCGCTGGCCACCGACGCCGCATAGGACTCGTCGGGGACCAACTCCACGGCCTGTTCGAGGGGCGGCACCGGCGCGTTATCCTGCGCACAGAATTCCTGATCCCAGCTGACGAAGCCGGGCTGCTCGACGTGCACCTTGACGCAGCCGCCATCGGGAACTTTCACGGGGAACGACCCGGTGCCGGCCTGCTTCTGATTCACGAAAATGCGCGCGCCGGCCGGGCCGTTCACCGTGACGATACGCCCCGAAAGCGCCACACGGTCACTGGCCGGCGGATCGGGCAGGCCTTCTTTGTTGCAGTACTGGCGCTCGGTCGGACTCCATCCCGCCTTCTGCACACGGATGGTGGTGCATCCGCCGCGCGCGACGACGACATCCGCATCACCGTCCCCCATCTTCGATTCGCCCACGAAGATCTCAGCGCCCGTCGGCGCAGCCATGACGGACACGCGACGGTCCACCAGTTCGAAACGGTCGCGTGCCGGCGGATACTCGGTGCTGCCCTTCTCCCACCGATACACGCGCTTGATCGCGGCAAAGCCCGTTTTCCGCAGTTCCACGGTGGCCGAGCCCCCTTCGTCGACCTCGACTTCCACTAGGCGCTGACCGCGCGACTCCCCATTCACAAAAATCGTGGCATCGTACGGCAGGGCCGCCACTTCCACGATGCGCTTCGACAGGAAGATCGTGAACTTCTTGTCCTTGTACTCGGCATCTTTCGGAAACGACCGTCGCACGTCACGGAATCCCTCCTGACGCACGACGATGGTATTCGGGTCATTTTTCTCGAGCTTGAATTTCGCGGCGCCGGCGCCGGCGCTGAGCGGAATCAGCGAGTTATCCTGCGCCTTCACCCGGAAAATCGTGGCCGTGGCCGGGGAGGCCGTGACTTCGAGGGTTTGCGCCGCGAGGCCGCCGAGCGGCATCGGAAGCAGGCCAGCCAACAGAAGACCGGCAGTGACATTTCGGTTCATAGACGGATTGAAACGGGAGTCGCGTGACCGTGCGTGAGGAGGAATTCATCAAGCTCGCCCAAAAGTATGATTTCAGGCGGCGCTGCGGAATACAGGGTGGCCCGTTCGCCGGTAACACTCTCACACTCATGCTCGCGGGAGCCCTCCTCGGCCCCGCGGTATCCGACGCCCAGCCCGCGATCCGGTCCAGCAGTGACGACCGTTCCACGGGACGGAATTCCGTCGGCATCATGGCCGCCGGCGTGCTCACGCGGGCCGACCCAGCCCTTCTGGGGCGGCCGCTCACCGAGGGCTACCTCACGCAGCCCAATCTGCTGGCGGACGCTGCGCGGGGACGGGTGCGCTTCACCGGCACGTTGAACCTCGAGGGGTACACGCTGCGTCGCGGCGAGCTCAACGCGGGGATGTACGGCGAGGGATACATCGACCGGCGGCATCCGCACACGCTCGTGCACGAGGCCATGGTCACGGTGGCAGGCCCGTCGCGCGGGGGCGCCCGGCTCGTGTTCGGCGCGGGTAAGGGCTTCGTCCCGTTCGGCACCGACGACCCGATGATGCGCCCGTTCATCAAGTATCCGGTCAACCATCATCACGCGCAGATCCTCGAGCGCGTGCAGGTTCTGGGCGCTCTCGCGTACGGGCGCGGCGACCGCGGCATCGTGCTCGAGCAGGGGTGGTTCAACGGCGACGAGCCAACCGGGCCGTTCGCCGCCCCGCAGTGGTCACGCGTGGGCGATTCGCGCAGTACGCGCCTGACCGTGACGCCGCACCGCGCGGTGGAATGGCAGGCGAGCACGGCCTTCGTGCGCAGCCCCGGGCTCACGCAGGGGGGCGCCTTTGATCACCGGCAGCAGAGCGCGTCGCTCCGGCTGGACCGCGATGGATCCGCGGCCACGCCCTCCGCGGCGCATGACACCCACCACGGCGGCGACGGACTCCGCTCTGCCCTGCTCGAAGTGGCGCGCACCGACGAGTCGCTGGGCACACAGCGCGTGTTCCGGTTCGAGAGCGTGCTCGCCGAGGCCACGGCGGTGCGCCGCGGCTGGGCGCTGTCGGCGCGCGCGGAACGCACCGAGCGGCCGGAAGGCGAACGCCTGCTGGATCTGTTTCGCACCGCCAAGGGCCACGTGGACTTTCAGATCGTCGGGATTACGCGGTGGTCGATCGGTACGCTCCAGCTGGCCGCGCCGCCGCAACGGCTGCGTGGCGTCCCACGGCTGGGGCGGGCGCGCCTGATGCCGTTCGTGGAAGTGGCCCGTGCCACGGCGGTCGCGCGGCGCACCCCGGCGGTGTTCGTACCGGCCGAGTTCTACGGATCGGCCACCCAGTGGTCACTGAGCGTGGGTGCGCGGATCCACGCCGGCGCCATGCGGCGGCGGATGGGCCGCTATGTTGTGCCCGTCGTCTCCCGCGTTGGGTCTCCCGTGCCGACTCCCCCATGACGTCGTTCCCCCGCGCCCTCCGGGGCCGCTCCCGCGCCCTGCTCGCCGTGGCGCTGCTGACGGCGCTGCTGACGGCCTGCGGTGGCCCCAGTGACGCGCCCACGCAGGCGCCGCGTGTTCCGGTGGACACGACGCCGGTGCTCCCGCCTGTGCCGCCCGTGCGCGTCCTGACCCATGTAGGACAGGGGGCGGTGCCCGAGCGCTACACGGCGGAGGTGTGGGTCCGCGGCAGCACGGCGTACACCACGACGTGGGGGAATCGCGGCGGCGTGCGCGGCAACGCCGTCAAAATCTGGGACGTCAGCGCCAATCAGCCGCGCTTAGTGGACAGCGTGATCGTCGCCACCGCCACGACGCTGGGCGATGTCCAGGTGTCCGACGACGGCACCCTGATGCTGGTGGCGATCGAATCGAATCCCAACGGCGGCATCGCGCTGTACGCCATGACGAACCCGCGGGCACCGCAACTGCTGCTGCGCACCACCGGGGGCGCGCTGCAGTACGGCGTGCACACCGCGGAGCTGGCGCGGGTGAATGGCGTGCTGTACGCGTTCTGCTCCATCGATCCCGGCAATGGCGTCCCTGCCCGCTTGGTGGTCCTCGACCTGACCGTCCCCGCCTCCCCGCGGACCGTCTGGTCGCAGGCCTTGGGTGCGCCGCTCATGCACGACGTGTTCGTGCGCGACGGGCTGCTGTTCACCGCCGAATGGGGCGACGGCGTGGGGATCTGGGACATCGGCGCACAGGGCGGATCGGTGGCGGCCCCAGGGTTGCTGGGGCGCGCGCGCACCGTCGGCGGGCAGGCGCACAATGTGTGGTGGCTGCACGATCCCGCCACAGGACATCGGAAGTACCTGCTCGTGGGTCAGGAGGGGCCCGGGGCCGTCGGGTCGTCGAGCACGGGGGACGTGCATGTGGTGGATATCAGTGTCCCTTCGGCGCCCGTGGAGGTGGCGGTGTACACGGTGCCCGGCGCCGGCACGCACAATTTTTCCGTGGACGAGGCACAGGGCTTCGCGTACGTCGCGTACTACAACGGCGGCGTGCGCGTGCTCGATGTGCGGGGCGACCTGGGCACCTGCACCGCCGCCCAGAAAACCAGTGACGGCCGATGCGACCTGACGTCCATGGGACGCGAACGGGCCACCTATGCGGGCCCGGGCGGGGTGCCGGTGTATGTGTGGGGCATCCACTGGTCGGCCAGCGGCTTGTTTGCCAGCGACATGCTCAACGGCCTTCTGCGGGCGGGGCCGGTCGCGCGATAGCGGCCGTGTCTACGCCCCTGAATGCGCGGCCGCTGCCCCTTCCCGCTGGGGCGCCACACGGCGAACCTTCCTGCCCATGCGCCGGACCCTCTTTCTCATCGGGGCACTGCTCCTCGCCCACGTTGCCCTGCTCACCGTCCACCCCGCCGGGGCGACGGTGGCCGATACGTCCGACGGTCTGGACATCGGCATCGTGTTCGACGTCGGCGGGCGCGGTGACAAGTCGTTCAACGACGGGGCCTACCTCGGCGGCCTGCGGGCGGCGAAAGCGCTGGGGGCCCGCGTGCGCTACATCGAGCCCGGTGAAGGCTCCGATCGCGAAGCCGGACTGCGCCTGCTCGCGGCGGAAGGGGTCGATCTGGTGGTCGGCGTGGGGTTCATCTTTACCGACGACATCAACCTGCTGGCCAAGGAGTACCCCACGGTCCGCTTTGCCGACGTGGACTACGCCGTGGCTACCGACAGCGTGGGCACTCCGCTGCCCATGCCGGCCAATCTGGTAGCCCTCAAGTTCCGCGAGGAAGAAGGATCGTTTCTCGTGGGGGCGCTGGCCGCGCTTGTCGGCGGCAGCAAGAAAGTCGGGTTCGTGGGCGGGATGGACATTGCGCTCATTCACAAGTTCGAGGCCGGCTACCGCGCCGGCGTGCGGCACGTGTGCCCGGACTGCACCGTCATCGTGAACTACGCCGGCGTGACCCCCGAGGCCTTCCGCAATCCCGGCCGCGGCAAGGAGATGGCGCTGGCGATGTACAGCCAGGGCGTGCGCGTGATCTTCCATGCCTCGGGCTCCACCGGACTCGGCGTGTTCGAAGCGGCCCGCACGACCGGCCGGCTGGCCATCGGTGTCGATGCCGATCAGTTCAGCGAAGCGCCCGGACACGTGCTCACCTCAATGGTGAAAAGCATCGACGAGTCGGTGTTCCAAGCGGCCAAGGCCGTGCAGGACGGCACCTTCCGGGGCGGCATTCAGCAGTTCGGGCTGGCCGAACGCGGCGTGGGCTACGTGTACGACGCCAACAACAAAGCCCTCATTCCCGACGCCGTGCGCGCGCGCCTCGACACGCTTACCGCTGACATCGTGGCCGGGCGCATCAAGGTGCCGAACACGCGATGACGATGAACAGCCAGGACACACCGGCCATCCGGATGACGGGCGTCGTAAAGACGTTCGGCGCCGTCGTCGCCAACCGCGATGCGTTTCTCGACGTGGCTCGTGGTGAGATCCACGCGCTGGTGGGCGAGAACGGCGCCGGCAAGAGCACGCTGATGCGCGTGCTGGCCGGCATGTATGCGCCCGACGCCGGCGCAGTACTGGTGCAGGGCACCGACGTGACGGGGTGGAACACGCAGGCGGCCATCGCGGCCGGCGTCGGCATGGTGCATCAGCACTTCATGCTGGTGCCCACGCTCACGGTGGCGGAAAACGTGGTGCTCGGCGTCGAGCCGCGACGCGGCCTCACGATCGACCGACAGCGCGCGGTACGCGAGGTGGAAGCGCTGTGTGCGCGCTGCGGACTGCACGTGGATCCCACCGCCGTCGTGGCCGACCTGAGCGTGGGCGAAGCGCAGCGCGTCGAGATCCTGAAGGCGCTCTACCGCGGGGCGAAGATTCTCATTCTCGACGAACCCACCGCGGTGCTGTCGCCGCCGGAAGTGCGCGACCTGTGGACCGTGCTGCGCGCGCTCAAGGCCGACGGTGGCACGGTGATCCTGATCACGCACAAGCTCGACGAAGTCATTGCGGTATCAGACACGATCACGGTGATGCGCGGCGGCATGACGATCTCACGCTTCGCCACCGCCGGTACCACGCCGCGCGAGATCGCGCGCGCGATGGTGGGGCGCGACGTCGCCCTCCCGCTGGATGTGATCACCGGCACCACGACGGCGGACACCGCGGCGCCGGTGGTGCCCGCCGCCGCGAATACGGCCCCGCCCGCGCTGCGCGTGCACGGGCTCTCGGTGCGCTCCGATCGCGGGGCGCGCGCGGTGCACGATCTCAGCTTCGACATCCGCCCCGGTGAGATTCTCGGGATCGCCGGCGTGGAGGGCAACGGACAGACGGAGCTGATCGAAGCGATCGCGGGGCTGCGCGCGCTGCAGGCGGGACGCATCCACTTGTCATCGCACGATGTCAGCGGGCAGTCCGTGCGCGCGCGTGCCGATCTGGGACTCTCGCACATCCCCGAAGACCGGCATCGCCGCGGGCTGATTCTGGACTACAGCATCGCCGACAACCTCATCCTCGGTCGTCAGCATCAATTCGGGACGTTCGGCACCCTCGACGCCGCGCGCATCGCGCAGCACGCCGCCGAGCAGGTGCACCGCTTCGACATCCGCCCGGCGGTGCCATCGCTGCCGGCGCGTGCGCTGTCGGGGGGCAATCAGCAGAAGATCGTCGTGGCGCGCGAGATGGGCCGCGAGTTCAGCGTGCTGCTCGCCGCACAGCCCACGCGCGGGGTGGACGTGGGAGCCATCGAGTTCATTCACGCGCAGCTGCGGGCGGCGCGCGATGCGGGTCGCGCCATCCTGCTGGTGAGCGCGGACCTGCCCGAAGTGCTCGCCCTCTCCGACCGCATCGCCGTGATGTACGGGGGACGGTTCGTAACCGTGCTGCCAGCGGCCGCGTGCAGCGCCGAACAGCTGGGTCCGTACATGACGGGAGCGGCGGCATGACCAACGGCACGCAGCGCGGACAACCCGGCGGGCCGCGCCACATGCAGAGTACGAGCGAAGCGCGGGCGGTGGCCGAGCTGCCGGCGCGGGCGGGGCTTGGGCTGGCCGGCAGCCTGCTGCCACCGCTGGTGGCGCTGGCCCTCGCCGCCGTGGTGGGCGACCTGCTCATCCTGAGCTTCGGCGAAGCGCCGTCGGCGGTGTTCTCGTTGCTGATCGAAGGCACGTGGGGCAACGCGTACGGCATCGGCCAAGTGCTCTACAAGGCCACGACGCTCACCTGCACCGGACTTGCCTTCGCCCTCGCGGCGCGCGCGGGGTTGTTCAACGTGGGCGCTGAGGGGCAACTCGCTGCCGGTGGGTTCGGGGCGGCGGTGCTGGGACTGCTGTTGCCGGCCGATACGCCGGCGCTGCTCGCCGTGCCGCTCTGTTTGCTCGCGGCCATGCTGGTCGGGGCCGGAGTCGGCGCGGTGCCGGGCGCGCTGCGCGCACGGTTCGGGGCGAGCGAAGTGATCGTGACGATCATGCTCAACTTCATCGTGCTCGCGCTGTTGAACTGGCTCGTGTCATCCAAACTGCACGTGCCGGAGACGCTGCACACGCCCGCCATCCACGCCGGCATGGTGCCGCGCTTCGCCGACGGCATTGCAGCGTTCCGCGGCAGTGCGGCGAACCTCACGATCGTGTTTGCCGTGCTCGCGGCGGTCGCCAGCTGGTGGTATCTGTTCCGCACCCGTAGCGGCTATGCGTTGCGCGCGGTGGGGCTGCAGCCCGATGCCGCGGAGTACGGCGGCGTCCGCGTCCCCCGCGTGCTGCTGGTGAGCATGGCACTCTCCGGTGCGCTGGCCGGGCTGGGCGGCGTGAACTTCGTGCTCGGCTACAAGGGCTACTACGAAGAAGGGTTCGCCGGCGGCGCCGGATTCCTTGGCATCGCGGTGGCCCTCGTGGGGCGCAATCATCCGCTGGGCATTCTGGGCGCAGCGCTGTTGTTCGCCACGCTGTCGCAGGGTGGACTGGCGGTCAATGCCATCGTGCCCAAGCAGCTCACCGACATTCTTACGGCGGTGGTCATTCTAGCCGTGGCCACGGCCGTGCCGGCGGTGCAGCAGCAGCTGCGCGCCGCGGCCGCCGGCGTGACGGCTGCGTTTTACCGCGATGCCCGCCAGGGGGTCTCATGATCGCCCTCGCCTTTCTGCTGCAAACCATCCGGATCGCGATTCCGTATCTGCTCGCCGCCGCGGGCGGCGTGATGTCCGAGCGCGTGGGCGTGATCGCGCTGGGCCTCGAGGGGAT
>JARIEV010000117.1 GCA_031127225.1 Gemmatimonadota bacterium | reverse complement strand
ATACCGATACGCTCGCCACGATCGCGGCGTGGCGCGATACGCACCACACGCTCGACATCATCTTGGTCCGCGGCAATCACGATGCCCACGCCGGCGACCCACCCGAAGCGCTCCGCATTACCTGCGTGGACGCGCCCTATGCAATCGGTCCGTTCATCGGGGTGCACGAGCCGGAAGCGCACGCGAACGGCTACGTGCTCGCCGGACATCTGCATCCGTGCGTGTCGGTGCGCGGACGCGGACGTCAGCGCGCGACGCTCGCCGCGTTCGTGTTCGGTCCACACGTCGGCGTGCTGCCGGCCTTTTCCAGCTTTACCGGGACCGGCATGTACGAGCCTGCGCCTGAGGACCGACTGTTCGGGATCGCTGACGGAGACGTGATCGCGCTGTAAGCGGGCGCGCGCCGCGCGTCAGCGACGAACCGCCGCCCGCCACACCCACCACATCAGCAGCGGCTGCAACGGCAGGCGAATCCACAGTGCGGCCAGGTACCCTGCCGACGCATCGGCGGCGCGTGCCTGGTTGAGCATGTGGATATTGGCCGGCAGCACCGCCACCAGCAGCGCGATCAATCCCCACGCCGCGGCCGCGCGCGTCGCAGGCACCAGCAGCCCGATCGCCCCGACGATTTCGACGATGCCGCTCACATATGTGGCGAGCCGTGCATCGGGCACCCACGGCGGCACGATGCGGTCGAAGAACGCCGGGCTGACGAAGTGCATGACACCGGCGATAAAGAACAGCGCCGCCGGTCCGAAGTGTGCGCTCATCTGCGGAAGATCATCGACGCCGGAGGGGAACCCGCAGGCACCGTGCTACTGCCGGACGAGCGCGGAAATCCCGCCCACGTAGTACGTGTCGGAAAAAAGCACCGACTTCCGGCGTTCCTCGGTGATGGTGATACACGCCCCGATCATGTCCACCTTGCCCGCCATCAGCGCGGGGATCATCGCACCGAAGTCCATGTTCACGATCTCGAGCCGCCGGCCGAGCAAGGCCGCCGTGCGGGCGGCGAACTCCACGTCCATGCCCACCACCTGCCGTGACGCGTCCACAAACGAGAACGGCTCCGTCACGGCGGCGGTCCCGAAGCGGAGCACGCCGTTGGTGCCGGTCGCGATCGCGGGCATCGGCTGCGGCGCGCCGCTCGCGGGGAGCCAGCGGGCGACCATCTGCTCGTATTCACCGGTTGCCTTCACTGCACGGATCACGGAGTCCACGGCGTTCTTGAGCTCGACGTCCCCGAGCCGCACCGCAAACCCGTAGTCGTCGGTGGTGATCTTCTGCGGGAGCACCACCAACCCCGGGTTCTTGGCCGCGATGTTGCGCAGAATCGGCTCGTCGTAGGCGGCGACATCCACCTTGCCGGCCTTCACCGCCATCGCCGCGTCGAGCACGGTGGTGAAGTACAGAAACGTGGCCTTGGGCAGCTTCGACAGCACCAGCTGATCGACCACCGTGCCGGTGGGGATGCCAAACTGCCGGCCCTCGAGCTGCTCGAATGAGGTGACCTTTTCACGGGCGGTGCAGCCGGCCAGCAGGGACCCGCCGGCGGCGAGGGTCATGACGAGCGAACGCGTGACGCGACGCATGGGACTGCGCATGGTGAATCCGGATGAGGGGGGAACGGCGAGCCACGGTCAAAATTACGGCGTCGGGGGCTGCGATGGCGTGGTCAGGGCGCGCGGCGGATGGCCACCTGCCACACCCACCACATCAGCAGCGGCTGCATCGGCAGTCGCAGCGACAGCGCGGCCAGCGACGCCGCCGATGCATCGGCGCTCCACGCCTGCTGGAGCATGTGGAGGTTGGCCGGGAACACCGCGACCAACAACCCCAGCAGTCCCCACCCGGCCAGGTGACGGGTGGCCGGGATCAGCAGACCGATGGCCCCGGCGATTTCCAGCACCCCACTCACGATGGTGGCGAGGCGTGCGTCGGGGACCCATGGCGGCACGATGCGATCGAAGAACGCCGGCATCACGAAATGCAGCACGCCGGCGGCGAAAAAGAGCAGCGCCGGCGCCCCGACGGTGGTGAGTGACACGCCGGACCGTGTGACCACGCGGGCTATTTCGCCGGCGGCAGCGCGGCCAGCAGCCGCTCCACAAAGCCGTCCACCGAAGTGTTGTTGTCGATCCAACGCACCACGGCCACGACATCATTGACCGGGTCCACATAGATGATGTTGTTGCCGGCGCCCACGTGCACGAACGCCTGTGGCGGCGCGGCCGGCACGTACTTGCGGTCGGTATTCAGGAACCAGTTCATGTACCCGTAGGTGGGCTGCGCCGGGGTGGGGGTGAGCGCCTGCGTCACCCACGCGTCCGACAAAAGCCGCTGCGTGCCCCACACGCCGCGGCGCTGGGTCAGCAACCCGAAGCGCGCCATGTCCCACGCATTGATCATCATGCCGCCGCCCCAGTGGCCACCACCACTCACCGACTGCACCATGCGACCGTCGAGCACAATCCACGAGTTGTCGTAGCCGTACCAACGCCACGTGTTCGACGCGCCGATCGGGTCCATAATCTTGGTCCGCAGGATCTCCGGCAGCGGCTGGCGCCACAGCTGTAGCGCCGCCAACGCCAGCACGTTCACCCGTGTGTCGTTGTATTCGTAGGCCGAGCCTGGCTCCACCCGTGTGCGCGTGGTCCACGTGTTCACCTGCTGCGCCGGGCGATCGGCCCATTCCGGCTTCCCCCACAACGTGCCTTCCCAGTCACTCACCTGCCGTAGCAGATGATCCCAGGTGAGCCGCTTGTTGTGCGGACTGTCGAACGGACGCAACCACTTCGCGTCACCCGGCCAGTCGGCGCCGAGTCCGGTGCCGTTAGGATAGGCGCGCAGGATCGGCGGCATCACGTGGGCCACCGTATCGTGCACGCTGCGGATCAGTCCCGCGTCATGCGCGAGCCCCACCACCGTGCTGAGGAAGCTCTTCGTGACGCTGTTCGTAATCTCATTGGCGCTCGGATCACCCCACGTGGCCACCACGTAGCCGTGGCGCAGAATGACGCCCGTCGCCCCGCCGCGCGGCGCGAGCGGTCCGATCGCGGCCCCGAAGGGCTCGCGACCGAACGTCTGATAGTGATTGAGCTCGAGATCGCGCGGCGTCTTGCTCTCCTTCTCGATGGCGTAAGCAATGGCGTCGGCCAGCTTCACCGAATCCATCCCCACCGCCGAGGGCGAGCGGCGTTCCCACGCCCCCGCCGGCGGCACGTACGGCGCCGCCAGCGTCTTCTTCTGCGCGAAAGCCGGCGCCGCCAGCCCCACCACCAGCGCCGTCACACTCACCACCCGAAATCCAACACTCAAAACTGTGGTCATGCAATCGGCCCCTTCTTCTTCGCGCCACCGATCACACCCGGCACGTTGTTCTTCTGCAGCAGGGCGTTGAAGGCGTTCACGTCCACCGTTTCCACCTGCTCCACTTCGGCCTTGAGTGTCTGCCACAGCTTCTCGAGCTCCACCAACCGATCCTTCACCGGCTGTGTGAGCTCGCTGTTCCCTTCCACCTGACCCAGCAGGAAGCCGTACTGGCCGTTGATACCGTTGGCGTAGTTGATGATGTCCTGCCCGTTACCGGCCTTGGTGGTCATCTTCGGATCGAGCGCGCCCAGCTTCGTCGTGAGCGTGCGGCCGGCCTTGGCAATGGTGTCCGGCGCGCTGGTTTCCTTCGCGCGCGTCACGAAACCCTGCACTTGGCTTTTCAGATCACGCACGCGCAGCACGGCTTCGTGAATCTCATTGATGCGGTTCGACAGCAGGTTCGCCACCGAATCCCGCTCAGCCACCACCCGCGCCGGCACGTCGAGCCGCGGATCCTGCTTCACCTCGAGCTTCTGCGTCAGCACCGTGGTGCCCATCGTGAGACGCACCGTGTACACGCCCGGCACCACGCGTGCCCCGCCATCACCCGGCGCGCCGAACAGCAGCACACCCGACAGTCGCGCCGGCGCGGCGCGCCGCAGGTTCCAGTTGAACGCGTTCAGCCCCGGCTTCACCGTGAGCTTGTTCACCGTGTCACCCTTCGTGGCGAACGAACGCACTACCGTGTTTTTGGCATCCACGAACTCGAGCAGCAGCGTCGTGGCCGTATCCGGCGCCGCGGCCAGGCGGAAGTTGATCACCGCGCCGAAGGGCGGATTCCTCCCGGCGTTGCGCGGCGACCCGAAGCCGCCACCGCCGGCCAGCACCGCAGCACGCGGCGCGTAGAGATGCACCGCCGCCTTCTCGATCGCATCGGCGCGCTGACGCAACACCGAGAGATCGTCGAGAATCCAGAATGCGCGTCCTTCGGTGGCCGCGATCAGATCGCCGTGCTTCACCTGCAGGTCCGTCACCGGCACCACCGGGAAGTTGCCGCGGAACGGCAGCCACTGCGCCCCCGCGTCGTACGACACGTACACGCCCGTTTCCGTACCGGCGTACAGCAGCCCCTTTCGCTCCGTGTCTTCGCGCACCACGCGCACCGGCTCCCCATCGCGCAGGCCGTTCACGATGCGCGTGAACGTGGCGCCGTAGTCCTTCGACACGAAAATGTGCGGCGTGGGGTCGCCCACACGATCCTTGCGGAACGATACGTAGATCGTGCCCGCATCATGCGGCGAGATCGCGATCTCGTTCACCAAGCCATCGCCCCACGCGGCCGGCGTGACATTCGTCCACGACTTGCCGCCATCACGCGTCCGCTGAATCAGGCCGTCGTCGGTGCCCACGTACATCGTGTTCGCATCATGCGGCGACTCTTCGATCACCACGATCGTGGCGTACACTTCGCCGCCCGCGCCTTCGTTGGTGATCGGTCCGCCGCCCCACCCCTGACGCGTCTTGTCGTTGCGCGTGAGGTCGGGCGAGATCGGCGTCCAGCTCTGTCCGCGCGTCGTGGTCTTGAACAGCACGTTGCCGCCGTGGTACACAACCTTGTCGTCGTGCATCGACACTTCGATCGGCGCCGTCCAGTTGAAGCGGTACTTCGTCTTGTCGGTTGGCTCCGTGAGATTCATCTCGGGCCACGGCATGATGGTGCGCATCAGGCCGGTGGTCGCGTCCATCTCGTCGATCAGCCCCTGATAGCAGCCGCCATAGATGTACCGCGGGTTCTTCGCGCTCACACCCATGTTGGCGCTCTCACAGCCGGGGCCCTCGTTCCACTCGCGGATGCCGATGCTGCCGCCGTCGCTCTGCGACTGGATGATCACCGAGCTGTTGTCCTGCTGGCCACCGTACAGCTTGTACGGAAAGCCGTCGTCTACCGCCACATGATAGAACTGCGACGTGGGCTGGTTGTCCTGCGTGCTCCAGCTCTTGCCGCCATCGAGTGAGACCGACGCACCGCCGTCGTTCGCGTTGATCAGGTAGTTCGGATTCGTCGGGCTGATCCACAGGCCGTGGTTGTCACCGTGCGTGGCCGGGACGTTGGCGAAGGTGCGGCCACCGTCGATGCTCTTGAGCAGCGGGGCGTTGCTCACCCACACCACGTCGGCATTCTTCGGATCGGCCGTGATGTTCATGTAGTACCACGAGCGCGTCTGGATCAGACGGTCACCCGACATCTGCCGCCACGTCTTGCCGGCATCGTCGCTGCGGAACAGTCCACCGTTCTCCGCTTCCACGATGGCAAACACGCGATCGGGATTGGCCGGCGACACCGACACACCGATCTTGCCCACCAGCTTCGGCAGTCCTTCCTGCGCGCGTTTCCACGTGTCGCCGCCGTCCACCGACTTCCAGATGCCACTGCCAGCACCGCCGCTGCGCACCATCCATGGCGTGCGCTGATGATCCCACATCGCCGCATACAAAATGCGCGGGTTGGTGGCATCCATCGACAGGTCGCTCGCGCCGCTGAAGGCGTTCTCGCCCTTCAGCAGCTGCGTCCACGTCTTGCCACCGTCGGTCGTGCGGTAGATGCCGCGGTCACTCGTGCCCTTCCAGCGATCACCCTGCACCGCCACGTACACCACGTCGGGGTTGCTCGGGTGCACGCGCACCGCCGAGATCTGCCGCGAGGCGGCGAGTCCGATGTGGGTCCAAGTGCGCCCCTGATCGGTGCTCTTGTACATGCCGTCGCCGTACGTGGACGACTGGCCGCGGATCGCGTGCTCGCCCATTCCCACGTAGACCACGTTCTCGTCGCTGGGGGCCACCGCGATTGCGCCCACCGACCCCGTCTTGAAGAAGCCGTCGGAGATATTGCGCCAGCTGTTGCCGGCGTCGTCAGTGCGCCACAACCCGCCGCCGGTGTAGCCAGCGAAGTAGGTCAGCGGCTGCGACGGCAGCCCAACGGCGGCCACCGACCGGCCACCGCGAAACGGGCCGATATTGCGCCACGACAGCGACGCCAACGTGGTCGAGTCGAGCACCGGGACGCCGCCGGCCGCGACCGAGGCGCCGCCTTTGGCGGCCTGTGCACCGGCCGACGACGGACCGGCCACCAGCTGGAACAGGACGCCGCAGGCGAGCGGCGTCAGGAGAGGAGCGAAACGCATAGAAAACGCCTGGCAGGGGTGGAAGAGGGACCCGGAAAAGCTATCACCTGCCGATACTTCCGGGAGCATGGCGTCCACTCGTTTCCGCTTCCGGCGTACCGCCGATTTCACCGCCCTCCGGCTCGGACGGGCGGTCCTTGGCTATCTCGCGCTCATCACGTCCATCATCACGATGGCCCCGTTCCGTCTCCAGTGGACGCCGGCGCACGGCGTGAGCGGCATCTGGAACTGGTCAGATCTCGTGATGAACGTGCTGATGTTCGTCCCCTTCGGCTTCGTGTACCAGCTTACGCGCCCCCGCGGTGCGCCCCCCGACTGGCCTCGGGTGGTCGTCCTCGGCGCCATGCTCAGCGGCACCATTGAGACGCTGCAGCTCTTCTCTCCCACGCGCTACACGTCGCTGCTCGATCTGGCCACGAACACGGCCGGCGCGGCGCTCGGCGCGTGGCTCTTTGCCCGCGTGGCACGGCGCCTGGAAGACGACACCGCCGTCCAGTCGCTGGCCCTCGAGCTGCCGCTCATGGGGCTCGTGTATCAGCTCATCCCCCTGTGCTGGCTGATCGGACTGGGCAGTGAGGGCGGGGCGCGGCGGATCTTCGTGCTCCCCATCGCCGCCTGCGCCGGGGCCATTCTGGGGACCGTGCACGCCGCGTATCTCGCCCCCGAGCGCCATCAGAGCCGCCGGTGGCTGGTGGCGATGGCGCTGGGGTGGGTGATCGTGGCCGTGGTGCCCGGTGCGCTGGGCGACCTCGACCTCATCTGCGCCGGGGCGCTGCTCACGGTGGGGATCGCGCTGGTGCGCAGCATCACCACCCGCCGTGGTCTGGCCGCGCACGCGAACCGCCGCTTCGAGGTGCCCACGCTGCAGTTGGTGCTGCCGCTGTTCGCCGTGTACGTGGCCCTCTCGGCGCTCTGGCCGCTCAGCACGCCGACCCCGGCGTGGCAGTGGGGCGTTGCGCTCACCCCGCTGCAGATCGAGCCCACGCAGCCGGGGATGTACCGCTTGCTCGAACACGTGGCGGCCTTCACGCTAGTCGGGTACATGATCGCCGAGGTGCACGGCCGCGACGCGCGCGCCCTGCGCGACGCCGCGCCACGCGTGGCGTGGTGGGCGGGTGGGATCTCGCTCGCGCTGCAAGCAGCGCGCGGGTGGCATCCGGACGCCGGGGCCAGCGTGTTGCTCTGGCTGTTCACCGTGGCCTCGGCGCTGTTCGGCGGCTGGATGTATCTGCTGCAACGCGATCACGTGCGGGCACTCGTGGACCGACGCCGGTTATTGGCGTCGCTGGCGGTGTGACGGTGTCCTCCGCGCCCCGACTCAAACGGCTGCTCAGCCGATTCCACTGGACCACGTGGCTCACGCTGGCCGTGGGCCTCTGGATGCTGCCGCGCCTGCTGCCACACGTGGGCGCGCTAGTGAACGTCACCGCGCGCGACCAGAGCACGCCCACATTCACGGTGCGCACGCTGGCCGACTCCGCGATCACGTCGGCATCGCTGCGTGGGCGCGTGGTGCTGGTGAACGTGTGGGCCACGTGGTGCGCACCCTGCCGCGTGGAGATGCCGCTGCTCGAGGCCACGTGGGACCGCCACCGCGCAGCCGGGCTCGTGGTGTTGGGCGCATCGGTGGATCAGGGCGATCCGCAGACCGTGCGCGATTTCATCAGCGCGCGCGGCATCAGCTATCCCATCGCCATCGTGGGCCCTGAGGTGATCCGGGCGCTCGGCGGCGTGGTCGGCTATCCCACCTCGATTCTCATCGGGCGCGACGGCCGCGTGCGCCACCGCGTGATGGGGCCGATCGGACCGCTGTCGCTGGAGCCGGCGATCCGGAGGGCGTTGGCGGAGTGACGCAGAACCCCAAACATTGACTCAAAACTCGAGACTTTGACTCAAAACTCGAGACTTTGACTCAAAACTCGAGACTTTGACTCAAAACTCGAGACTCACGTGAGTGGTGAGTGATGAGTCCAAGTTCCGAGTCGTGAGTGCTCATGCACGCTGGGCAAGCAGCGGGTTGTGCTACCGATACCCCTGCGCCTGAAGCTCGAACAGCTCCGCGTAGCGCCCCTGCCGCGCCAGCAGCTCCTCGTGCGTGCCCATCGAATCCACCGCGCCCTCGTTGAGCACGAGAATGCGATCGGCCATCCGCACGCTCGAGAACCGGTGCGAAATCAGCATGCTCGTGCGCCCCGCGCTCAACGCCTTGAAGCGCTGAAACACCTCGAACTCCGCCCGCGCATCCAGCGCCGCTGTGGGTTCGTCGAGCACCAGCAGCTGCGCGTCGCGCATGTACGCGCGGGCGATCGCCAGCTTCTGCCACTCGCCGCCGGACAACTCCACGCCCGTGGCAAACCGCTTGCCGATGGGCTGCTCGTACTGCCCCGGCAACCGCGCAATCATCTCCGCGGCCAGACTCTGCTCGGCCGACTGCACAATACGGGCGCGGTCGTCGCGTGCGTCGATGCGCCCCACGGCAATATTCTCGCCGGCGGTGAGACTGTAGCGCACGAAATCCTGAAAAATCACGCCCACGTTGGCGCGCAGATCGTCGAGGTCGTACGCGCGCAGGTCGTGGCCATCGAGCAGAATACGCCCCTCGGAGGGTTCGTACAGGCGCGCCAGCAGCTTCACGATGGTGGTTTTCCCGGCACCGTTCTCGCCCACCAGCGCCAGCGTTTCCCCGGCGTGCAGCGTGAACGACAAGTGACGCACCGCCCACCGCTCGGTGCCGGGATACTGAAAGCCCACGTCCTGAAACTCAAACCCGAGCGCGATTGGCTTCGGGAACGCGCGCGCCTGCGCCGGTGAGTGAATGCGCGACGTGATCGTAAAGAACGAGAACAGATCGTCGAGGTACAACGCCTGACTGGCCGTACTGGAAAATCCCACCAACAAACTGGCCAGCAGGTCACCCAGCCGGCGGAAGGATCCGGCCAAAAACGTGAGATCGCCGATGCTGAACTGACCGGTGAGCGTACGCCACGCGATGTAGCCGTAGGCGGTGTAATAGCCGGCGGTGCCGATTGCGGTGAGCAGTCCCATCGTGGTTTCGCGCTTGATGGCGAGCGCACGATTAGCCCGGTACATGTCGAGCGAGATGTCGCGAAAGCGGTCGATCAGGAAGCGGTTAAGGCCAAAGATCTTTACTTCCTTGGCCGTCTCGACACTCGCACCCGTTTGCCGCAGGTATTCCAGCAGCCGACGCTGCTGTGTGCGCGACCACTGCAGCGCGTACTCGAGCGCGTTGAAGTGCGCTTCGCCCACGAACGCCGGCACGAGTGCCACCAGGAGCAGCACGATCAGCCACGGCGCGTACACCACGAGTCCGGCGGCAAAGCTGATGATCGTGATCAGCGTCTGCACCTGGCCGAACACCTGCCCCATCACGCCCAGCCCCTGAAACGTCTGCGTGCGCGCGCGCTCCAGCCGGTCCTGCACCTCGCTGTCCTCAAACTGTTCGAGATCCAGCGTGGCCGCGTGCTCCATGAGGCGCGTGGTGGTGCTGATCGAGAACTGCAGCCCCAGCATGCGATCTACCAGCAACCCCGCGCGCGACAGCGCATCGGCTGCGATCGCGAGCACGAACTCGAGCAGGATGAGCTGCATCGTGTGGTCCAGCAGGCCGCTGGCCACCCACGCGCGCCACGTGTCGGGGTGCCCCGGCAGCGCCGCCGTGCGGATCACCTCGTCGATGATCAACTTGCCCACGTAGAGCGTGCTCACCGGCAGCAGCGAACGCACCAGCCGGATGGTCATCGTGGCCATCGTCAGCGGCGCGCTGGTGCCCCACACGAGCAGGAACAGCGGGCCGACGTGCCGGAGCGCACCCAGCCGTTCGCGGAACGACTTGATCGGTGGCGGCGACTGCCGCGGACGGGCCATGGTCAGACGCCGCGCGCGGCGTGCGGACCGGGGATGCGATACATGATCGCAATCTGACAGGAGACGATCGCGGCGGCCACGGCGCGACACGGTCGCCACGCATCACGTGGCACCCTGCCGGATCGGTTAGGTTGCGGCAGTCGGCGGGCATGCCCCGCGCAGAACCACCAGAGACCGGATGAGGGCGGATGTCGCGGGCTTTTCTCAGAGATGATGCGGAAGGCGAAATGCCGCGCCGCAACTACAACCTCCCCGATCGCAGCGATCCCGGCTACGATCGCGCCTGCGCCCGCGCACTGCTGGAAGCCGCGCGGGTGAACGAAACGCAACTCGCCGAACGCGCCACCGGGTACTATTGGGGCGAACCGCTGCTCAAGCCGTACGTCGAGGCCATACGCCTCGAGGCGGAACAGCAGGGGGACGACCGGGCCGAGCAGCTCGCGCGCCGCTTCCTCGCGTAACGGCCCGGCGCCCCCGGCGCTTACGCCTTCGCCGCCGCGGCCGCCAGCTGGGCCTGCATGCGCTTGCGGAACCGCTCGGCAATCATGCGTCCCATCTCGGTTTCCTTGGCCACCCACTCGGCGTTGCGGAAACCGATCGGGTTGACCTGCGCGCGATACTCGTCCAGCCACGGCTCGATGCGCGAGTACAGCAGCAACCCTTCGCCGTTGCTCTCGAGCATGAAGTCGGCATGCATCACGCCGTGCCGCGCCATCGCGTACGTCATTTCCCAGTAGCTCGAGCACTGGCGGAACGCCGCGTTGGCCGGATGGTCCCCCTTCGTGATGGCGAGCACGTCCGCAAAACTCGTGGGATGAAACGTCGAGATGACGAGCGTGCGCGAAGCACGCATCAGGTCTTCACGGCGCAGCTCGTACAGCCGGAGCACGAGCTCGGCATCATGATGGTCGGGATATTCCTTGAGAGGCACGAAAGACTCGGCAGTGGGGGGAATGGGCACGCGGCGTGCCGGTGGTCAGCGCACGCTCGCGGGGCGGAGTATTGTCCGCCCCGACGCCCTTGGCAACCACGCGGCGGGGCGGCGCGGCAGCGCGCGGCGTACATTCTCGCCATGCCACATTCCGTGTCACCCGACGCGCCCGTGTTGCTGCGCCCCCCACGCCCCGGCGACTTCGGCTGGGTGGTGCACCGGCACGGTGTCCTCTACGCGCGCGAGTACGGCTTCGACAGCCGCTTCGAGGCCCTCGTGGCACGCGTGATCGCCGATTTCCTGCGCGATTACGACGTCACGCGAGAGCGCGCATGGATCGCCGAGCGCGACGGCGACATCATCGGCTCGGTGTTTCTGGCGAGCGCCGACCCGACCACCGCCA
>JARIEV010000116.1 GCA_031127225.1 Gemmatimonadota bacterium | reverse complement strand
GCCTCGAGCTGCTTCTCGTTCATCTGCGGCGCGGCATTCGGCTTCGCCGGGCGCACCACGGGCTTGTAGGAGTCGGAGGTCATCTCCTCACCGCCTGGGGCCTGCGCCGGCTCGGTCCCGGATGCACCGTCGGGCGCGACACCCTGCTGCGCAGCATCCTGCGCGAACCCCGTACGCGCCAGCAATACGCTCCCCGCCGCCACGGCCACCACAGCGCCAGTGCGGGTGAGGAACAGACGGCGCGCCGGATTAACGGGCGTGCGCAGTGCGCTCACGCGCCCGCCCCGACCAACGCCCCATCCGAGGCCGACGGCAACTGGGCGACATAACCGCCCTCGCGCTCGGCGCGCTGCGCCTGCGGCCACATCACGATCAGCCCACCGAACGCCATGATGATCCCACCAAACCACACCCACCACACGAGCGGGTTGAAGTTGATGTGAATCGCCGCCGTCTCGCGATCGACCGCACCGGTGAACACGAGATACACATCCTGCTTCGGCGATTCGAGAATGCCCACTTCGGTGGACGGCTCGAACGTCGGTTCGCCGGCCGCGTTCACGTGCTGCCGCTTTTCGCTGGAGAGGATACCCATGTTCTTGCCGTCACGCGTGACGCTGAACGACGAGGCCACGACCCGGCGGTTGAGCTGCTCGAACCGCGAAATACCCTGACTGGTGAAGACCCACTCACTGCCATACGCATCAGTGGCTTTCACCGACTCGCCGGCCTTGAGCGTGGCCGTGAGATCCTTCTTGAACATCAGGCCGGCGAACGCGCAGAACAGGATCACGACGCCGAAGTGCACGATGTAGCCACCGTAGCGCCGGCGGTTGCGCCCCACGAGCCGCATGGAGGCGCTGAACAGCCCCTCGCCGTACATGCGGCGGCGCGCCCCGATCCCCTTCACGAATTCCTGGATGATGGTGCCGAACACAAAGCCGGCCAGCAAGTACGACACCAGCGCGTACATCTCACGCATCCCCATCGCGAACAACACGACGAACGTGACCACGCCCGCCGTGACCGGCCACGTGAACTGCCGCTGCAGATTGGTGACCGACGCGCGGCGCCACGCAATGAGCGGACCGATGCCGGTGAGCGCCAGCAGGAGCAGGCCGAGCGGCCCGTTCACCGCGTTAAAGAACGGCGGACCGACCGTAATCTTGTCGCCCTTCACCCACTCGCTCAGGATCGGGAACAGCACGCCCCAGAGGGTGGCAAAGCAGATGCCGATCAGGACGAGGTTGTTGTACAGGAACGCCGCCTCACGGCTCACCATGCTCTCGAGCTCCGCCTTGGCCTCGAGGTCGTTGAGGCGGGTGGACACGAGATACGCGGTGCTCACGGCCGCCGCGATGAGGAACCAGAGGAACCAGTCACCGACCGGCGACTGCGCAAAGGCGTGCACACTCTCGATGATGCCACTGCGCGTGATGAACGTGCCGAGGATCGTGAGCAGGAACGACATCGCCACCAGCGTCACGTTCCACTTGCGCAACATCCCGCGCTTTTCCTGGATCATGATGCTGTGCAGGAACGCGGTGATCGTGAGCCATGGGAGGAACGACGAATTCTCCACGGCGTCCCACGCCCAGTAGCCGGCCCAGCCGAGTTCCACGTACGCCCACCACATACCGAGCACGATGCCGATGGTCAGGAAAAACCACGACAGCAGCGCCCACCGTCGCACGGCACCCAACCACTGCGCGTCCAGCTGTCGGGTCACCAAGGCACCGATCGCGAAGGCAAACGGAATCGCCGTGCCGACCAGCCCCAGATAGAGCATCGGCGGGTGGATCGCCATGCCCGGATTCTGCAACTGCGGATTCATGCCGCGTCCTTCGGGCGGAATCCAGTCAAGCCGCTCGTAGGGGTTGGCACCGAAACACATCGTCATCAGGAAGAACAGGCAGATGATGCCCAGTGTCCCGGTGACGTACGGCATCATCGCGCGGTTCGCGTTGCGATTCGTGAAGACCGCGACGGCCGAATAGGTGGTCAGGATCAACGCCCAGAACAGCATGGACCCGGACTGACCGGCCCAGAAGGCCGTGAACGTATAGATCTTGGGGAGGTTCGAGCTCGTGTACGACGCGACGAACTTGATCGAGAAGTCGTGCGCGAAGAGCGCGGTCCACAAGCCGATGGACGCCAGCAGGGTGAAACCGAACGTCGCGTACAGCGCCCGTTCACCACTTTTCACCAGATCAGGGCGGCCCTGCAGGCCACCCGAGTACGACACGGTGGTCGTCCAGGCCGCCATCAACAGGGCGACCCAGAGCGACAGTTCACCTAAGAGAATCATGGGGCCTCGCGCTGACGCGCAGGCGCGCGGGTCTTACGCGCGCGGGGTTGCCGGCATGCCCTGCTTGTAGCCGGGCGTGTCCTTGTACTTCTCAGGGGCGTTTTCGTAGCGCGACGCGCACTTGGCCAGCAGCGTGGTGGCCTGAAAGATGCCGTTGGCGTCCAGGCGACCTTCAACGACCACGTCGACGCCGTCGGTGAACGTGTCCGGGGCGATGCCGCGGTACTGCACGTCGTACGTCTTCGTGCCGTCGGTCATCTTAAACGTGAGCGACCGCCCCGACGGCTCACGTACGATGGTGCCGCTGACCACCCGCGCGCCGACCTTGACGCCCGTGTTCACGAAGCGCGGGTTATCGGAGACTTTGCTCGCGAGCTCACCCGGCGTGAGATAATAGGTAGCCGTCTCGTCGATCGAGCTGGCCATCAGATAACCGGCGGTGCTAAGCACCAGCACGCCGCCGACGAGAAACTTGTTTCGAGCTTTCACGGGACCCCGACCTCATCGTCCGGAAGGTATAGTCGAAAAGTAGCGCCTGAACACGCGGGCGTCACCCAGCAATCACGGGTCAGATTGACGGGTTACACGCGGTCGGTGTCGCGCGCCCACGCCAGCGCGCCGCGCACCGCACGACGCCAACCGGCGTAGCCCGCCGACGCCGCGCCCCCGTGCGCGGGGAGGAAGCGGGTGAACTGCCGTCCCGCCAGGAACTCGTCGCCACTCTGCCAAAGGCCGGCGGCGAGCCCAGCCAGCCCGGCGGCGCCCAGCGCCGTGGTTTCCACCAAGTCCGGGCGCTCCACCGGCACCCCAAGCACATCGGCCTGAAATTGCATGAGCCAGTCGTTGGCCGTGGCACCGCCGTCCACACGCAGCCGGTCGAACGGCACCCCGCCCTGGGCGCGCATGTCGCCGAGCACGTCATTGGTGGCGTATGCCATGGCCTCGAGGGCGGCCCGCGCGAAATGGGCCCGCGTGGTGCCGCGCGTAAGACCGACAATGGTCCCCCGGGCGTTCGGCTCCCAGTCGGGGGCACCCAACCCCACCAGCGCCGGGACGAAGTACACGCCATCGTTGCTGTCCAGAGACCGGGCGAGTGCCTCGGTGTCGCTGCTGTGCGGGATGATCCCGAGCCCGTCGCGCAGCCACTGCACCGCCGCCCCGGCGATAAAGACGGAGGCTTCCAGCGCGTACACCGGCCCCCCGGTCGCGTCGCAGGCAATGGTCGTCAACAGGCCGGTACCGCTGCGCGGGCGACGCGGGCCGGTGTTGAGCAGCAGGAACGCGCCGGTTCCGTAGGTGTTCTTGCCGCCCCCCTCGTCCCACCCACCCTGCCCGAAGAGCGCCGCCTGCTGATCGCCGGCCATCCCCATAATCGGAATCTCCCGGCCCAGCGTCGCCGCCGTGGCCGTCCCGATCATCCCGCTGGAGGGAACGATGCGCGGCAGCATCCCTATCGGCACGTCAAACAGCGCGCACAAGGCCGGCGACCACGCATGCGTACCCAGGTCGTAGAGCATCGTGCGGGACGCGTTGGTGTGATCGGTCACGTGCGCCACGCCCCCGGTGAGATGCCACACCAGCCAGCTGTCGATCGTTCCCGCGGCAAGCTCCCCGCGCTCCGCGCGCTCCCGCATCCCCGGCTGCTGTAACAGCCATTCGAGCTTCGAGGCACTGAAGTACGGATCGGTCACGAGCCCGGTGCGCTCGGCGATCGTCGCCGCGTGCGGCGCCAGCGCAGCGCACCGCTCCGCGGTCCGGCGGTCCTGCCACACGATCGCGTGATGCACCGCACGTCCAGTGGCGCGCTCCCACACGACGATCGTTTCGCGCTGATTCGTGATCCCGATCGCGATCGGCCGATCGCCGGTCGCCGCCTCGGCGTTCGCGAGCGCCTCGCGGGCCGCATCAATGGTGCGCTCGAGAATCTCGTGCGCGTCATGCTCCACCCATCCGGGTGCCGGATAGTGCTGCGTGATTTCCCGGTAGGCACGGCCGAGCACGCGCCCACTCTGGCCGATGACGAGGCAGGTGGTGCCGGTCGTGCCCTGATCGATCGCGAGAATGCACGTCATAGCGGATTGCCCAGAAAGGTCAGACCGCGCTCCCGGACAGGAACGGCGGTGCGATGAAGCCACGATCGGTGAGGTACCCAGTGACCAGCGCTCTGGGTGTCACATCGAACGCGGGGTTCCACACGAAGGTGCCCGCCGGGAGCTCGCCGAGTTCATCGGCGTGGCGGTGCTCGATGACGATGTCGCCGCCCGACGCCGTGGCCGGGTCGACGGTGCTCCACGGCGCCGCCACGTAGAAAGGAATCCCGTGCGCGCGCGCGGCCAGCGCCACGCCGTAGGTCCCCACCTTGTTCGCGACGTCGCCGTTGGCCGCGATCCGATCGGCCCCGACAATAACCAGATCCACCGCGCCGGAACGCAGCAACGAGGCCGCCGCACCGTCGGGCAAAACAGTGACCGGGATCCCGGCGCGCTGCAATTCCCATGCGGTCAGCCGCGCGCCCTGACGCAGCGGGCGGGTCTCATCGGCATACACCGAGACCCGGCGCCCGATCCGGTGGGCCAGATGCACGGGCGCCAGCGCGGTCCCGATCCCCGCCGTGGCCAGCGCGCCGGCGTTGCAGTGCGTCAGCACCCGCGCGCCGTCGGGGACGATCGCCAGCCCATACTGGCCGATCGCCTCGCACATGGCGACATCCTCGGCCCGGATCGCCTCGGCCTCTGCGCGCAGCGCCGCCACGAGGTCGTGGTCGGAGACGGTGGCCGCAACCGCGAGCAGCCGCCCCACAGCCCAGGCCAGATTCACCGCCGTCGGGCGCGCCGCGATGAGTCGCGCGGCAGCGTCCGGCAGCCGGTCACGGACCACCGTGCCCGACGCTGCGGCATCGTGGTCAAGCGCGACGACGAGTCCGATCGCGGCCGCGACCCCGATCGCCGGCGCCCCGCGCACCGCCAACGTGCGGATCGCTTCGATCACTTGATCGAGCGTGACCAGATCCCGCACCACCTCGGCGCTCGGCAGGTGCCGTTGGTCGAGAATGCGGAGCGAACAACGGTCTGGGGACCAATCGACGGCAGGGGTGGCGAGCACAGGGCAAACGTAGCCGCGGGACGCCTCCGTGCCAGCGCCCCGTGTAGATTTCACCGCTCCGCACCACCCCCGCTTCGCCCACGGTCCGCCATGCCCTACCAGTTCCTGACCTTCGACGTTTCCGACCGCATCGCCACGATCACGGTGAACCGGCCGGACAAGCTGAACGCGCTGAACGACGCCACGATCGCCGAACTGGGCGTGGCCATCGACGAGGCCGTGTCGCGCGACGACGTGGGCGCGGTACTGCTGACGGGCGCCGGGCGCGCCTTCGTGGCGGGGGCGGACATCGCAGAGCTGCAGAGCCAGTCGCCGCTGGAAGCACAGCGACGCGCGCGGGCAGGCCAGGCGATCTTCCGTCGGTTCGAAACGAGCCCCAAGCCGACCGTCGCCGCCATCAACGGCTTCGCGCTGGGCGGCGGATGCGAACTCGCCATGGCGTGCCACCTCCGCATCGCGAGCGAGAAGGCCAAACTCGGGCAGCCGGAAGTCAAGCTTGGCATCGTGCCGGGCTACGGCGGTACGCAGCGCCTGCCCCGGCTGGTTGGCCGCGGCGCCGCCCTGCGCCTGCTCCTGACGGGCGACATGATCGATGCCGCCGAAGCACACCGGCTGGGGCTGGTCGATCAGGTCACGCCGGCCGACGACCTGATCGCGACCACCCGGGCGCTGCTCACCACGATGCTGGCCAACGCTCCCCTCGCCATGGCCGGATGCATCGAGGCGCTCAACCGCGGTCAGGATGTGCCCCTCGAGGAAGGCGGGGCGATCGAGTCCGACTTCTTCGGCCTGCTCTCCAGCACCGCTGATATGCAGGAAGGGATGCGCGCCTTCCTCGAGAAACGCGCGCCCCGGTTCACCGGGCGCTGATCGCGCCGCCACCGTGCTCTCGAGGCTGATCGCCAGCGACTATCGCAACTTCACCCGGCTCGACGTGGACATTCCCGCGGCCGGGCTGGTGGTGATCGGTGAGAACGGGCACGGGAAGACCAACCTGCTCGAGGCCGTCGCGTATCTGGCACTGCTGCGCTCATTTCGCGGGGCGCGCGACGCCGACGTGGTGCGCTTCGGCGCGCCGGCGTTTCATGTGCGCGCCACCCTCATGCGCCCGTCAGCCTACGACACGATCAGCGTGGGATACGAGCGGAGTTCGCGGCGCAAGCGGGCCACGCTGGACGGCGTGGAGCAGCCGCGGCTCACCAGCGCCCTGGGGGCGCTGCCGTCGGTGCACTTCTCGCCGGCGGATGTGGCGTTGGTGGCGGGCGGCCCCGGCGAGCGCCGGCGGTATCTCGACGTCATGCTCGCACTCTCCTCACGCCCGTACCTGCAGGCGCTGCAGCAGTACCGCGCCGCGCTGCTGCGACGCAACGCCGCGCTGCGGATCGCGCAGCGCGACGGCGGACGCGGCGCCGAGCCGGAAGCGCGCGTGAGCGTGTGGGAACCGGCGATGGCCGAGCACGGAGGATTCATCGCGGCCGCGCGCCATGCCTTTGTGCGCGATCACGCCGCGCGTTTTACCCAGCTGTCGGCGGCGATCGGCGAGCGGCACACGGTTGCGATGAAATACGCGGCCGGCGGCGGCGAGCAGGCCGGCGACCTGCTCACGGACGCGCGGGCGCAAGCCGAGGCGTACACGCGGACCTTTGCGCAGCAGCGGGCGCAGGAGTTGCGGCGCGGCGTGACCTTGGTGGGACCGCACCGCGACGATCTGTCGTTGTCGCTGGGCGGACGCGATCTGCGGACCTTCGGCTCGGCGGGACAGCAGCGCAGTGCGGCCATCGCGCTGCGCCTGCTCGAGTTGGCGACGTTGCGTGACGCGGTGGGGCATCCGCCGCTGCTGCTGCTGGACGACCCGTTCGCCGAACTGGACTTGGGGCGCGCCGCCCGGGTGCTGTCGTTGCTGGAGGGGGCGGGCGCATCGCAGGTCTTGCTGGCGGTGCCGCGGGTGGAGGATATCCCACCGGCCTTCACACGTCTCGCGCAACGCGCGATGCACGACGGCGTACTGGCCGCCACGGCGACGCGGGAGCCGGTGTGAGCGAACCCAAAAAGCGGGCGCCGGCCAAGGTGGGCGATGTGCTGGCGTCGGTGTTGCAGCAGGCGGGTTTGACGGACCGCGTGGCGCAGGCGGCGGTGATCCCCGAGTGGCCCGGCTTGGTGGGCGGTCAGATCGCCGCGGTGACGGAGCCGTTACTGCTGCAGCAGGATGGCACGCTCGTGGTGATGGTGCGGACGCATGCCTGGATGCAGGAGCTCACGTTTCTGGAGCCCGAGCTGCTGCGGTCGCTGAACCGCGACCCGTCACGGCCGCCGGTGACGCGACTGCGCTGGATGCTGCAGCGCTGAGCTGCCCATCTTGCAAGTTGTTGATTGGCAATAGTTTACGTTCGCAGCGCCCAGTTGCGTGGCAAATCCGGATCGACTACATTTAGGGGTTGTGTTTGCAGGCCAGTCCGCTGGCCGCAGCGGTTCATTTCTTCGGGACATCCCCACCTCATGGCGAATAGCAGCGAACAGCCCGAGAACGGGTACGGCGCAAACAGCATCACCGTTCTCAAGGGGCTCGAGGCGGTCCGCAAGCGCCCCGGCATGTACATCGGCTCCACGTCCGCACGTGGTCTGCACCATCTCGTGTACGAGGTGGTGGACAACTCGATCGACGAAGCGCTGGCCGGCCATGCCGACCGCGTGCACGTCACGATCCACGCTGACGACTCCATCAGCGTTGAGGACAACGGACGCGGCATTCCGGTGGACATGCATCCGGTGGAGAAGATGCCCGGGGTGGAACTGGCCATGACGGTGCTGCACGCCGGCGGCAAGTTCGACAAGGACACCTACAAGGTGTCGGGCGGTCTGCACGGCGTCGGCGTGTCGGTGGTGAATGCGCTGTCGAAGGAGCTCAAGGTCTGGATCAAGCGCGGTGGCAAGGAACACTACATGGACTTCGCGCGCGGCATCACGCAGACCAAGCTCAAGGTCATCCGGTCGGTGGCGGCGAAGGAAACCGGCACGAAAGTGTGGTTCAAGCCCGACGGCGAGATCTTCCAGGAAACGCTGCGCTACGAGTGGGCCACGCTGGCCAGCCGGCTCCGCGAACTCGCCTATCTGAACAAGGGCATTCAGATCACGCTGCGTGACGAGCGCCCCGACGAGATGAAAGAGGGCGTGGCGCGCGAGGAAGTGTTCTTTGCCCGGGGCGGCCTGAAAGAGTTCGTCACGTACCTCATCGGCAACAAGAAGCCGCTGCATCAGGACGTGGTGTACATCGACACGACGCGCGACGACATCGGCATCGAGATGGCGCTGCAGTACAACGACAGCTACGCCGAGAACGTGTTCTCGTTCGTGAACAACATCAACACGCATGAAGGCGGCACGCACCTCACCGGCTTCAAGAGCGCGCTGACGTCGGTGATCAACAAGTACATCCAGGACAAGTCGACGCTCAACAAGAAGGACAAGGAAACACGCCTGTCCGGCGATGACGTGCGCGAAGGGCTCACGGCCGTACTGTCGGTGAAGGTGCTCGAGCCGCAGTTCGAAGGGCAGACCAAGACCAAGCTCGGCAACTCGGAAGTCGAAGGCGCCGTGCGCAGCGTGATGAACGAACTGCTCACGCAGTACCTCGACGAGCATCCGAAGTCGGCCAACATCATCATCGACAAGGCGATGTCGGCGGCGCGGGCGCGGGAAGCGGCGCGCAAGGCGCGCGACCTCACGCGTAAGAAATCGGCGCTCGACGTGGCCAACCTGCCGGGCAAGCTGGCCGACTGCTCCCTGTCCGACCCCGCGCTCTGCGAGATCTATCTCGTTGAGGGTGACTCGGCCGGTGGTTCGGCCAAGCAGGGGCGCAAGCGCGACTTCCAGGCGATTCTGCCGCTGCGCGGCAAGATCATCAACGTGGAAAAAGCGCGCTTCGACAAGGTGCTCAACAACGAAGAAATCCGGACCATCATCACGGCGATCGGGTCAGGCATCAAGGAAGAGTTCGATCTCGCCAAGACGCGCTACCACAAGATCATCATCATGACGGACGCTGACGTGGACGGCGCCCACATCCGGACGCTGCTGCTCACGTTCTTCTTCCGGCAGATGCCGGAGCTGATCGACGCCGGCTACATGTACATCGCGCAGCCCCCCCTGTATCGCGTGGCCAAGGGCAAGGAAGAGTACTACGCCTACACCGAGAAGGAGCGCGACGGCTACGCCGAGCGGCTGGGCGGGCCGGAAGGCAAGGGCAACATCAACATTCAGCGCTACAAGGGTCTGGGTGAGATGAACCCCGAGCAGCTGTGGAAGACCACGATGGATCCGGAAACGCGCACAATGTTTCGCGTGACCATGGAAGACGCCGTGCTGGCCGACCAGACGTTCCAGACGCTGATGGGCGATGAAGTCGAGCCGCGGCGCCTGTTCATCGAAACGAACGCGAGATTTGTGAGTAACCTCGACATCTAGTAAACTCTGGACTCGAAGCTCTCACTCGAAACCCGGCACTCACGTGAGTGTCGGGTTTCGAGTTTGAGTCCCGGGTTGTGAGTGCAAACTCAGCACCCCGAACTTTTACTCAATACCCAAAACGCACGTTCACATTTACCGCCCAAACGGATTCGAAAACCGCACATCCGTCAGAAACGTGTTGTCGGTGAGCGTCCCCAGGAATGCCACCAGCGCGCCGCGCTCAGCGGCACTCAGGTTGAGCCGCTGCGGCCCGCCGTTCCCTTGGGGACCGCCCGGACCGCCGGGGGCGCCGCGCAGGCGCGGGTCGAGCCCCGGATTGTTCTGCACGCCGCTGTCATAGAACGCGACCACCTGCTCCAGCGTCTGGAACCGACCGTCGTGCATGTACGGCGGTCGCACGGCGATGTTGCGGAGCGATGGCGCCTTGAAGCGCCCGTTGCCCGCCCCGACATCGGTCATGGTGGCGTCGAGACCGGTGTTGTGTACGGCGTCGCTGATGTGCGCATTGGTGCCATGGCACCGGGCGCAGCCGGCGCGGCCATTGAACAGATCCTGTCCGGCGAGCTCCTGCGCGGTAAAGGTGGCCGCGAAATTGGGGACGCCATTTGCCCCGAAGGCCCGGTCGAATTTCGCGTTGACCGACACCAGCGACCGGACAAACTGCGCCAGCGCCAACGCCACGCGGTCACTGGTGATCTCGGGGGACCCGAAGGCCGCCGTGAACAACGCCGCGTAGTAGGTGGTGGCCTTCAGCTTGGTGACGGCATCGGGCAGCGTCATGCCCATCTCGGTCGCATCCTCAATGGGCTGGAGCACCTGCGCTTCGAGCGAGGCGGCGCGCTCGTCCCAGAAGAAGCGGCCACCGGCGTAGAAGCGGGCGTTGGCGAGTCCCATGCTGTGGCGACCGGTGAGGCCGCCGGCAAAGCCGCGGCTCAGTCTCGCGGTATCGGAAAAGGCGAACTGCTGCTGATGACACGAACTGCACGACAAGCGGTCATTCGCCGACAGCCGCCGATCGTAGAACAGCACCCGCCCCAGCGTGGCGCCAGCATTAGTGGTGACATTCGATGCCGGGGTGTTGTCCGCCGCCAGCGGGCTGGGCGCATTCGGCGGCGCCTGCGATAAGTGGCGAGGTAGCGGAAGGCTCGCGTCGGCGTACGCCAGCGCCGTGGCCGGCAGCACCGGCACGGTCAGATCACCGGCGAAGATCACGAGGGCAAAGCTATGCATGGCGCTGCTGCCCGTCGCATCCCGGGCGGCGATGGTCACGGTGTGCACGCCGGGGGTAGCTGCCGTGCCGATGATACGGCCATTCGACACGGCCAGTCCGCTCACCGCCGGCGCGAACGTGACCGTGTACGACAGCCCTGACTTACGCGGGTCGCTGAAAGCGGTCCCCGCTTTCGTGGCATCGTACGAGAATGGGACACCCACCATGGCCGCCTGCGCGGTGTTTGGCGAAACCACCGCCACCGGATCGACGGTCGGCGCTACCACCGGCGCATCGACCGTCTCGGGTTGCGTGGTTGCGTCACCGGCGCAGGCGCCGAGGGCGACGGACAACCAGAGCGGCGCAAATCGAAGGGTGTGACGCATGATGGTGCCTCCAACGTGATTTCGTATGCGAACAGGCGTTCGTTGTGCGCAGGAACACGGCGTGCGTACGGCCACCCTACCCGCCGCACACGAAAAAGCGCGGCATCCGTGAAGGATCCCGCGCTTTCGTCACCGCACCGGCTCGACCGTTATTACGGCGTGTCGCGCAGCCCCTTCGCCTCGCGGGACAGCTGCCGCGAAAAGTTCAGGGCGACGGTAATGAGCGCCGCAAAGATGCCCGTAAAGGCGATGTAGCAGATCGTGGCAACCGTCGGCTCCATGCCACCGGTGGGGCTCGGCGTTGCGATGTACAGCAGCAAACCGTACAGCCCGAGCAAAGGAAGCACGGCGGCGGCGGCCACGAGGCTGAGCAGACTGTTCG
>JARIEV010000115.1 GCA_031127225.1 Gemmatimonadota bacterium | reverse complement strand
GGAAAGTTGAAGTGGCAGCGTGACTTACCATACAATTTGATGCTTGACAGCCTCGAGCACCGTTGATAACGTGGCGATGTATCGAAATGTGACCGCACGCCGTTCAACCGTATGTCGGCTCAACTCATGGCTGCCGACCGTGGCGTTCCGACATTCCGCCCCGCATCGCCGATGCTTTCGCGCATCATCTTTCCGTTAGTCGCCGCTGCCGTGCTCATGTTTGCGTGTGGCCCACGCACGCCGAGCCCGGTGGCCAGCGCGCGCCCCACGTCGGGCGTCGACCGCGGGGTGACGTCGCACGTGATGGTGGATACCGCCCGCGGAACGGTCCGGTTTGCGATCGAGGTCGCGAACGACTCCCGCAAGCGGGTGGAGCTCAGCTTCCCCGACGGGCGCACGCACGACTTCGTGGTGCTGGACGCGGGCGGGCGCGAGGTCTGGCGCTGGAGTGCGGGACGCCTCTTTACGCAGGCCATGCAGAATCGCTTGCTCGACGCGCACGACTCCGTGGTGTACGACGAGCGGTGGACGCCGCCGGCACCGGGGCGCTACACGCTGGTCGCGCAGCTGCGGAGCGAGAACTACCCCGTCCAGCAACGCGTGGATTTCGCGCTGCGCTAGCCCCGCACGGCGCGTTACATTCTGCCGCACGGCAACGGACGCCCGAGGGCGTCCGTATGTGTTTTCAGGCGTGTCCATTTCGCATTTCACACCGGTCTCGTGACTACTCCAGCTGTCGAGAACGACCTTGCTTTGCTCGACCGTCTCGCGGAAGCGCGACGGGAACTCGCCGCGCAGATTGGAAAGCGCATCGTCGGCCAGACGCAGGTCGTGGACGATCTCGTCACCGCGCTGCTGGCCGGCGGCCACATCGTGTTGGTCGGTGTGCCGGGGCTCGCGAAGACGCTGCTGGTGCAGACCGTCGCGCAGGCGCTGGATCTGACGTTTTCGCGGGTGCAGTTCACCCCCGACCTCATGCCCAGTGACATCACCGGCACGGAGTTGATGGAAGAGGAGCCGGGGACGGGCAAGCGCGCGTTCCGGTTTGCCGAGGGGCCCGTGTTCGCGAACATGGTGCTGGCGGACGAAATCAACCGAGCGCCCCCGAAGACGCAGGCCGCGCTGCTGCAGGCGATGCAGGAGCGCACCGTGACCGTGGCCGGGCGCACGTACGAGTTGCCGAAGCCGTTCTTCGTGCTGGCGACGCAGAATCCGATCGAACAGGAAGGCACGTATCCGTTGCCGGAAGCGCAGCTCGACCGCTTCATGTTCGAACTCACCGTGGGCTATCCCACGCGGGAGGAGGAGGAGCAGATCGTGATGTCGACCACGGGGGCGTCACAGGGGGACGTGCGGCCGGTGGTGGGCGCGGAGGAGTTGCTGCGCCTGCAGCGTCTCGTGCGTCGGTTGCCGGCGCCGCCGAGTCTCGTGCAGTACGCGGTGCAGTTGGCCCGCAGCACGCGTCCCGACGATCCGTGCGCGACGGCGCGGGTGAAGAAGTACGTGAGCTGGGGCGCCGGACCGCGCGCCTCACAGTATCTCGTGCTCGGCGCAAAGGCGCGCGCGGCCATGGATGGCCGGGCGATGCCCGATCTTGACGACGTGCGCGGCGTGGCAAAGTCGGTGTTGCGTCACCGTCTGGTGGTGAACTTCCAGGCGGAAGCCGACGGCATCGCGACCGAATCCCTGATCGAGTTTCCGTAGCCGGGCGCATGAAAATGGGGCGGATTGCCCCATTCAAAGGTGACACGAGATGACGCCAAACGGGCGGTGACCGCACTGCGGTGGCCGCCCGTTTGACGTTTTCCCCTCTGAACGATGTCCGGCGCCTGTTGTGGCGGCGCACCGCGGACGAGATTCTCCAGAGATGACGCTCCGCTGACGCGCGCTGACGATCGTGCGCCGTTCCGGGCGATCGTGGTCGTCCATCCTGTCATCCCGACGAAGGGAATGTGCATGACACAGCAGCGCATGCCGGAGGGAGCGCGTGAGGGCGCCCGCACGGCAACGGACGGTGGCCCCGCGGGGGCAGAGGCCGAAGCCTTTACCCTGCCCCTGTCACTTCAGACGCTGGGGGCCGCCCGCGTGGTGCTGGGGCGGAGCCGGGTCGTCCCATCCAACGGGACGCTATTCGCCCTGCTGATGCGGGTGGCGTACAGCGCGGGGCTCCGGGTGCGCCGTGACGAGTTACTGGGACTGCTGTGGCCGGGGCTGACGGTGGAGCGGCAGCGCGGGAACCTGCGACAGGCGCTGTACAAGGCGCGGGCGCTGGGGATCGACATCACGCTCGAGGGGGACACCGTGCGCCTCAACCCCGCGCAGGTGGCGATCACGTTTTCGCGGGAGCAGACGGCGGCGCTGTTCGATCGCGACGTGGTGCGCGGGGAGGAGCCGTTCGGCGTGTTCCTGCCTGGCTATGTGGCACCGTGGCCGGAGCTGGCCGAGTGGGTGGACGGACAGCGGTCGGTGGTGCACGCCGGGGTGCGGCGGGTGCTGGCGGAGCAGTTGAGGGCGCGGCGTGAGCGGGCGGATTGGACCGGGGCGGAGCGGCTGGCGCGGTGGCTGCTGCAGTTCGACGCGCTCAACGAAGACGCGACGCTGACCCTGGCCGAGTGCACCATGCTGGCCGGCTCGAAGGCGGAGGCCGTGGCGATCCTGGACCGGTATCTGGAGGAGATCGGCCCCACGGCCGGGGACATCCGACTTCCGGCGACGACGTTACGGAAGCGGTTCACGGACGTGCCGTCGCGGCGGCGCGCATCATTGGCGCCGTCTGAGCGGCACTTCGTGGGTCGTGCGTCGGAGCTGGCGGACCTGACCACGGCGATGCGTCGGGCGCGGTGGCATGATGGGAGTGCGGTGTTGGTTACAGGTGCATCAGGGATTGGTAAGAGCAGACTCGCGGCAGAGCTCTCGAAGGTTGCCGAAATAGAGGGCTTTCGCATCGTCACGGCAACGTGTCGACCAACCGAGCAAGCGCGGAGCCTCGGAACGATCCTCGATTTACTACCCGAGCTAGTTCAAGAGCCTGGTGCTCTGGGCTGCTCTCCTGACTCACTCGAGACGATAAAGAGTGTACTCCCGTCAGAAAAACCAGAGTCACTTCGGAGCCGCAGTGAGGCCTCCGAGGCGGGCCCTGCACAAATGCGTCCACTTCCCACAAGTAGTGCGATCAGATCGTCATTCATTGACCTGCTGCTCGCCGTGTCCTACGAGCGCCCAAGCCTACTGATCATTGATGACGTCCATTGGCTGGACGAGGGTAGCTGGGAGGTGATCGTTGATCTCTTAGAGCGGCTCGGAAACGCTAGACTCTACTGCCTGCTCATGTCGAGAGAGAAAAATCCGCGTCTGAGCGGAACAGGCTACGTGCCGTCCCAACTCTTCACTATTCCGTTGCCTCCCCTTGGAGAAGACGAAGCGGCAACGCTGGCACGAGCGATTGCAGCTGACTACTCCACCACGCTCGCCGATGGACTTGCTGACTGGTTTGCGATCGCTAGCGAAGGTGGCCCACTTTACTTACGTGCGCTCGTGAGTCATTGGCTAGAGACAGGAGAAGCAGGGGGAGTCCCTCACAGCCTGCTGTCCGTTCTTGATCAGCGGCTCAACCAGCTTTCAACTGATGCACTTCGCGTAAGTCAGACGACCGCACTGCTTGAGAAGCTCGCAACTCCAGAACTGATCAAAGAGGTGCTAGAGCTTGAAACATTTCGGCTGATAGACGCACTTGAGGATCTCGCACGCGCTGGGGCGATGCGCCAAGGCCAGAATAGCATCGAGATACATCATCTTTTGGCGAAGAGTGCGATCTCGAAGTTGTCCGGAGCCTCCGTTACCGCACTGCGACGTCGAATCGGTGAAGTCTTGGCATCCAAGCTGGAGCAGCTCGCCGCTCCGCTCGAATTAGTGGCTGGCGAAAACCTCGCCCTTGCTGGCGATCTGGACGGACTAGCTCGACTCAACTTGAAGTCGTTTGAGTGCTTCATGAGAACTGGCGAGGCACATCGTGCGATTGCGCTTTACGACGCGAGCACGCCCTACCTGCACGAGCACTCTTCTTTGCCTGAACTGCAGAGCAAGCTACAAGATGCCCTTTATTTGGGCGGACAGTATGCGCGCCTGCTGAATAGTCCGAAGTATCTTGATCGCATTGCAACGGCTGATCCAATATGGGACACGATGCATCCAGAGGAAGTTCTGCGTCTTCTCGAGGCGGCAGATCATTCCTCAAACGCTGATGACTACGCGGATATTGCAGCTCGCGCTCTTATCATCGCGGAGTCACCATCGATCAGTTCCGAGACAAGGCTAAGAGCTGCAACACTTACGATCCGATCTGCCGGAAATTCGTCTGTTCCTTGGCACGCAAAACGCGCCTTCGAAACCGCGAATGAGTTGATGGGACAGATGGCAGTAGAGCCATTCCGCAGAGCCCAGGTGGAAATGTACTATCACACCGTATTTGACAACTTAGACGTTGCTTATTCGGCTGCGATTCGGCTTTCCGCTCATGCTGACAGCCTGTCAGATCAAAACTCGAGAATCAAAATTCTCGCAGACGCTGCCTGGGCGCTTCGGATGACCGGAGCCGTCACCGAGGCAAAGTCACGATTCGAAGCCATCGCAATCGAGGCAAGAAGTCTGAAGATGTATACCAGGGCAGCAGTATCAGCAACGTTCCGCTCAACGCTGGCATTTGAAATCGACGAAGATACGTCGCAAGCTTTCTACTGGTTGGACTTTGCGGCGAAACTAGCTGAAGAATCGGGCGACGCGTTCACGATTTTTACCTATCAAATCCATAGGGCGCGACTCGCGATACTTACCGACGACATAGATGCTGCAAAGGCGGGCTTGGCGGCAATAAGCAACGCCAGCGGCGGGCACGCGATCGCCAATTCGTATGTCAAATCCCTGAAGATCGGTCTCGCTCGTCTAGAATCGGACACAGATACGATTCGTAAATTTGCGCCACAGGTCAGAGAGGCGGCGAGACACGGCAGCCATCTCTTGGGGCAAGATTTCCGAACAGCACAACTGTATCAGGCACTGGTCATCCTTGACCAGCCGGACGATGCGTCTCGAATGCTACATGAGTACGTCACGTCAAGAAGGAGGGATCGAACACCATTACCTGCATACCTGCGCATACACGTCCAAGATTCGGAGAAGCAAACGCTGCAAAGTCGCGGTTAAACTACCGCAGGAGTCTTTGGCCGTCTTGCTCTATCAAACATTTGCGTAAACGATAGTGAACTACGCGTGTCGCCGGGAACGAATATTTGATGGTAAATCGGACTCTCGAGAAGCGCATCGCAAATGAAGGGGTCGAACTGCTTCCCCCTGCAATTTTCGAGCTCGGCGCGTACTTCAATCTCCGTCAGCGCCTTTCGGTAAGGCCGATCGGTGGTCATCGCGTCGATGGTGTCCGCAAACATGATGATGCGAGACCCGAGAGGAATTTCGCGGCCGGCCAGACGATCAGGGTAGCCAGTTCCATCCCAATTCTCGTGATGGTGCCTGACAGCGGGAATGATGTCAACGAACTCGGACAGCTTCGCGACGAGCTCTGCGCTTTTGATCGGATGCAGCTCCATGATCGCGCGCTCTTCCGGCGTCAGACGCCCCGGTTTTGACAGGATTGGGGCGAAGATCTCATGAATCTTACCCACATCGTGAAGGAGCGCTGCGATTGAGATACGCTCAATCTCCTTCGCTGACAGCCCAACAGCGCGCGCGATCAGCCGTGAGTATCGACTTACTCGCTGTGAGTGACCCGAAGTGTATGGGTCGCGGAATTCAACCGTGTGTACAAAAACTTCCAAAAGCTCTCGATTTGTTGTCTCGAGCTGATGCTTCGACTGATACGTGAATCGAAGTCCAACAACCAGCGCGAGAAGCGCTCCCGCGCCCCACAGCCCCCAGTCTACGTACGCGCGAGCGAACCCATAAACAAAAGGAATGAGAACGATGTCGTAAACGAACCCGGCAGCGTTTCCCTCATACCACGTTTTGAAAATGCTTTTCCCCTCAGCAAGCCCGATTGCCGCGGCAACAGAGAGGGTATTTACAAGCAAGAACGTGATCACAGCAGCGCTGTGAGGAACGGCCGAGAATGCCTTATCCAATTGCAGGGCCTGACCACCAAGCAGCACGTAGACAATGCTTGCCGACGATGCAGCGAGTACGAACTGTGCAACGTTAAAGACTAGCTTGATGCCAATCTTCCGGCGGCTAATTTCAGCGGCGGCCGATCCCAGTCCAACGAGCGCGACGACTGTCCACGAAGGATAGAGGACGAGCGCGGACAGATACGGGATGAAGGAAGTCTCACCCAGCGAACTGCGTTGCACTCGATATGCCAGTCGTGCAGCGATAAAGCCGATGAACGTGAGTAGAGCCGAACCCCAGAGAAGCTGAACGTTTATCTCTGGTGTACGTGCATACAACGCAACAGTCGCGGCGATTGCGACCGCCACCACTGTCCACACGTATGCGATTACTCGTGTCTTCATCGGGAGATAAGCGCCCCCATCAGCGCGACTACTTTAGTTCCAAACCTTGGCGTCTGCCAAAACGAACGACCACATAGCGTTCACGAGCTGGGCCACGAATTCCATCTTTGCGTCACCTCCCATCGGGATAGTCACGCGTGCCCCGCTCGGGACTCCGCGTGCTGGACGAGGTTGGCTCCGCTCCTACTGCTTGGCCTGCCCGCTCAGCTCCGCTCTAGTCGGTTGACGGGGACGTTTTTTTGAATCGTCTCGTACAGACGATGGGGGGTGGGAATGACCGGAGCTCCCGCTCGGGCGCTCCGGCAAATGTCAACGGTCGATATGGATCCAGCGATTCGTCGCATCGAGCACCGCCAGGACGGCGCTCGTTTCGGCGCTCTCGCGCAGTTCACAGCTTCCCGTCAGCACCACCGGCTCGCGACCCACGCGCGCCGCCACACTGACGAAGATGAATTCCCGGTCGAACGCCTCCATGAGCTTCGCCCCTTCCAGCGCCAGCGAGCGTTCACCGCCCGCCGTCGCCTGCGTCGCTTGCACGATGGCCTGCAAGGTTGCGCGCGACGCCAGATCGATCCGGGATCGCTCGCTCTCCTGCCCTTCCGCCTCACCCACATATGCCTGACCGTCCCGGCTCAGCGTGACCCGGCACAGCACCCCACGGGACCGGGACCGCCGGACCTCCACATCCTCGAAGATCAACACCCGACGGCTGGCCGACGGCGCCTCCCCGATCGACGCGATCGCCAATCCCGCGCGTGACGCGCCACCCATCTGACCACTGGGCAGCGCAGACGCAACGGATGCGGACGGAACGGCCGCCTGCGGCGCGGAGACGGCAGGCGCCGCCGCCGGAATGGCGACGGCCGGTGCCGCCACCTCAGGCGCCGGCGCCGCCGCGGCGGACACGGGCATCGCCGGCCGGTCCACCGCGCGCGGGGCGTCCAGCGTGGTGGCAACGGAAATCTTCCGGTGATTTACCCGGAGACCGAGCTGCGCCATGAGCGCGCTCTCGATGTTGCGCACCGTGTTCTTCGGGAGCACCAGATCGGTGGTCAACACGTGGATCTCGTCCACGGCACCCGTCTCGTTCGGCACGATCCGCACCGACAACACCCCCGGCAGCGTCGCGATCAGCTCCTCAGCCCGCCGGATAGGCAACACACTCCCCGCAATCGAGCCATGCGGGGACTGGGACGACGTCAAGCCGAAATTGATGGGTATTGACAGGCGGGGCTCCGCGACGGGGGCGAACCGGAGTACAAGGGTCGGCACACTGCAGAGCTAATATGTGACATCGATTCCGAATTACGCAAGCCGAAAGGCGTCACAAGATGTTGTCGGGCATGGACGTACCTGACCAGACCTCAAGCATCGTCTCGCAGGTCGCCCTCCTCCCCGACGACCCCGTCCTCCCCCTCGTACTCCCGCAGTTTGCGGTACAGCGTCCGCTCCCCGATCCCCAGCAGGTCGGCGGCCTTGCGCCGGTTCCCGCCTGTGTCCCGCAGCGCCGCCTGGATGGCCAGCCGCTCGATTTCGGCCATGGTCATCCCAGGGCCCAGCGTA
The DNA here is from genome assembly GCA_031127225.1 of Gemmatimonadota bacterium. Lineage (GTDB taxonomy): Bacteria > Gemmatimonadota > Gemmatimonadetes > Gemmatimonadales > Gemmatimonadaceae > Gemmatimonas. The sequence goes on along the minus strand of JARIEV010000115.1, from coordinate 4,036 downwards.
ATCACGGTCGCCGGCGGCGACTGATCCGGTGGCTCGATCCCGCGCACCAGCGCGTAGCCTGACGACGGCATCACCTCGGTCAGCCCCGTGCCGCTCACCACCGGCGGCGTGCGCACCTCACCCACCCACCCGGACGCCGGCGGACGGCTCTCCACATCCATCCGGCGACGTAACTCCTCCACCTGCAGCTTCAGCTCGACCAACGAGCGCACGATAAACTCGAGTTCGCGCCCCTGCGCCCGCTCTCCGGCGCGTACCGCTGGGCCCACATGCACCGGCAGCAGGCGACGCCCGTCGCCACCCTCGCGAATGGCCCGTGGAATATCGTCGGCGCCGATCTCGCGGCCATGCGCCAGCACGACCATGCTCTCCACGAGGTTGCGCAGCTCGCGCACGTTGCCGGGCCACCCGTATTCCACCAGCACAGCCAGCGCATCGCCGGAAATGCCATGGAATTCGCGGTCGTGCAACGACGCAAACTCGGTCACGAACCGCCGCACGAGCAACGGAATGTCGTCACGACGCTCGCGCAGCGGCGGCAGATAGATCCCCAGCACATTCAGCCGGTAGAACAGGTCGGCACGGAATCCGCCCTCCTCGACATGCTCGCGCAGCGGACGGTTGGTGGCCGCCACCACACGCACGTCCACGGGGAACGGCTTCCCGCTCCCCACGCGCGTGACTTCGCGCTCCTCGAGCACGCGCAGCAGCTTTACCTGCGTACTCTGCGGCACCTCGCCGATCTCGTCCAAAAACAGCGTGCCGGTGTCCGCCAGCTCGAAGCGGCCCAACCGCCGCTCGGCCGCGCCGGTGAACGCCCCCTTCTCGTGACCAAAGAGTTCACTTTCTAGCAATGACTCCGGCAGCGCGCCCACATTGACGGCAATGAACGGCTTCCCGCGCCGCGGACTCAGGCGATGAATGGCGCGCGCCACCAGCTCCTTACCGGTGCCGCTCTCCCCCTCGATCAGCACGGTGCTCGTGACCGGCGCGATCTGCTCGATCTTCACGAGCACTTCCCGGATCGCCGCCGATTCCCCCACGAGTCCCGTGAGCTCGGCGAGCCGCTGCCGCTCGAGACGGCGGCGGATGCTGTCCACCACGTCGTCGATGCGCACCGGCTTCGGCCACAGATCGGCGTACCCCAGCTCGCGGAGCCGCTCGAGCATCGGTGGCTCCGCCACGTCCGTGAAGCCGATCACGGCAACATTGTCCCACAGCAACTGGCGGACAAGCGATACGTTGGCGCCATCGAGCAGCGCCCCCGTGAGGACCACGACATCCGGCCGGGCGCGGCGCAGGTCGCCACGCACGTCGTCCATCGGCGAGATGGTCACCGTGGTGACGCCATCGGCCTCGAGCGCCGCGTTGAGCCGGACCGCCGGCTCAACGTCGGTCATGAGAATCGCGACGACGCTGGCCGCGCCGTCGTCTGCGCCGCCACGCCGGACCGCCGCGGGGCGCACGCGCGTGCTCACGCCTTGCCCGCCCGCTTGTAGAACGGCAACGGCACCACCCGCGCCGGGAGGAGCCGGCCACGGATGTCGATGGCGAAGGTCGTACCAACCACCGCCGCCGCCGCGGGCAGGTAGCAGGTGCCGATCGGGATGCCGAGCGTGGGGCTCATGCAGCCGCTGCACACCTCACCCACCGGCACACCGCCGTACACCACGCCGTGTCCGTGACGGGGAATCGCCCGCTCGTCGATGGTGAACCCGACCAGCTTGCGGTCGGTCCCGTCGGTGTGCTGACGCCGCAGCACGTCCTGACCGAGAAACGGCTCACGCTTGGCCAGCTTCACCAGCCACGAGAGTCCCGCCTCGATCGGCGTGGTGTGGTCATCGAGCTCGTTGCCGTACAGGCACATCCCCGCCTCGAGGCGCAGCGAGTCGCGGCAGCCGAGCCCGGACGGGGTGACGGTGCCCGCCGCCATCACCGCGTTCCACACGTGCGCGGCCTGCGCCTCATCAAAATACAGTTCGAAGCCCAGCTCGCCCGTGTATCCCGTGCGCGAGATGATGCACGGCACGCCGGCCACGCGCCCTTCGGTGAACCAGTAGTACTTGATGCCGTCGAGCGGCACGTCGGCCAGCGCCGCCACGATCGCGGGCGCCAGCGGTCCCTGAATGGCCAGCAGCGCGGTGGCGTCGGAGATGTCCGTCATCGTGCAGTCGAAGCCGCTGCGGTGCGCCTCGAGATGTGCGAGATCCTTGTCGCGATTGCTGGCGTTGATCACGAGCATGAGGTGATCCGCGAAGCGGTACACCAACAGGTCGTCCACGATCGTGCCGTCGTCGCGCAGCAGCGTGGAGTATTGCACCTGCCCCACGGCCAGCGCCTCGACGTCGTTGCTGGTGACGGATGCCACAAACCGGATCGCGTCGGGGCCGCGCACGATGACTTCGCCCATGTGCGAGACGTCGAACATCCCGCACGCCTCGCGCACAGCCTTGTGCTCGGCGGTGATGCCGGTGGGGTACTGCACCGGCATTTCATAGCCGGCGAAGGGGACGATCTTGGCGCCGAGGGCGACGTGAACGTCATGCAGCGGCGTGCGCTTGAGCGGACCGGAAGCGATATCAGTCATGGCTGGACAAAGAAGCGGGGCGTGACCCGAACGGTCACGCCCCGAAAGATGTCCGATTTGGCAGGAACCTGCCAGCGTGTTGCCACGGTGGCAGTGAGGCCGCGCCGACCTCAGCCGATGGCGGCCATCACGGCTTCGGCGTGCCCGGCCGGCTTGACCTTCTCGAACACCGACGCGATGCGCCCGTCGGGATCGATCACGAACGTGGTGCGCTCGACGCCCATGTACTTCTTGCCGTACATCGACTTCTCCTTCCACACGTCGAACGCCTGGAGCGCCGTCTTGTCGACGTCAGCCAGCAGCGTGTACGGGAGTTCGTACTTCGCCTTGAACTTGGCGTGCGACTTCACTGGGTCAGGGCTGATCCCGAGGATCACGGCCTTGGCGGCGTCGAAGCGCGGCAGCGCATCCCGAAACTCGCAGGCCTCAACCGTGCAGCCGGAGGTGTCGTCCTTCGGATAGGCGAACAACACCACCCACTGCCCGCGCAGCGACGAGAGCGTGAGCGTGTCGCCGCTGTCCGTGGGGAGGGTGAAGTCGGGCGCGAGCGTACCGGCAGCGATGGGCATCGGGAAGCAGTCGTGGTGAAAGATTCGGCGTGACGCGGCAAAACCCGCGCCCATCGGTCAACTCGCGGGCGTGAGCGCTTCGTTCCCCATCAGCACGGCCATGATGGCCTTCTGGACATGCAGGCGGTTCTCCGCCTCGTCCCACACCACACTCTGCGGGCCGTCGAGCACCTCGGCCGTGACTTCTTCCCCACGGTGCGCCGGCAAGCAGTGCAGGAAAATCGCGTGCGGCGCCGCCTCCGCCATGAGGGACGCGTCCACCTGATACAACGCGAAGGCGAGCGCGCGCTTGGCGTGCTCCTCCTCCTGCCCCATCGACGCCCAGACGTCGGTGGTCACCACGTCCGCGCCGGCCGCCGCCTCGCGCGGATCACGCATGAGATGCACGTGACCGGAGGCAACCCCGGCGGCCAGAAAGGACGCGTCGGGATCGTAGCCTTCAGGGCACGCGAGATTGAGCCGGAAGCCCAGATGCGCCGCCGCCTCGATCCACGAGTTGGCCATGTTGTTGCCGTCGCCGATCCACGCCACGGTCTTACCGCGCACGTCGCCGAGGTGTTGCTGGATCGTGAGGACGTCGGCCAGGATCTGGCACGGGTGCGACAGGTCGGTGAGCCCGTTGATAATCGGCACGCGGGCATACTCGGCCAGCGTTTCGACATCGGCGTGCGCGAAGGTGCGGATCATGATGCCATGCACGTAGCGGTCGAGCACGCGGGCCGTGTCGGCGATAGGCTCGCCCCGCCCGAGTTGCACGTCGCGCGGTGACAGGAAATGGGCCGTACCGCCCAGCTGCGTCACGCCCACTTCAAACGACACGCGGGTGCGCGTGGACGACTTCATGAAAATCATGGCTAACGCCTTCCCCACGAGCGGCTTG
>JARIEV010000114.1 GCA_031127225.1 Gemmatimonadota bacterium | reverse complement strand
ACTTGTGCCCAGTGATTCGCGAGCAGGCTCGGGCGCCGGCACGACACGGGGGCAAGGTGTCACCGTTCCGGCGAACCCGTTGTCCTGTAAGACCTTGACGGTCCGTAACGAGATGGGAGTGTCACCGAGGGGGCTCTTGACAGCCACGCCTGTACACGTAGATTCCCGTCGCTTGATCCCCGTCGGCATTCTGCCGGGGGGGCCGTGCGCTTTTCAGGACGCACGGCGCAACCACCGCACCGTTTGGAGTCCTCCACTATGAAGCGCATCGCTCTCGTCGCTGCTGCACTCGTGCTCGCCGCCTGCTCCGCCAAGGAAGAGGCCCCGGCCGTTGATTCGGCTGCCGCTGCCCCGGCCGCTGCCGCCCCGGCGATGGATTCGGCCGCCATGGCCGCCCCGGCGATGGACTCGGCCGCGATGGCCGCCCCGGCTGCTCCGGCCGCCGACACGACCAAGCACTAAGCTTCGGTTCTGTTGTTGAAAAAGCGGGCGACCAACTGGTCGCCCGCTTTTTTATACCCTAGGCCGGAAACGGGAGTTCCACCACCTCGGCGGTGATCGCGTCGCCCCCTACGCCAGCCACCCGGACCGTGTCGCCGGCCACCACCTCGCGCCGCAGCATCGCCAGCCCGATCGGTCCCACGCGCGGCGACAGCACCGCGCTCCGCACGGCGCCCACCGACTTGCCCCCGGCATCGATCACCTCGGCGTGCACGGGCAGCGCCGACGCGCCGCGCAGACCACGCAGCCGGCGGTTCACATGGCCGCGAAAGTGCAGCCGGGCCACGGTTTCCTGCCCGGTATAGCACCCCTTGGTAAACGAGATCGCTCCCGCCGCATCGAGGTTCGCCTCCTGCGGGATCGTGTTGTCGTCCATGTCCACGCCCCAGACCGGTCGGCCGCTCTCCACGCGGGCCACCTCCCACACGGCCGCCGACGCCGCGCGCGCCTCCGACGACTCGAGCGCGGACTCTACCGCCTCCCGTGAGGCGGCATCGGCCACGATGATCGCCCCGGGCACGCCGCCCGGTAACACCCCGGCGAGCGGTGCACTGATCACGTGCGCCTCAACCGTGCCGATCCGACACCGTTCGTGCTGCCACGGCGCCCAGGCGGCAAATCCGTCGGCCCCCAGCAACGCCAAGACGGCCGCCGTGCGCGGGCCGTACAGCAGCCACGTGCTCCACGTGGTGCTTTCGTCGGCGACCTTGGCCAGCCGAGGGTTCACGTACTTCTTCGCCGTGGCGAGCCACGCGGCGGCGCATGCGGGGCGCATGGCCAGCAGGAACGTCTCGGCGTCGGTGCGCAGGATCAGCATATCGCACAACACCTTGCCCTTCGGCGTCAGCGCGACCGCCTGATGGCCATGGCCTGGCTCGAGAAGCGTCACGTCGTTGGTGACCAGTCCGTTCAGGGCATCCGCCGCCTTGGGGCCGCGGAAGGTGCTCCACACGTCGGGCGACGCACCCCACACGGCCCCGTGCTGCAAGGCGTGGTAGGCGGTGAGCTCGTCGGTGGTGAGCGGTACCGGCACCATCAGCACCGGCGCCGCGTCGGAGGGCGCCGCGGCGGTGGGTACGGCGACGCCTGGCGATGTAGCGTCAGACGATGAAGCGTCGGGCAGGGACAACGGCATACCTCACAAGAGTCCGAGACAGTCGATCGTGGAGCGCAAGCTATGACGCGGGGACCCGCCGCGCGCGCCACCCGGTACCCCGGGGATCAGCTGGTGAGCCATGCCTCCTGCAGGATGGCGCTGCTGGCGTGCACGAATGGCGCGGCCTGCGCCGCGGTGTGCGCATCGTACTCCACCGCTACGCGCTCGTCGCGCCCGATGCGCTGCGCGTCCAGTCGGGCCGCAATGGCGCGATGACTGGCCTCCAGCGACGTGGCCCCCATCACGCGCGGCGCGTCGTCGGCGCAGCGTACGAACAACACACTGTCCTCGAGTCCGGCCAGTTGGAGCAATAGCTCGACCTCACGGCGTTGCGAATCGCTGCGCAGCACCAGACGCCGACCGCGCGCGAGTTGCAGCGGCACGGCCGCCATCACCCCCGGCTGTAACGGCACCCCCTGCGCCGCGGCGGCGCTCCAGCTGCGCTGCGCACGCAACGCCACGAGATCGTGCAGCGTCACGTCGTCACGGAAGCGCGGCTGCTGCAGCACCGGCACGCGCTGCATCGCCTCGATGGCGGCCTCGCGTAGCGATCGCCCCGGCAGATACGGGAGCACGTCCGCCGCCGTGACCGGCACGCATTCGGCCGCGATCGCCTCGGCCAGAGCATACGCCCGCAGCGGAAACGTGTCGGCCACGACGCCGTCGAACGCCAGAATGGCCACCCGGATCACCGATGTCCCCCGCACGCTCGGACGGCCAGACGCACGATCAGCGGCCCGACGGGTAGCTCGCGTCGAGCAGCTCGACCGGATGCACCACGCGCGCGCCCGAGCCGCTGCGCAGCAGTCCGGCACCGATCTGCATCATGCACCCCGGGTTGCCGGTGGCCACCCACGCGGCCCCGCTGTCGGCGATACGCGCCAGCTTCGGCGCGAGCACGGCGTCTGACGTGTCAGGCTCCACGAGGTTGTAGATCCCCGCCGATCCGCAGCACTGGTCGGCATCCTCGAGCGGCACGAGCACCAGGCCGGGGACGGCACGGAGCACGGCCAGCGGTGGGGCCACCACGCGCTGTGCATGCATCTGGTGACACGGGGGATCATGCGTGACGCGGAGGGCGACGGGGATCGTGCCCGGCACCGGGCCTGCACCGGCGAGCAGCTCCGACACATCGCGCGTCGCGGCGCTGATGCGGGCCGCACGCGTCGCCCACGCGGGATCGTCGTGCAGCAGGTGCCCGTACTGTTTGAGCATCGCGCCACAGCCGGCGGAGTTCACGGCAATCACATCGCTGCCCGACTGCTCGAAGGCGGCGATGTTGATGCGCGCGAGGGCGCGGGCACTGTCGAGATCACCTGCGTGCGCATGCAATGCCCCGCAGCACCCCTGACGCGGCGTCTCGTGCACCGCAAAGCCGTTGTGCGTGAGCACCCGTGTGGTGGCCGCGTTGACGTGCGCGAACAGCCCCGACATCACGCACCCCGTGAGGCAGGTGGCACGCACCGGCGGTGCGTCGGCAGGCGGCGTCGTGGGGGCGATTGGCGTACTGGCCGCCGGCGCCGCGGTACGCGCGGCGACCGGCGTACGCAGGCGCGCGGGAGTGGTGGAGGCCAGCATCGCCATCGGGAATGCCAGCCGCGACGGTAGCACCCGCGCGAGCAGATGCGGCAGCCGTGTCGCGCGGAACGCGCGGGCACTCACCAGCGCGAGGCGCAACAACACGGGATTCCGGAAGACCGCCAGCACCATGCGCGCCACGATCGGAATGCCACGCACCGGCGCCATCGTGGCGCGCGTGGCTTCGAGCAGGTCACCGTACGGTACGCCGGACGGGCAGGCGGTTTCGCAGGCCCGGCACCCCAGGCACCGATCCATGTGCTGACCGGTGGTGGGATCGTCCAGCGGGATGTCCCCTTCGAGCAGCCGGCGCATGAGCACGAGCCGGCCGCGCGGCGAATCGTTCTCGTCTTCCAGATTGACGTAGGTGGGACACGCCTGCAGGCAGAAGCCGCAATGCACGCACGCATCGAGCCCCGCGCTCGCGAGCGCGAGCGGCGTGTCCGGCAGCGCGCACGCACGGCCGCGGGGCGCGGTGAGCGCCTGCCGCCGCGCGCTGTCGGTGGTCTCGCGGTGGTGTGTGGTGTCGGTCATGGGCGGAACGAATCGGGGGGGACCGCCCGACGACGCGGTAGCACGCCGTGTGGGTCGAGCGACCGTTTGATCGCCGCATCGAGCGGGTGCGCGTCGCGGCACGGTGCGGCGCCCTGTTCGACTACCACCGACACGGCGGCGCCCGCCGCGGTGGTGGCCCCGGCGACGAATGCCGCCACGCGTGCATCGGCGTCAGCCCCAAGGTCGCCGTGCGAGCGTGGCGCGGGGACCGAGATCCGCACCGTGCCACGTAGCGGGTGAAAGAGCACGGTGGCCTCGGGGAAATGGTGACGCGCCTGCGCAATGAGCGCGGCGCCGTGAGCCGGCTGCGTTCGCGCACGCAGCACGAGGGCGTCGGGCGCCACGTGCCGCAACATGGCCGCGGGCGTCTCGTGCGTGCCCGAGGCGCTGGTGTCCGACGGGCCCAGCGTGAATGCATCGCGCGCCCCCGCCGCCTGCACGAGGCCGCGCAGCGCCGATGCGCGCGCCGTGTTGCCGGTGCAGCGCGCAAACAGCTGTGGCGGCCCGTCGGGGGCGAGGCGCACCAACATCGGCAATGGTGCGCGATTCGCGATCAGACGCGGCACCCACTGGTCGGGGGCGTCGTCGAGGGTCCCGGTGACCACGTGGTCCATGTGTGGTGTGGCGTGCAGGCGCAGGCTCACCGCGGTGAGAATGCCAAGCGTGCCGAAGGCGCCGGTGTGCAGCCGCACGAGATCGAAGCCGGCCACGTTCTTCACCACCGTACCGCCCGGACGCACGACGTCGCCGGTACCGGTCACGACGGTCAGTCCCAGTACGAGGTCGCGCACTGTGAGATCGTCGTACGCCAGCGGTGCAGCCGATGCGGTGGCGACCACGGCACCGATCGTGGATTGCGGCGACCCGTACGGTGCGAGCGCCAGCATCTGTCCTTCCGTGCCGGTGATGTCGGCCAGCTCCTGCATGGTGGTGCCGGCGTGCACGGTGATGACGAGATCGCCGGGGGTGTACGCGATCACACCACCGGGTGGGTGCACCACGCGGGCCGTCGCGTCAGCGGCGACGGGGCCACCCGACAGCCACGTGCCCGATCCTACGGCGCGCACGGTCGCACTGTCGTGCACCGCGTGGCGCACCATCGCGGCGATGTCAGGCGTGGTGTGCACCGTCATGTCCGCACTCGGGTGCTCACGACGCCGTCCGGCGCGCGCGTGGTGACGCGGTGGTGCCGTGCCATTCTTTGCAGGCATGCACCGGTACCACCTTGCCCGGGTTCGCGCGGCGCTCGGGGTCGAACACGTCGCGGACGCGGCACATCGCGGACAGCGTGTCGGCACTGAACAGGCTGTCCATGTACGGCAGCTTGTCCAATCCCACGCCGTGCTCGCCGGTGATCGTCCCACCGACGGCAATGCAGGCCAGCATGATTTCCGACATGGCAGCGTGCACGCGCGCCGAGGCTTCCGGATCGTTGGCGTCGTACGGGATGTTCGGGTGCAAGTTGCCGTCACCGGCGTGAAACACGTTGCACACCTGCACGTCAAGCCGCGTGGCGATCTCGTGAATCGTGGCGAGCACCTCGGGCAGTTTCGTGCGCGGCACGACGGCGTCCTGCACCACGAGTGACGGCGCGATGCGGCCCATGGCGCCGAACGCTTTCTTGCGCCCTTGCCAGAGCCGCACGCGGTCGGCGTCGGCGGTAGCGACGCGCACATCGCGCGCCCCGCTCTCCAGACAGCAGTCGCGGATGATCGCGACGTCTTGATCGAGCCCCTCGGCGATGCCGTCCACCTCGCACAGCAGCACGGCGGCGGCGTCGATGGGATAGCCGGCGGCGTAGATGGATGCCTCGACGGCACGGATCGTGGCGTTGTCCATCATCTCGATGGCGGCCGGGACAATGCCGGTGGCGACGATGCGCGAGACGGCGCGTGCGGCGGCATCGACGCTCGGGAAGTCGGCGAGCATCGTGTGCACCGTGTCGGGGAGCGGCACGAGGCGCACGACGACTTCAGTAGCCACGCCGAAGCATCCTTCGCTGCCCACGAACAGGCCGAGCAGGTCATAGCCGTCCGACTCGCCGAACGGATCGCCGAGTTGCGTTTCGGTGCCGTCAGGGAGGACGACGGTGCAGCCCACGACGTGATTGAGGGTGACGCCGTACTTGAGACAGTGCGGGCCGCCGGCGTTCTCGGCCACGTTGCCGCCGATCGTGCACACGCTCTGACTGGAGGGATCGGGGGCGTACTGCAGGCCGAAGGGGGCCGTCGCGCGCGAGAGCTTCGCGTTGACGACCCCCGGTTCGACGCGCGCGATGCGGTTGACGGCGTCGATCTCGATGATGCGCGTGAGCCGGTTGAGTCCGAGCAGCACGGTGTCGTCGGCCAGTGCGCCACCGGAGAGGCCGGTGCCGGCGCCGCGCGGTACAAACGACGCGCCGACGGCGGCGAGCGCCTGCACCACCCGCACCACTTCGTCGCGGCTGCCTGGAAAGACGGCCAGATTGGGGAGCGCGCGATAGCCCGGCAATCCGTCGGCATCGAACGCTACGAGCTCCGGCGCACGCGACTTTACCCAGCGTGGGCCGACGATTTCAGCGAGCGTGGCGAGGAGGGCATCGCGCATGCCGTAATGTAGCGTCCGGCAGCGCGGGGACGACGGCCGACCCGTCGGCTGTGCGCCGCCGACGGGCTAGCGATCAGGGCGCGGTGATGGTCTGGACGAGCGCGCGCAGCGAGGCCAGGTCGAACGGCTTCTGCAGCACGTAGGGGTGCGTGGCGAAGGTGCTGCCGGGAGGCGCGTCGTCCACGGCATCGCCGGTGGAGAGGATCACCCGCTCAGCGAGATCCGGGCGCTCAGCGGCCAGCCGACGCAACACATCGTCCCCCGAGATCAGCGGCAGATGCAGGTCGCACACCACGACATCGATCCGGCTCGCGCCGCTGTCGTCGCTTTCCAATAAAACGGTCAAGGCATGCTGGCCATCACCGGCTTCGGCGACGGTCCAGTGCTGACGCTCGAACCAGCGCTTCAGTGCGAAGCGAATTCCCGGTTCGTCATCAACGATCAGAACGTGGGGCAACTGCTGCTCCAGAGAACTGCCGGAAAGAAAAGGCGAACGGGTGTTCGCATGTGAGCGAACACCCGTTGTGACATACTATGCCTTGGCTGTGATGCTGACAACGGCTCCCGGAATGCTCGGGGCTGTTACTCGGTGAAGTTTCCTTCAGGCAGCTCCCCAGAAGCCGGCGAGGGCATGCCCATCGGGGGATTCGCGCAGCTTTTCAAAGGCGCGCTCGCGGATCTGCCGGATGCGTTCGCGGGTCACCCCCATGAGGGCCCCGATCCGCTCCAGCGTCATCGCTTCGGCCCCTTCATCGAGCCCGTAGTACAGATACAGAATTTTGCGCTCACGCGGCGTGAGGTACTTCCGGAAGACGCGGTCGATGAATTCGCGCATGAGCCGGAAATCGGTCCCCTCTTCGATGTCGGTGTGCGTCTCGCCAGCGAAGCGCTCGCCAAGGGTGGACGCTTCGCGATCCTGCCGGTCGATGGGAGCGTCGAGGGAGACTTCGGTGCTGGTGATCTGCCGCGCGTTGCGGATCTGTTCGATGGGCTCCTGGAGGAGCTTGGCCATCTCGGCATCCGTGGGCTCGCGGTTGAGCACCTGATTGAGCACCATCTCGCCGCGTGCCATGCGGATGAGCTGCGAATTCTGGTTGAGCGGAATCCGCACGCTGCGCGTCTGCTCGGCGAGCGCCTTGAGGACGGCCTGTCGCACCCACCACACGGCGTACGAAATGAACTTGACGCCCTGGTCGGGGTCGAACTTCCGTACCGCCTTGAGGAGCCCTTCGTTGCCGATGGCGACCAGCTCGGAGAGATCGAGGCCGTGGCCCTGATACTTCTTCACGTAGCTGATCACGAACCGGAGGTTGGCCGTGACCAGCCGCTCAGCGGCCGCTTCGTCACCCTTCTGGGCGAGTCGGGCCAGCCGCCGCTCTTCGGCGGCGTCGGTGATCAGCGGGAGCTTCTGAATATCGTGGAGATATTGATCGAAGGCGGTGGATGGGGAGGAACGGAAGAAGCCCTTGGAGCGGGCTTCGGTGGTTCTGGTCGCGGCAGCTGCCTGCATACGCCCTCGCCGAACATGTGCCTTAACGACCGGGCTAGAACGAGCCGCCCAGTCAGGGGGGGTGGGACGGCCACGATAATGGCGGGATACTGAGCGGTCAATGAAAATCTTTTGGATGACGGGAAAAGCACTAATTTCACGACACTGGCGCGTCTACATAGCGACAGCGTCGCGCACTATTCCGTCGTCGACCGCCACCGACCAGCGTCCCTCGGCCGCCTCCATCTCGCCGATGCCACGCGGCAGGGCATACCGGGCTGATCCGCTCCGGGCCTTTTTGTCCGCGTGCGTGGCAAAGATCACGTCCTCGAGCTGGACGCCGGCGGGCAGCGCCGCGGGCAGCCCGGCGCGCTGGACGGCGTCGGCAATCGCCACTGAGAGCCCCGGCGCGGCCAGGCCGATCCGTTCGGCGATCCGCGCTTCGGCGACCATGCCGATCGCCACCGCCTCGCCATGCAGCAGCCGGAAGTCCATCACCCGCTCAATGGCGTGGGCGATCGTGTGCCCGAAGTTGAGGATCTGTCGAAGTCCCCCCTCGCGGGTGTCTTCAGCCACGACTTCCGCCTTGATGCGGACGCTGCCAGCGATCAGCCCCGCGATCGTCGCGCCGAAACCGGGGGCCGCCGCCCCCGCCGCGCGGATCTCCGGGACGGCGCGGAGCACGGCATCGAAATACGGTGCGTCGGCGATCACGCCGTGCTTGATCATCTCGGCGAGCCCGCTGCGCAGGACGTCGCCGGGGAGGGTGGCCAGCACGTCGGGATCGATGACCACGGCCGACGGGTTATGGAAGGCGCCCACGAGATTCTTGCCGAACGGCGTATCCACCGCCGTCTTGCCGCCCACGGATGCATCGACCATCGCGAGCAGCGTGGTGGGCACCTGCACCACCGGCAGCCCGCGCATGAACGTTGAGGCCACGAAGCCGGCGAGATCGCCGATGACGCCGCCGCCCAGCGCCACGATCGTGGTGTCGCGTCCCGCGCCCCAGTCGAGCAGGGCATCAGTCAGCTCCGCCCACCGTGTCCGCGTTTTCTCCTGCTCGCCGGGGGGGATGGTGAACAGGCGCCGGCGATCGGCCGGGAACTGTGCCGTCACGGCCGCGCCGTGGAGCGTGGCCACCGTGTGGTCGGACATGATCGCCACACGATACGCCGGCGCCACGAGATCGACGACGGCGGCGATCCCCGCCATGGTACCCGCCCCGCAATACACCGGGTACGGCAGCGGTAACGACAGCGGCTGCGGCAGTCCCACCGACGCCCCGGGACTCGTCACAGCGTGCGGCCTACCACGTGACTTCGCCGGCGCCAGCGCGACGGTTCGCGACCCGGGCCAGCATGAAAAGCAGGTCGGAGAGCCGGTTGAGATACACCACGACCGTCGCCGGCAGATCGATATCGGCCGCGAGGTGCACCACGCGACGCTCGGCTCGCCGGCACACGGTGCGCGCGACATGCAGCGCTGCGGCTTTCGGCGTGCCACCGGGGATGATGAAGCTCGTGAGCGGCTCCAGTTCGGCTTCGCACGCGTCGATCGCACGCTCCAGCTCCTCGATGCGCTGCTCGTCGATCCGCGCCTTGGAGAGCTGCTCCTTCATCTTTTCGTGGTCGGGCGTCGCCAGCAGCGCGCCGATCGCGAACAGGTCGCGCTGCACCGGGACGAGCACTTCGTCGATGCGGGGCATCATGTCGATGGAGCGGGCCAGCCCCAAGGTGGCATTGAGCTCGTCGACGTCGCCATACGCCTCGACACGGGGGTGGTCCTTGCCCACCTTGCCGCCACCAAACAGGGCGGTCGCGCCCTCGTCTCCTGCACGGGTGTAGATCTTCATGCCCAAAAACTAAACGGTGAGTCTTGAGTTTTGGGTAAAAGTTTGGAGTCCTGGGTTTGTACTCCCGACTCGGCACTTTGACTCACCACTCCACACTCACATTTGCTTAGTTTTCAGCATGACGACCCATCCCATTCGTGACCTCACGATCATCGGCGGCGGCCCCACGGGTCTGTTCGCCCTCTTCTACGCCGGCATGCGCGGCGCGTCGGCCCAGATCGTCGATGCCCTCCCCGACCTGGGCGGCCAGCTCACGGCACTGTATCCGGAGAAGTACATCTTCGACGTCGCGGGCTACCCGCGGGTGCTGGCGAAGGATCTGGTCCGCAACCTCACGGAGCAGGCGCAGCAGTTCCATCAGGAGACCGGCATCCCCGCGCATCTGGGTCAGCGCGTCGTGGGTCTCGAGGAAGCGGACGGTCATCTCGTGCTGGTCACGGACACCGACCGGTTCCCCACGCGCGCGGTGGTGATCGCGGCCGGGATCGGGGCGTTCAGTCCGCGGAAGCTGCCGCAGCCGTTCGCCGCTGAATGGTACGGGCGTGGCGTGGATGCGCTGGTCTCACACCCCGAAGCCTATCGCGGTCGCGACGTGCTCATCATCGGCGGCGGCGATTCGGCGTTCGACTGGTGTGCACAGCTGCGTGACAAGGCGAAGTCGGTCACGCTGGTGCACCGCAGCGACCGGTTCCGTGCGCATGCGGCCACGGTATCGGAAGTCCAGGCCGCCGCGGCAGTCGGCGACGGCCGGGTGGCGGTGCACACGTTCCACGAAATCGACGCCATCATGGGTGACGACCGGATCACGGGCGTGCGGTTGAAGGACGTGAAGTCCAAGGAGACGCGCGAGATCGCCTGCGATGCCATCCTGCCGATGCTCGGCTACGTGTCGGATCTGGGCACGCTGCTGGAGTGGGGACTCGACATCGAGAAGGACGAGATCAAGGTCTCGACCACGATGGACACAGGCCGTGCCGGCGTGTACGCCGCAGGCGACATCACGACCTATCCGGGCAAGCTCAAGCTCATTGCCGCAGGCTTCTCCGAGGCCGCGATTGCCGTGAACCAGGCGGTGCACTGGATCTACCCCGACAAGAAGGTCGCGCCGGGGCACTCGTCGAACCTGGCGGTCTTCGGGCAGAAGGACGACTGATGCGGCCTACGCGCGCAGGCGTGGGTCGGCGCGCTGATACGCGAGATCGGTGATCAGATTGACAAGCACGAACACCACGGACAGGAACAGCACCGCACCCTGCACGGCCGGCAGATCACGGCGTGAGATGGCCATCACGACGTAGCGTCCGATCCCCGGCCAACTGAAGATGGTCTCGGTGAGGATACTGCCGGTGAGGTACGCGCCGAAGTCGAGCCCGATCACGGTGATGACGGGAATGAGCGCATTCCGCAGGGCGTGGCGCACCACCACGCCCGACTCGGCCAGCCCCTTGGCGCGGGCGGTGCGTACGAAATCGGCCCCCAGCACTTCGAGCATCGCCGAGCGGGTAACGCCGGCGAGATAGGCAATGGAGCGTGAGCCGAGCGCGAGCGCGGGTAGCACGAGAAACTCGAGCCGTCCGTAGCCCGAGGCGGGGAGCCACCGCAGCGTGACGGCAAAGAGCACAATGAGCAGCAGGCCGATCCAATACACGGGGAAGGAAATCCCGAGGTAGGTCACGGCGAGCGCGATCCGGTCAAACCAGCCGTTGGGGCGCAGCGACGCCAACACCCCGATGGTGACCCCGGTGACGGTGGCAAGCAGCATCGCAGCGGTGGCGAGTAGCAGCGTGCGCGGAAAGCGCTCGGCGATGTCGCGCACGATCGGCCGGTTGGTGACGTACGACCGGCCGAGGTCGCCGCGCAGCACGCCGCTGGCGTAGTACCCAAACTGCGTGGGAAGGGGCTCGTCGAGGTGGAGGTCGGCTCGCAGCCGCGCGATCGTGGCGGGGTCGGCCCGCTCGCCGACCATGGCCTGCACGGGATCGCCCGGTGCGACGTACAGCAGCAGGAACACAACCACGAGCACGCCCGCCAAGGTGGGGAGGGAAAGGAGGAGGCGGCGGGCGAGCAGAGGGAGCATGCGACGGGGGGGCTTAGAAACGTTGCTGCGTTGGGAGGCTTACTGCGTTAGGAACTTTACTGCGTTAGAAACTTTACTGCGTTAGGAGCCTTACTGCGTTGGGAACTTTACTGCGTTAGAAACTCTACTGCGTTAGGAATTAGGGGCGTTTGCTCTTGATCGTGGCGTTGGTACGGCGGGCGTCGTTTTCCTGAATGGCGCGGATTAGCGCGGCGAGCATGGTTTCGACGACGGCGGCTTTGTTGTCGCACCGGAAGTACAGAGGCAACGGGAACTGCCCCTCAACCTTGGCCCGACTGAGGTGCGTTCGGGTCTCGTGCGAAGAGCCCATCGCCACGTTGAGGTGGCTGAGCAGTTGGACGTGTCAGGATTTTTGTGTGTGAGGCGCGAGGTCAAGCGGGTCGAGTGAAACGGTCGCCGTAGAAGATGGCGAATTGGTTCATGGCCTCGTGCCACTCGCGGACGGAGCGGGTGGTATTGGCAAAGGTGTTTTGT
>JARIEV010000113.1 GCA_031127225.1 Gemmatimonadota bacterium | reverse complement strand
TGGCGATCCGCTTCCTGGGGCTGTTCTCACTGGCCATGGGCGTGCCGGTGCTGTTCAGCGCCGTCGCGGCCACACGTCGGGCGCGACTGCGTGAAGGCGTGCTGTTGCGCACGCTGGGCGCCTCGCGGGCACAGGTGGCCCGCGTGCTGCTGGCCGAATACGGGGCGCTGGGCGCGCTGGGAGCGCTCACGGGGATGGTGCTCGCGTTCGCGGGGGCGTGGGGGCTCACGCGGTTCGTGTTCGACGATCCCTTCGATCCCGCCGTGTGGCCCACGTTCGTGATCGCCGGCGGGATGCTGCTGCTCACGATGGCGATCGGGCTGCTGACTAGCCGCGACGTGTACCGCGAGACACCGATGGCGGCGATCCGCGAGGCGTAGAGAGGCGCGGTGTTCGCGCGACGGTGCCGTCGCGCCATCCCGTGGCGTTACCGCCGCGGGATCACACCGTACGCCTCGGCAGTGGCACTGCCGGCGCGATAGGCCACCCACACGCGGGCGCCGGCGAGCCCCCGCAACGCCGGCGGGAGTGCGGGCAGGCGTCGTACGCCGGAGCCGTCGGTGAGGCGCAGCGAGCCGTCGGCCTCGAGGGTGCCGTCGTACGCCGGCACGCCGCCCGAGGCACGCACGACGTAGTCGGACACCACGATATCGCGCGGCGTGACCTTGACGCCGCGCACCATCACCTCGGTGCCCACGAGCCGGTTGAGTCCCCCGGTGGCCATACCGCTCAGCGCGATGTTCGTGCCGCCGCTCTGCAACACCACCTGCCGGGCCGGTTCGGCACCGATCAGCGCGACCACGCCGCGCACCGAATCACGACGTGACCCGCCGGCGTCGCCGCCGCCGGCCAGTTTCTGCGCGATGGCGCGAGCCATCGAGTCGCCGCGCGCCTGCGCGCGCATGGACATCAGCTGCCCTGCCGTAGGCGCAGCGGCGCGGACCGCCGGGGCGGCGGCGCGTGCGGTAGCCGTGGTGTCGGTGGCGCGGATAGTGGGATCGAGCAGATCGGCCGGACCGCGCTCCGCCTGCGCCAGCAGCGAATCGCCGCGAAACCCCAGCGTATCGAGTCCCGGCACATCGCCGGAGATGGTCACGCCGTTCTCGCGGGTGCAGGCCGCGAACTGACCGGCCGCCAGCGCGACGAGAGCGAGGCGCATTGCCATGCCGGTGGCGCCCGGCCGGCGGTCATTGGGTGCCCACGGATTCCGTGATGCGTGATTCATGAAGCCAAGGTACCGCCGGAACGACCGCCGTCAACGCGCGGTGGGGGCGGACGGGCGGCGGGCAGCGCGTTCGAACGCCCTTGCGGTCT
Source organism: Gemmatimonadota bacterium (assembly GCA_031127225.1). Classification (GTDB taxonomy): domain Bacteria; phylum Gemmatimonadota; class Gemmatimonadetes; order Gemmatimonadales; family Gemmatimonadaceae; genus Gemmatimonas. The sequence continues at coordinate 11,021 of JARIEV010000113.1, read as the reverse complement.
GTATATTCCAGCAATATACTCATCTATGCTCGATCTCGCGGCGCTCCTCGCCAACGTCGAAGGCTTCGAGTGGGACGCCGGGAACACCGAGAAGAACGTCCTCGGTCACGGTGTGGCACAGGGCGAGGCCGAGGAGATGTTTTTCGTCGCGCCGATGGTGATGCTCGAGGACGAAAAGCATTCGGCAAGGGAGCGCCGCTTCCTCATCTTTGGCCCAACCGGGTCGGGGCGCCTGCTCACCGCAGCGTTCACCGTCCGCCGCAGCCTCATCCGCATCATCTCCGTCCGCGACATGAGTCGACTGGAGCGCCGCCGCTATGTCCAAGCCCGCTAAGAAGCTGAAGGCCGTGCCGACGTTCCACTCCGACGAGGAGGCGGGCGCGTTCTGGATGTCCCACGATACGGCCGAGTATTTTGACCTGAGCAAGGCGCAGCCGGTCCGTTTCGCCAAACTACGGCCGTCGACGACGACGATTTCACTGCGGCTTCCGCAGGCAATGCTCGAGGAACTGCGCGTGCTCGCGAACGAGCGCGACGTGCCGTACCAGAGCCTGCTCAAGGTGTATCTCGCCGAACGCATCGCGCAGGAGCGGAAGCCGGCCCGCGGTCGTCGGCCCATGGGCGTGTAACGACGCGTCCGAGGCCCACGACCGCGCCGCCGATAGCGCGCGGTGGGCCCGAGCGTTCTATTGGAGAGTCCGCAACAGGAGCTGACGCGCGACGGGGTGCTGCGGGGTGTCCCGTGGCGGGCCGCGCCCGTTGTGCCGCGGACCCGTGGGGCCGTGTGCGGTGACGCGGCGGCCCGCGCGGCGTCAACCACACGTGATGCAACCACTGCTGATGGGACACGAGTCCGCACGCGCCGAGCGCGACGGCTGGATGGACGACAATGCACGGGGTCTCGCCCTGGCCGCCGCGGCGGACTGGAACGAGGCCGCCGAGGCGTTCGCGGCAGCCGCGGACGCGATGGCACGTCGTGCCCCTGATGCCCGGTCGCACGATGCGCTGGGGCTGGTGCTGAGTAACCTCGCGCAGGCCTGCTTTCGCGCCGGACGCACCCGGGAAGGGCTCGCGCACGCGCAGCGCGCCTGTGCCATCCGCGTGGCGCTGCTGGGCGAGGACGCGCTGCCGGTGGCGCGGGCGCGGATGGATCTGGCGGTCATGCTCGGCTCCGTGGGGCGCTTGGACGAGGCGCAGGCATTGCTGCAGCGCGCCACGGCGGCCGTGGAACGACAGGCGGGCGATGACGACGCGCGGCTGGTGGTGATGCTGGAAAACGCCGCGCGACTGGCGTTGGCGGCGGGGACGCCGGCGAACGCCGAACCGCTGCTGCTGCGGTTGCACGCGCTGCTGGGGGCCCATGGCATGTCCACCGCGCGGGCCGACCGGCTGCTGGGGCTGGTGGCGTCGGCGCGTGGCGCGGGCGTGGTGCCGGCGGCGGTGGTGGAGCCGGTCGAGCTGGAGCCGGTCGCGGTGGAGCTTGCAGCAGCGGTGGAGCCGGCGGCGGTGGAGCCGGCGGTGGTGGAGCCGGCGGTGGTGGAGCCGGCGGCGGTGGAGCCGGTGATGGAGCCCGTGCGCGAGCTGCCGCGCGACGACTGGGAGTACGAGCCGCTGCAGGAGGCCGTCGCGCTGACCGATGTGTTGCTGCGCACGACGCCGTCGGGGGTGATCGCCGTGGCCGAGGCGGTGCAGCACGACGCGGACGTGCTGGCGGCGTTCGAGCGCGTGCCGGCCGCGCTGATGGAGCCGGCGCTGGAGCCGCTGGTTGAGCCGATATTGGAGGCTGTGGCGGAGCCGGTGGTCGAGCCGGTGGTGGAGCGCACGGAGCGCGTGGACGAGGCGCCGAGTGAGGACGTGGCACTGTTGGCCGACGACGCGGACGCGATCGTGCTGGAGCTGGCGGACGACCTCGACGGCGTGGACGTCGCCCCGGGCGCGCTGCCGACGGCGGCGGAGACAGCGGAACCGGTGGACAGCTTCGGGCTGGACTTCGCGCTGGACTTCGCGGACGAATCGGACCCCGGCGACACGGTGACCAGTGGGGCGTCGGCGGGATCTGCAGGACCCGATGCGACGGCGGGACGTACCGATCTGCTGGGACTCGACCTCGACGACGCGCTGGCCGAGTCGCTGGTGGATGTCCCCACGCGCGTCTCGCCCGGGGCGCCGCCGGTGCGCGGTGCCGACGAGTCGTTGGTGCTGGAGCCGGTGATGGTGATGCGATCGGCGGAGCCGGCGGTGATGCCGCCACCGGCACCGGCCGCCGAGGTACGGTCGGCGCTCGACGCGCCGCTCATGCATCGGGCGCATGCCGAGGAGGCGTCGACGGCGTTCGGCTTTGGCCCGCCGCCGGCGGTGGTGTCGCCGATCGGCCAGTCGGCGGCGGCGCCCACGGGCGCCGGTGTGGGCACCGGCGCGTCGGCGGAGCGCGCACGCGCCGAACGCGAGGCACTCGACGAGCCCCCGCGGCTGCGCGCCCCACGAGGACCGCGTCCCACGTTCCCGCCCGAGCCGCCGCCCTCGGCCGGTGCCGGCCGACTGGTGCTCGTAATCCTCGGCACCGTCGTGGCCGCCGCGGCGGCGGGTGGCGTGGCCTGGTACGTGTGGCTGCGGTGAGCGGCGGGGGGATGGAGTGCGCCACCACCCGCCCCACCACCATCCTCGTGATAGGCCCCGGCTGGCTGGGTCGCCCGCTGGCCGTGCAACTCGCGGCCGACGGCCACGCGGTGTTCACCCTGCAGCGCAGCGCCCCGTCAGGGGCGGCAACGCACGCCGGCATCACCGCCCTCACCGGCGACATCGCCACGGCCACCGAGGAGCACGCGCTTGCGGCGCTGCGCGCCATGCTCCCGGCGCCCATTGACCACCTGGTGGTGTGCGTCGCCCCCTCGCGCGCCCGCGGCGACGACTACGCCATCTATCCGCAGGCATCCGCCGGTGCTGCGGCGCTGGCGCGCGCGATGGCGATTCGCTCGGTGCTGTACGTGTCGAGCACCGGCGTGTACGACCGCCACGACGGCAGCGAAGTGACCGAGCAGAGCGCGATCACCCCGCACGACGCACGGGTACAAGCACTGTACGATGCCGAACAGCACATCGCCACGGTGGCGCACCATGCCGACGCGACCGTGCACATCGTGCGGGCGGCCGGTCTGTACGGCCCGCATCGTGATCCGGCCGCACGATTCGCCGACCCCGCGTTCGCCGACCCCGCCTTCGCGGCCGGCGACGTGTGGTGCAACTTCTCGTGGCGCGACGACGTGATCTCGGCGATCACGCACCTGATGCAGTACGGCCGTGCGCCGGGTGTCCGCGTCTTCAACTGCGCCGATGGGACACCGCTGCGCTCGTCCGAAATAGCGGCCACACTCAGCGGTCGCGCCCTGCATACGCCAGAGGAACGTGCTCCGGTCGATCCCGGCGCCCCCGTGCGTAGTGGCCGCAGCAACCAGCGCATCAACATCGACGCCCTGCTGGCCACGGGATGGCGTCCCGCCGCGCCGACGGTCTACGACGGCCTTCGTCTGCTCGGCCATCAGGTGCCGCTCGCCGCGGCGACGTCATGAGCACCCTGGGCTCGCAGCCGTATGGGCCGCAGACGGCCGCCGTCCGCAGCTTTCTGGTGCGCTTGGCCGGACTCGGCGCCGCCGACCGCGACGCGGTGGTGGCCCGTCACGCCGCCCTCGCAGACGCCCCCCGCTACCGGCGCGCCGACGCGACGCTGGGCGACGCGATCACGCGCAGCGGACGCGAGGCGGCGCGCGATGCGCTCACGGGGCCGCTGCTGCAGCTGGTGAAACGTCAGGCAGATCCGGTCGACGCAGCCCAGGACGACACAGCCCAAGGCGACACGGACGACATCGCGCTGGATCCCATCGCCGAGCCGGCGCTGGCGGCGCTGCTGGCGCTGCTGGTACGCGACCTGCTGGACGACGACACGGTGCGGCTGCTCACCGAGGCCTTCAGCGACACGATTCCTCTGGGCTGATCCGCCCGGAGGCGCGTGACGTCAGGACACCGTGTCGGCGCGCGGTTCGGCGTCGAGGGTGAAGCGCGGAATCACCGCTTCGAACGATGACCCGTCGTCACGGACGAAGCGGTACGCGCCCTCCATCCAGCCGTTGGGCGCCTTGAGCACGCAGAAGCTGCTGTACTCGTGGATCTGCCCCGGCAACAGATGCGGCTGCTCGCCCACCACCCCCTCGCCCTCCACCACGGTATCGCCCACCGATTCGTCGTGAATGAGCCAGCGGCGCGTGCGCAGCTGCGCGGCCTGCGCGCTCACGTTCTCGATGCGGATCTGGTACGCGAACACGAACTGGCTCAACACGGGGTTGGAGCGGTCGCGCAGATACGACGGCCGGACCGTGATGCGGATGCCTGAGGTGATGCGGTAGTAGAACGGAAGCGTATCAGGGGGCATCGGAACGGCCTCGGGCAGGAAACGGCGACGCGCGGGAACTGGTGCGCGTCGGGATGGGGATCAGCACCGGCGCGCTCTCGGTGCCCACTCGGTTGAGCGACACCACGGACAACGCGGTCGGTTCGGTACCGTCGGGGATGGGCCACGAGGTCGTGGTCCCCGACACCAACATGGTAATCCACGCGGTGTCGGTGCGCAGCCGGATGGCGTATTGCCACGGGGCCGACGGCCCCTTCCCCGCCCGCAGCAACAGCCGCGGCACGCCGCCGCCTGGCGCGAGCCGAGCCGACGGCACCGCTGGCGCCGGCGCGGCTAACCACGGCGACGCGGGCACGAGCGCCGTCTGCGCGTACGGCCCCACGCGCAGCGTGTCGTTCATCCCGGCCTGGTTGGTCAGGAACGACTTCATGCTGAAGTGCACGTTGCCGGTGGCCCCGCCCTGCCCCCGCGTGACGCGGATCTGCTCCACGAGTTCGGCCACGGAAAACGCCCCCGACCCCACCCCACCCGCGCGCGACGTGAAGTTGCCGGGCCACAGGTGCCGCCCCAGCACGTTCTCCCCCACCCACCAGTCCAGCAACGCCGGATACGCCTGCTCGCGCCTGGTGGTGGGCCAATACAACTGCGGCGTGAAGTAGTCCACCCACCCTTCGCGCAGCCACTTCCGCGCGTCGGCGTGGAGCTTGTTGTACGCATCGAAGCCGCGGATCTGCGCGGGATAGCCGGGGCGCCAGATCCCAAAGGGGCTGATGCCGAAGCGCACCCACGGCTTGGCCTTGTGAATGCCCGCGTGCAACTCCTCCACCAACAGGTCCACATTCCGGCGACGCCAGTCAGCACGCGTGAGGGTGCCCCCCTCGGCCCGATAGCGCTTGAAGCTCCGATCGTCGGGGAAGTCGATCTCCTTCCCGCGCTTGGTGTTCTCCGGATACGGATAGAAGTAGTCGTCGATGTGAATGCCATCCACGTCGTACCGCTTCACGACATCGAGCACCACGCGCAGCGTGCGCGCACGCACCGTGGGCTCGCCCGGATCCATCCAGAGATAGCCGCCGTACTTCTTCACCAGCTTGGGCGAGGTCTTCCCGATGTGCGACGCCGCCAGCGGCGACCTGGCATCGGTGTGACGCGCGCGATACGGATTGAACCACGCATGCAGCTCGAGATGCCGCGCGTGCGCTTCGGTGATCGCGAAGGCGAGCGGATCCCAGTACGGCACGGGGGCACGCCCCTGCGCGCCGGTGAGGTACTCCGACCACGGCTCGATCTTGGACGCATACAGCGCGTCGGCCGCCGGGCGCACTTGAAAGAGCACGGCGTTGAGCTTGAGCGCGACCGCACGATCGAGCAGCGCGATGAGCTCGGCCTGCTGCTCCGCCGTACTCAGGGTGCGCTTGGAGGGCCAGTCGATGTTCGCCACCGAGGCCACCCACACACCGCGGAACTCGCGCGCGAGGGGCGGCGCCTCCGCACTGGCCACGGGGCGCACGCGGATGGGGGCCGGCTTCGCCGCCGGCGCGGAAGGTGTGGGCTCGGGGCGAGCCGACGGCACGGCGGGAGCGGGCGCAGGAGCGGGAGCGGGCGCAGGCGCGGGAGCGGGCGCACGGCACGCGAGCATCGCCGACACCACCAGCGCTGCCCGCATGAACGCCCGATCGCCGCGACGGATCACGCCAACTCCTTCAGCATCGCCGCCAGCACCACACCCGCGCGGCGCGCCGCTTCCGCGATGCGCGCTTCGGTCTGAATGAACGAGATGCGGAAGAACCCTTCGCCGCCCGCGCCGAACCCGGAGCCGGGGAGCACGATCACACCGGCCTCCTCGCGCAGACGATCGGCGAAGGCGGCGCTTGCGATGCCTTCGGGGAGCGGCATCCACAGGTACATCGTGGCGCGCGGCACCTCCACGGCAAATCCATGCGCGCGGAACGCCGCCACGGCGGCATCACGCCGCGCCTGAAACACCGCGAGGTTCTGCGGCACGAAGTCCGCCCAGCTTTCGAGCGCCGCCACACCGGCTGCCTGAATGCCCATGTACTGCCCCGTATCGGTGAACGCCTTCACCTTCGCCAGCGCCGATGCGATCTCGGGCTTGGCCGCCGCCCAGCCGCACCGCCAGCCGGTCATGTTGTACGTCTTCGACAGCGAATGGAACTCGATGGCGACGTCGCGCGCGCCGTCGATCTCGAAGATGCTGGGCGGCACGTACCCGTCGAAGCCCATCTCGGAGTACGCATTGTCATACACCAGCAGGATATCGCGTTCCCGACATACGGCCACGACCCGCTCGAGGTAGTCGTGCGGGGCGATCGCCGCCGTGGGATTGTTGGGATAGTTCAGGTACAGCACGCGCGTGCGCGAGAGCACATCGGCCGGGATCTCGTCGAGATCAACGAGGAAGTTGGTGCGCGGACGCAGCGCATACACATACGGCGTGGCATCGCTGAGCAACGTGCCGCCCAGATACGCCTGATACGCGGGCTCGGGAATGACGGCCACGTCGCCGGGCCCCACGTACGCGAACGCCACGTGGGCGAGCCCTTCCTTGCTCCCCAGCAGCGGCACGATCTCGGTGTACGGATCGAAGTGCTGCCCGAAGCGCGACGCCATCCACGCCGACACGGCCTCGCGGTAACGCGGCAACCCGAGTCCGAAGCCGTATCGCTGCATCGCCGGCTGTTCTGCCGCCTGCTGCAGTGCCGCCACGGCGGCGGCCGGCGGCGCCAGATCGGCGTCACCGGCCCCGAGATCGATCACATCGACACCCGCCTCGAGCAGCGCCTTCTTGCGCGCCGGAATGTGCGCCAGCGGGTAGGCCGGAAAGGACGAGAAACGCTGAGACAGACGCGGCATAGCAGAAGGCGAAAAGGGCGGAGAGGACTTACGACGTGGGGGGATTGAACTGCGCGTGCTGCGCCTCGATCCAGCTCTTGTGATACGCTGGGTCTTCGATCGCCATCGCGCGCTTGGCAACCTTGAGCGGCTTGAAGCTGTCCATCATCACGGCGAGTTCGTTGGTGTACTTCGCGCCGATCGACGCTTCCGTGCGTCCCGGATGCGGACCGTGCGGCAGCCCGTCGGGGTGATGCGTGATCGACCCGTATTCAATGCCTTTGCGGCTCATGAATTCGCTGGAGGCGTAGAAGAGCACCTCGTCGGAATCCACGTTGCTGTGGTTGTAGGGCGCCGGGATGGCCTGCGGATCGAAGTCGTACGGTCGCGGGCAGAAGGAGCAGATCACGAAGCCGTCGCCCTGGAACGTCTGGTGCACCGGGGGCGGCTGGTGAATGCGCCCCACGATGGGCTCGAAGTCGTGGATGCTGAAGATCCACGGATAGAAGTAGCCGTCCCAGCCGATCACGTCGAAGGGATGGTGATCGAGCACGAGTTCGTTCAGCGCATCGTACTGCTTCACGATGATCGGGAAGTCGCCCTTCTCATCGCGCGGCGCCACATGCTCGGGGCGCCGGATGTCGCGCTCCGAAAACGGCGCGCCTTCCAGCATCTGACCGAAATTGTTGCGGTAGCGCGACGGCACCCGCACGTGACCGCGGCTTTCCATCACGAGCAGCTTGGTGGGCCCCTGCGACGGATCGAGGCGCCAGCGATGCGTGATGTTGCGGTGGATCACCACGTAGTCGCCCGACTTGTACGGCAGTTCGCCGAACACCGACTCGAGGACGCCGGTGCCTTCCACCACGTACACCACTTCGTCCGCCTGCGAATTGCGGTAGAAGTGCGCATCGAGCTGGTCGGGTTCTACGTACTGCATCACAATGTCGCTGTTGAACAGCAGCGGCATGCGGTCGAGCGTGGGCGAACCACCCGTGGGCCCGCGCGCCGTCAGAAAATGCCGATGCCGCAGCGACGTCTCCGTGTCGGCCTCGAGCACGACGTCGCGCAGCTTGCGCGCCGAGGTGACCGTGGTGGGCGGATGCGTGTGGTAGAGCAGCGACGAGGTGCCGACAAAGCCCTCGTGCCCCATCAACTCCTCGGCGTACAACCCGCCGTCGGGACGACGGAACACGATGTGGCGCTTGCGGGGCACCGATCCCAGCTGGTGATAGAAGGGCATCGATTCCTCAGAGGTTGCCGCGGAGTTCCTGTTCGCGCTCGATCGCTTCGAAGAGCGCCTTGAAGTTGCCCTTCCCGAAGCTCTTGGCGCCCTTCCGCTGGATGATCTCGTAGAACAGCGTGGGACGGTCTTCCACCGGCTTGGTAAAAATCTGCAGCAGGTAGCCGTCGGGATCGCGGTCCACGAGGATACCCAGCGCGGCGAGCGCGTCGATGTCTTCATCGATGTGCCCGATGCGCTCCTGCAACTCGGCGTAGTACGACGTGGGCACCGACAGAAATTCCACGCCGCGGTCGCGCAGCGCGGTCACGGTGGCGAGGATGTTGTCGGTGGCCAGCGCGAGATGCTGCGCGCCGGGGCCGCCGTAGAAATCCAGATACTCCTCGATCTGCGACTTTTTCTTGCCGGAGGCCGGCTCGTTGATCGGGAACTTGATCTTGTCGTCGCCGTTCGCCATCACCTTGGACATGAGCGACGAGTACTCGGTGCTGATGTCGTCGTCGTCGAAGGTGATGAGATTGCGGAAGCCCATCACATCGCCGTAGTACGCCACCCAGCGGTTCATCTGCCCCAGCTCCACGTTGCCCACGCAGTGGTCCACGTACTTGAGCCCCACGTCGTCGGGCTGATAGCGCGGCGTCACAGCGCGGAACCCGGGGAGGAACAGTCCGCGGTAATTGCGGCGCTCCACCAGCGAATGAATCGTGTCGCCATAGGTGCCGATGGCGGCGATGATCACCTCGCCGTGTTCGTCGCTGAACACCTGCGGCGCCTGCACCGCGATCGCACCGCGGGCGATCGCCGTCTCGTAGGCCGCGCGCGCGTCGTTGACCCACAGCGCGTAATCGCGCACGCCGTCGCCGTGCTTGTGCACATGCGCCGCGATGGGCGAGTCGGGGCTGAGCGCCGTGGTGAGCACCAGGCGGATCTTCCCCTGCTGCATGAGATAGCTGGCGCGGTCACGCACCCCGGTTTCGGGGCCACGGTAGCCTACAAGCTGGTACCCGAAGGCGGCGCGATAGTAGTGGCTGGCCTGCTTGGCATTGCCGACGTAGAACTCGATGTAGTCGGTGCCGTTGATCGGAAACGCGTCGTGCTCGATCCCCTGCTCGGGGAGGGTCATGGTCGCCATGGGGCGTACCTCGGGCTGATGATGGATGGGTCGCCACGCGCGGGAATCGCGCCGACGGGGGCAGCCATCACCGGCTCAGATATGCGAACGCGGCAGCGCGCCGATCCAGGCGCGTTGCCGTTCATCCTCAGCGAGCGGGGTGCAGCACATACTGAAAGATAACCTCCCCGGCGCCCCTCGGGGCTAGAACCGGAGCTCCGGCAGGTCGTGAAACAGCGCGAGCGCCGCGGGGTTGGCCAGCGCATCGGCGTTCTTCACGGCGCGGCCATGCACCACGTCGCGCACGGCCAGTTCGGTGATCTTGCCGCTGATGGTGCGCGGAATGTCGGCCACGGCCACAATCACCTTGGGCACGTGGTGGGGGCTGGCGTGCTCGCGGATCCGCTGCCGGATGGCACGCTGCAGCGCCTCCGTGAACGGCTCCCCGTCGCGCAGGCGCACGAACAGCACCACGCGCGTGTCGCTCCCGTCGTGCCCCAGCTGCTGCTCGATCACCAGCGACTCCAGCACCGCCGGGATCTGCTCCACCTGCCGGTAAATCTCGGCCGTGCCGATCCGTACACCGCCGGGGTTGAGCGTGGCGTCGCTGCGCCCGTGAATCACGAGCCCGTCGTGCGCCGTGAGTTCCGCCCAGTCGCCGTGCCGCCACACACCGGGGAAATAGTCGAAGTACGCCGCCCGGTACAGCGCGCCGTCGGGGTCGTTCCAGAAGGCCACCGGCATGCTGGGAAAGGGCGCCGTACACACCAGTTCGCCGGGGATTTCGCGCACCGGGGTGCCGTCGTCACCGAACACGTCCACCGCCATCCCCAGCCCACGCATCTGCAGTTCGCCGCGGTACACGGGCCCCGTGGGATCGCCCAGCGCGAAGCAGCTGATGATGTCGGTGCCGCCGCTGATGCTGGCCAGGCGCAGATCGCCCTTGATGGCGGCGTACACGAAGTCGTAGCTGTGCGCCGCGAGCGGGCTGCCGGTGGAGAGCATGGCCCGCGACGCCGACAGATCGAACGTCGCGCCCGGCTGTAGCCCCTCTTTCTCGAGCACGGCCAGATACTTGGCGCTGGTGCCGAACACCGACACACGCTCCGCCGCCGCCATGCGCCACAGGATACCGGCATCGGGGGCCAACGGCGCGCCGTCGTACAGCACGATGGTGCTCCCCACGGCCAGCCCCGACACGAGCCAGTTCCACATCATCCACCCGCAGGTGGTGAAGTAGAAGAGCACGTCGTCGTGGCCGAGGTCGGTGTGCAGCGCCAGTTCCTTCCAGTGTTGGAGCAGCGTGCCGCCGGCGCCGTGCACCATGCACTTGGGGAGGCCGGTCGTCCCCGACGAGTACATGATGTACAGCGGATGGTCGAAGGGGAGCCGCGTGAACACCGGCTCGCGGT
>JARIEV010000004.1 GCA_031127225.1 Gemmatimonadota bacterium | reverse complement strand
AGGCCGGGTGGGACTCCACCCGGATCGCAACCGACATGCACCGGGAGACGCCGCTGCGCGTGCCGTTGGCCACGCCAGTGCCGGTGCACATCCTGTACGTCACGGCCATGGCCCAGCCGGATGGACGCGTGACGTTCTACGACGATCTGTATCATCACGACCGCACGCTCGACCGGGAGCTTGCGCGCGGTTACCCGTATCGCACGCGGTGAACCGGCGCTACGGCTGGATGACGGCGCGCCGCTTCATGAGGGCTTCGATTTCATCCATTTCGCGCGGGACGAGCGAGATGCGTTCGAGTCCCTTGCTGGTGATGATGTAATCGTCTTCGATGCGGACGCCGGTGTTCTGGTATTGCAGCACCGCACTGCGCACCTTGGCGATGAAGGCGCGGTTCTTCGGCGTGTCCGGCAACACGTCCAGCGCTTTCGTGCTGATGTAGATGCCCGGCTCGATGGTGAATGCGTCGCCCACGGCAAATTTCGCGTCGGCGCCATTTTCCTGCATAGGATCGTGTACCGCGAGTCCGATGCCGTGCGTGATGCCGTGAATCATCCACAGGTTGGCCTGACGGCACTGCGTGGGGCTGACGGTGCAGTTCACGTTCCACGGGGGATCGAAGGACGCGTCCACGCTTTCGATCAGGCCGAGCGCCGCGAGTCCGCGTGTCCGCAGCGCGACCGATGAGTCGGTGGCCGCACGGACGCTCAGGCCGGGCTTGGAAAAGCGCTCGGCGATGTCCTGCGCGTTGCGCACGAGCGTGTAGAGCTGGCGTTGCGCCGGCGTGTACGTCCCGCTCACCGGGATCGTGCGTGTGATGTCCGCGGCGTAGCCGCGATACTCGGCGGCGGCATCCATGACCACCAGATCGCCCGGCTTCGCGGGGTCGCTGGCCTTCATGTAATGCAGCGTGGTGCCGTTGACGCCGGCGCCGACGATGGAGCCGTAAGCGGGGCGCTCGGCGCCTCGACGCGTGAACTCGTATTCGAGGGTGGCGCGCAGTTCGTACTCGTGCTGCGGATTGGCGGTCAGCATGGCCGCGCGGTGCGCCTCGGCGCTGATCTCGGCGGCCTGACGAATGAGCGTCATCTCGGCCTCCGACTTCTTGGCGCGCAGCTGCAGCACGTGCGGCATGCCGTTGCGTACCGACAGCCTAGGGAATCTGGTGGCCAGTCCCTTCAGCGCCTCCTGCCCCCGCGTGAGCGTGTCGTTGCGCGCGAAGTCCATCGTTTCCACATCGGGGATGTGGAAGAAGGGGAGTCCCGTGGCAGCCAGCGAGTCGAGATACGCGGGCAACGCGGTGGCGGAGCGCCCCGGCATGCCGTGCGTGGTCATGCTCGACGCGGAATCGACGCGTTGCCCGTAGTAGAACGCGGTGCGGGCGTCGAGCGCCGTGAGGAACAGCGTGCTCTGCGCGCGCTTGTTGCGCACCACCATCACGAGCGCCGCGTCGGGCTCGTTGAGTTCGGTGAGATACCGGAAGGCCGGCAGCTGGTAGAAGGTGCTGAAATCGTGCACCAGGGCCCGTCCGCCAAAGGCGATCACGACGCCGCTGTCGAGGCGGGCGGCGAGGGCGGCCCGCCGCGCGGCGGTTTCCTGCGGGGTGACGACGGCCGGTGCCTGCGCGTGTCCGCGCGCCGGCGTGAGCGCGGCCGTGGCCACGGCGGCGAGAGCGAGCAGAGAGCGGAAGCGAGTGCGCATGACCACAGAGATGGAAGCCGCCCCGCATGGTCGTCAAGGTGTGCCGGACAACTTCCGTGCGGTCCGGCATTTTACCGGCCCCGACGGGACGGTACATTCGCGGGGTGGCGCAGCACTCCAGCAGGTCCCTTTCATCTCGCGCCTCTGGCGCGGCGGAGCAGCAGATGCGGAGATGGTCGTGGTGGGGCACCGCGGTGCTCACCTTGAGCGTGCTCACACTGAGTGGGCTGGCTGGCCGTCCGCTGGCGGCGCAGCCCTCGATGGTGGTGCTGGTCCGTCACGGCGAGAAGGCGACCGTGGGCGGGAGCGATCCGTCGTTGAGCGAGGCCGGGGTGGCGCGGGCGCAGGCGCTCGCGGGGGCCCTCACGATGCTGACGCCGAACGCGATCGTGGTGTCGTCGCTCAAGCGCACCGGTGAGACGGCGGCGGTGGTGGTGGCCAAGACCGGCGTGGTGCCGACGGTGATCCCCATTGACGGCGGCGGTGCAGCCCATGTGGCGGCGGTGGCCGCGGCGGTGCGTGCGGCGCGCGGGATTGTGCTGGTGGTGGGCCACAGCAACACCGTGCCGGCGATTGTGACGGCGCTGGGCGGGCCGCCGCTGCCGGATCTTTGCGACGCCAGCTACGCCACGCTGTTTGTGCTGACGCCGGGGCAGGTGGGGGTCGCGGCGCAGGTGGTGCGGGCGCAGTACGGCGCGCCCGACGCTCCGCTGCCGGCGTCGTGCACGGGGATGGTAGCGAAGTAGCCACACTTCGACCCGTGACGCCACACGTCGACTCAGAACGCGAGACTCACGTGCGTGATGGGTTCTGAGTTCAAGTTTCGTGTCGTAAGTTGTGCGATGTCCGGCGGCGCCCCCGGATTTTCGCATCGATCCCCACCATTCGCCCAAGCGGCCGTGATCCGGTTAGGTATCATCACCATCTCGGACCGCGCTTCGTCCGGTGTGTACGACGACAAGTCCGGCCCGGCGATCCAGTCGGTGTTCACGCGCTGGATCGCCACGCCGTGGCAGGCCGAGTATCGTCTCGTGCCCGACGAGCAGCCGCTCATCGAGGCGGCGATTCGTGAACTGGCCGACGTGCATCACTGCCCGCTGATCGTCACCACGGGTGGCACCGGTCCCGCCCCGCGCGACATCACCCCGGAGGCGACGATGGCCGTCTGCGACCGTCTGCTGCCGGGGTTCGGCGAGCAGATGCGTGCCGTGTCGGTGCGGACCGTCCCCACGGCCATCCTGTCGCGTCAGGTGGCGGGTACCCGTGGCCGCTCGTTGATCATCAACCTGCCGGGCAAACCGGCCGCGATCGAGGAATGCCTCGGCGCGGTGTGGGCGGCGGTCCCATATTGCATCGATCTGATCGGGGGGCCGCGGCTGGCGTTCAGCGCCGAGGCTCCCGCGCCGTTCCGCCCCGTCAGCGCGTAAGCGCGAGTCCGTGCCATGAGCCTCTCTCCCGAACTGCTGCAGATTCTCGTCTGCCCCAAGTGCAAGTCCTCGCTGGACTACTACACGGCGCCGGCGGAGGTGCTGGCGTGCCGCACCTGCGCGCTGGTGTACGCGGTGCAGGACGGCATCCCGGTGATGCTGATCGACGAGGCGCGGCCGCTGGACGCCACGGTATACCCGCCGAAGACGTGAGCACCCCCGGCGTGCGCCCGCACGGCGTGAACGCCGCGTCGGACTCGCTCTGGCATGACGGGACGCGGGTGGTCCGCGCCGGACTGCCGGACGCGACACCGGGGGCGCCGTATTTGCCGGGTCCGGTGTTCGCCGCGCCGTACCACGTGTCGGGCGACCCAGCCGACTCCCCGTATACCTACGGGCGCTTTCACAACCCGTCGTGGAACGCGTATGAGCGGGCGCTGGAAGCGCTGGAAGGCGGACCGTGCCTGCTGTTCCCGAGCGGCATGGCGGCCACGGCCGCCGTGCTGGCCACGATGGTGCCGCCGGGGCGCAAGCTGGTGATGCCGGCGGAGAGCTACTACACCACGCGCGTGATCGCGACGCAGGCGTTCCCGGGCGCATGGTTTGCCGCGCAGGGGATTGAGGTGGTGACGGCGCCGACGGTGGGTGACGGTTTGCGCGCCGCGTTGGACGGGGCGGCGCTGCTCTGGCTCGAGTCGCCCACCAACCCGTCGCTCGACGTGTGCGATATCGCCGCGCTGGCGCGGGCGGCGCACGATGCCGGCGCGCTGGTGGCGGTGGATAACACCACGGCCACACCGCTGCTGCAGCAGCCGCTCGCGCTGGGGGCTGACTTCGCGGTGGTGTCGGACACGAAAGCGATGACGGGGCACGCCGATCTGGTGCTCGGCCACGTGGCCTGTCGTGATGCCGCGCACGCGGAGACGATCCGCACGTGGCGCACGCGGATGGGCGTCATCGCCGGGCCAATGGAAGCGTGGCTCGCGCATCGCTCGCTCGCCACACTCGACGTCCGGCTGTCGCGACAGTGCGATACCGCGATGGCGATCGCGACGATGCTGGCGGCGCACAGCAAGGTGCATGGCGTGCGGTATCCCGGTCTTCCCGGGGATCCGTCGTACGCCATCGCGTCCACGCAGATGAAGCGGTTTGGGGGCGTGATCAGCTTCGTGCTGCCCGATGCCGCGGCGGTGGCGCGGTTCTTCGCCGCCTCCGAGTTGATCTACGAAGCGACCAGCTTCGGCGGTGTGCACACGAGTGCCGAGCGCCGCGCGCGCTGGGGTGGTGACGCCGTGCCGGAGGGGTTCGTACGCCTGAGCATCGGGCTCGAGGATGTGCGTGATCTGCTGAACGATTTCGAGCGCGCCCTGGGCGCGGTCTGAGGAGCGGGGATGACGAAGCGGATGGATCGGCGCGGGTTCGTGGCGTCGTCGCTGGCCACGGCGGCCGCGACCACATTGGGCACCATGGCCACCGTCGTACCGGTGCACGCGGCGGCGGCGCTCCCGCCCAGGCCGCCGGAGGACGACACCGCCGCGCCGGATGTGTTCGCCTATGCCGAAGTGGGCGTGGCCGAGCTGCAGTCGCGCATGACGAAGGGCACGCTCACGTCGCGCGCGCTCACGGCGGCGTACCTCGCGCGCATCGCCGCGGTGGACCGGGCCGGTCCCACGCTGGGATCGGTGATCGAGCTCAACCCCGACGCGCTCACGATTGCGGCGCAGCGCGACGCGGAGCGGCGCGCCGGCAAAGTGCGCGGACCGCTGCACGGCATTCCGGTGCTGATCAAGGACAACATCGACACCGCGGATCGCATGCAGACCACCGCCGGGTCGCTCGCGATGGTGGGGCAGCCGGCTCCGCGTGATGCCTTCATCGTGGAGCGTCTGCGCGCGGCGGGTGTGGTGCTGCTGGGCAAGACCAACCTGAGTGAGTGGGCGAACTTCCGGTCCACGCGCTCCACGAGCGGCTGGAGTGGGCGCGGCGGACAGACGCGGCACCCGTACGTGACCGATCGCAATCCGTGCGGCTCGAGTTCGGGCACCGGGAGTGCGATTTCGGCCAATCTGGCGGCAATCGGTATCGGCACCGAAACCGACGGGTCGATCATCTGTCCGTCGTCGATCTGCGGACTGGTGGGGCTCAAGCCAACGGTAGGGCTGTGGAGTCGCAGCGGGATCATTCCGATCTCGTCCACGCAGGACACGGCCGGGCCGATGGGGCGCCGCGTGGCCGATGTGGCGGCGCTGCTGGGGGCGCTGACCGGTGTTGATTCGCGTGACCGGGCCACGGCCGCGAGTGCGGGGAAGAGCGCGACCGACTACACCACCTTTCTCGACGCGAAGGCGTTGCAGGGGGCGCGGATCGGCGTCGCGCGCAACATGGCCGGCTTCCACCCTGGCGCTGATGCCGCGTTCGAGCGCGGCCTCGAGGCGCTGCGCCGCGCGGGTGCGATCATCGTGGACCCCGCCAACGTGCCGACGGTGGGGAAGTACGACGAGGCAGAACTCACGGTGCTGCTGTACGAGTTCAAGGCCGGGGTGAACGCCTATCTCGCTGAACGCGGCGGCACGGTGTCGGTGCGCACGATGGACGAGGTGATCGCGTACAATCGCGCCCATGCCGACACCGAGATGCCGTTCTTCGGTCAGGAGCAGATGGAGCGCGCGCAGACGATGGGCTCGCTGGACGAGGCCGCGTACCGTGAGGCGCTCGAGACGTGCCGGCGCCTGTCGCGGGACGAGGGGCTGGACGCGATTCTCACGGAGCACTCACTCGACGCCATCGTGGCGCCGTCGAATGGTCCGTCGTGGCCCACCGATCTGCTGAACGGGGATCGCTACACGGGCGGCAACTCCAGCGTGGCCGCCGTGTCGGGGTACCCGAGCATTACCGTGCCGATGGGATTCGTGGGCCCGCTGCCGCTGGGGATGTCGTTCATCGGTCGCGCGTGGAGCGAGGGGCGGCTGATCGGCCTGGCGTACGCCTTCGAGCAGGCGACCACGGCGCGCCGTGCGCCGCAGTTTCTCGCCACCGCGCCGATCCCGGCGCCTGCGCGGGGGCGGTAAATGGCTCCCGAAGCGCCCCGGACGCCGGGGCAGACGCGCGCGCTGGCGCTCGCGGGCATGATCCTGACGATCGGGCTCAGTGTGTGGTCGTGGCAGCTCCTGAACCGTGCGACGACCTCGGGGGTGGAGCGGCTCGCGCGCATCGATCGCGTGCGTGCGTTGTGCACGGAGGCGTGGGGGACGGCGCGCACTGAAGTGGACAGCATGCGGGTGGATCGCATGATGCTGCCCGACACCATCGACGCTGGCTCTGAACAGGCCATCGATCGCTGCGGCGATCTGCGTGGCGAGAGCGTGCCGAATTCGTTGCCGAATGCCCGCGAGATGTCCGGTGACCCGATGCCGCGCGGTTTGCGCTGAGGACATGACATGAAGCGGGTGCTGACCGGCGTAGCGGCGGTGGTCGTCGTGGTGGTGGCGGGCTTCTTTACCGTTGGGGCGCGCATCGCCGACTCCGTGATGAACACCGTGGTGAGCACGGCGGTCCCCGCGGTGTCGCCGGCCGGATCGGCGCTGCACCGTCGACTGTTCGTGGCTGATCTGCATGCGGATCAGTTGCTGTGGGGGCGCGATCCGCTGGACCGGAGCACGCGCGGGCACGTAGACGTGCCACGGCTGCAGGAGGCGCACGTGGCGCTGCAGGTGTTTGCGGTGGTCACGAAGACGCCCCGTGGCATGAACTACGACCACAACACCGGCGAGACCGACAACGTGTTGCTGCTCGCGCTGGCGCAGCGGTGGCCGCGCGCCACGTGGACGAGCCTGCGAGCGCGCGCGGTGTATCAGGCCGAGCGCCTGCGGGATGCGGCGCTGCGCTCGGGGAACACGCTCACGCTGATCACGACGCGTGACGAGCTCGCTGCCTTTGTGGACCGACGGGCGGGCGATCCGGCGCAGGTGTCGGCGCTGCTGGCCATCGAGGGGCTGCACGCGCTCGACGGGTCGCTGGCGAGTGTGGACACGCTATATGCCGCGGGCTTTCGCATGATGGGGCTCACGCACTTCTTCGACAACGAGGTGGCAGCCAGTGCGCATGGCATGACGCACGCCGGGCTCACGCCGCTGGGGCGCCAGGTCGTGGCGCGGATGGAGGCGCTGCAGATCATCGTGGATCTCGCGCACGTCTCGCCGCAGGCGATGCAGGAGGTGCTGGCGATGGCGACGCGCCCCGTGGTGGTGTCGCACACGGGCGTGGCGTCCACGTGCCCGGGGCCGCGCAATCTCACCGACGAGCAGCTGCGCGCCATTGCGGCCAACGGCGGACTGGTCGGCATCGGCTACTGGGACGGCGCGGTGTGCGAGCCAACGGTGGCGAACATCGTGCAGGCGATTCGTCACGCCGTGCAGGTGGCCGGCGTCGCCCACGTGGCGCTGGGGTCCGACTTCGACGGCGCCACGCGTACCCCCTTCGATGCGCGCGGCATGGCGGCGATCACCGACGGGCTGCTCAAGGCGGGCATGGATCAGGACACGATCGCGCGCGTGATGGGAGGCAACCTGCGCGATTTCCTGCTGCAGCAGCTGCCCGCGTCGCCAGCCGTACTGCGGGCGGGGCGGTAACCCCCGGCGGTACCCGCCTCGGCGGTACACGCCCCCGCGGGCACTTCCTGACACGTCCGGGCATTCCTCCCGCATGCTCCGTTTCGCTTCCGCTGTTCCGGTCCTCCGCGTCGCCGATGTCGCGCGCGTGATGGCGTGGTATCAGGACATTCTCGGCTTCGTCGCGGATCCGTTTCCCGCCGTGGCGCCCTTCTCGTTCTGTATCCTGCGTCGCGACGGTGTGGAACTCATGCTGCGCCGGTCACGGCAGCCGGTACCGCGCGTACCGATGGCGCACGATTGGGACGTGTATCTCCGGCTCGAGGGTGACGCGCTCACGACGCTGCTCGACCATGCGCGCCGTCGGACGCCGTTGGTGCGCGGTCCCGAACTCATGCCCTACGGTCAGGTGGAGTTCGAGCTCGAGGATCCCGAGGGACACCGGATCTGCATCGCTGAAGTGCTCACCGACACCGCGGGCTTCCCCCGCGCCGTCGACTAGCCGACGCGCCGCGTGCGCGGCGGCGTGCGCGACGGCGTGAGGCGGCTCACGATGAGCATGGTGCACACGTTGAGGAGCAGCGCCAGAAATCCGGCATTGATGTCGGTCACCGCGTGCGGCCACTGCGGCAGGAGCGCCGGCATCGACAGGCCACTGAGGGTGCTGGCGGCGACGGCGGCTTCACCCGCCAGGATGCCCGCGATGGCACCGCCGGCGGTAATGCGCGCGGCCGGCATGAGCGAGGCAAGCAGGGGCGGAAAGAGCTGTGTGACCATGCTGTAGGCCATGAGCAGCAGCGTCACCAGCGTGGTGCCGCCGCGGAACGTGAACAGGAGCGCCACGCCGGCGAGTACCGGTACCAACACACGGGCCCACGTGGCGCTATCGGGTGGATCGCCGTCACGCCGTGGCCGCACGATGCGCGCCAGCGTGGTGGCGATACTCATCAGGATCAGGGAGCCGGGGACCAACGCCGTGAGCATCCCGGCCGCGCCCACGAGACCGACGATCCACGGCCCGAACTGCGCGCGCGTCACGCGCAGCAGCGCGAGATCGGCGTCGGCACCCTCGAGCCCCGGCACGCTGAGCAGGGCGGCAAACCCGATGAAGAACACGAACAGCAGCACCAGCTGATAGAGCGGCATCAGCACCGCGTTGCGGCGGAACACCGAGGCGTCACGCGCGGTGAAGACGGAGCCGAAGGTGTGCGGCCACATGTAAAAGCCGAACACCGTGACGAGAACGGTGCTGGCGAACCAGCTGGGCGACAAGCCGCTCTCCGGCAGCGTCAGAAAGCCCGGGCGTTCGGCGGCAATGCGCGCGAACATGGGGCCGATCCCGTCGTGCAGCGTGTACGGCAGCACGATGCCCAGCCCCACCACCGTGATTAGCACGAGCGCATCCTTGAGCGCCGCCGTCATCGCGGAGCCCTTCACCCCCGAGAGCACGACGTACACCACCGTGGCCGTGGTGCCGATCCAGATGGCCGCCGTGGCGCTGATCGCCCCGTACGACGACTCCGACACGATGATGCCGAGTCCTTTGAGCTGCAGCACGAGATACGGCATGAGCGATGCGATGCTGACCAGCGCCACGAGGTTGCCCAGGGCGGGACTGTCGTAGGCGCGCGCGAAATACTCCGACTGCGAGAGCACCCGCCACGTCGTGGCGCGCGTCCAGATGGCCGGCAGCAGCCAGTACGACATGATGTACGCCACCGCGCCGTAGCCAATGATGTAGAACGCCGGCGCGCCGCGTCCGTAGGCCCAGCCACTGCCACCAAGGAAGGTGAAGGTGGTGTAGATCTCGCCGGCGAGCAGCATGAACACGAGCACCGTGCCGAAGCCGCGGTTGCCCACGCTCCACTGCTCGAGGCTGGTGGTGCCGCCGGTACTGCGCGCGCCACGAACACTGAGCAGCAACGCCAGCAGTAGCGTGGCCGACAGGATGCCCAGCGAGATGATCACGGCGTCCGACGGTCGAGGACACCGATGAGCGCCATGACGACGGACGTCATGAGCACCCACCCCACGATCCAGCCCAGCAGAAACGGCATCCCGAGGAGGCGCGGCTCGATGCGGTTGGCGAACCACGGCGCTCCCACGATCGCGACGGCTGGCACGAGGGCCAACAGTCGGTACGGTCTGGTCATGCCGTGCCCAGCAGATCGAGGGTGGCCGCGGTGAGGTAGCGCAGGCCGATGTCGAGGGCGCGCTCGTCGATCTGGAAGCGCGGGTGATGATGCGGGAAGTCGATGCCCGCCTCCACGTTGCCCGCGCCGATGAACGCGAAGACGCCCGGTGCGCGCTGCTGATACGCCGAGAAATCCTCACCGCCCATCGTGGGACGCATGTCGATCACGGTGTCCGCGCCAAAGGTGCGCGTGACCACGTCGGTGAGCCGCGCCGTGAGCGCGGGGTCGTTGATGACCGGACGGTAGCCCGACTCGTATTGGAACGCATAGGTGGCGCCGAAGGCACTGGTCACGCCGTTGATGATGCGCTCGAGCATGGCCGGCACGGTGGTGCGCAGCGCGGGATCGAAGGTGCGCACGGTGCCCGCGAGATAGGCCGACTCAGGGACGACGTTGAACGTGGTGCCGGCGATGAACTGCGTGACCGACACGACCACGGGATCGAGCGGATCGACGAGGCGTGAGACGACGTGGTGCAGCGCCGACACGACCTGCGCGCCGATGGCGATGGGGTCGATGGTGTCGTGCGGGATGGCGGCATGGCCGCCCTTTCCGGTGATGGTGCACGAGAAGGTGTCGGGGGCGGCCATCGCGGGGCCTGCAATCAGTCCGATGCGCCCCACCGGCATCCCGGACCACAGGTGGAGCCCGATGACCTGATCGACGCCGTCCATGACCCCCAGCCGCACCATCTCCTCGGCGCCACCGGGCGAGAGTTCTTCCGCGTGCTGGAAGAGAAAACGGACCTCGCCGCGCAGCTGGTCGCGGTGACGCGCCAGCAGGGTGACGAGGCCGAGCACGATGGACGTGTGCCCGTCGTGCCCGCAGGCGTGCATGGCGCCGTCGGACTGCGAGCGGTACTCGACGTCGTTCTCCTCGTGGATCGGGAGCGCATCGATGTCCGCCCGCACGGCGACCACCGGCCCGGCGTGACCGGTGCGGAGGCGTGCCATCACGCTCGTCTCCGTGGGACGCGAGATCTCGAGGCCGCCGATCTGCTCCAGCACCTGCCTGATGAATCGCGCGGTTTCGTGCTCCTGAAACGCGACTTCGGGGCGACGGTGCAACGCCCGGCGCCAGTCGATGACTTGCGGTGCGAGCTGTTGTGCCTCGAGGAGCACGGTCGCGGTGTCGAGGGCCGGCGAAGGAGTGGCAGTCGTCATGGTCACGGATCAGGCACGGGTGGACTCGGACGCGTCCCTAGTGATGTAACCGCTTTTGGCTTCTTTGCGTAGGTTTGACCATGCTCCTCCTGCAACCCGCCTCCGCGCCGACGGCTCCCGCCTCGGCCCCGGTTCCTCAGCAGCCTGTCGGCGTTACTACGGGTCTCGACGCGGCTCCGGTCAGCCTGAAGCCGCTCACCTCGGCCGACGTCGACGCGCTCAAGGCCAAGCGCAGCGAGTTGTCCCGTCAGTTGACGTCAGTGCAGAGCCGTCGCGACGAGGTCGCGAAAGAATTGCGGCGCACGACAGCAGAGTCGCCCTCCGCCAAGGGGCTGGAGCAGCGACTGTCGGTCATGGACGAACGCATCGTGCAGCTAGAGCGGGATATCGCGACGAACGGCCGCGAACTGGCCCGGGCCCCCGGCGAGCTGGTGTCCGAAGAGGCGACGGCGGAACGGTATGGTCCCTTCAGCTCGGGACAGCTCACGGCGATCTCCATCGTATCGATCGTGATGGTGTGGGGTCCGCTGGCTTGGGCGGCGGCGCGCATCATGATCAAGCGTTCGAATCAGCCAAAGCCGAGTCCGCAGCTGCTGGAAGGGACGGCGCGTCTGGAGCGCATCGAGCAGGCGGTGGATGCCATGTCGATCGAAATCGAACGCATCTCCGAAGGCCAGCGTTTCGTGACGCAGCTGCTGTCGCGCAAGGCCCCGGCCCCCGCGCTGGTTGAACGTACCGAGTCGCCTGTGTAACGCGGGTTCGCGGAGGACTACGCCGGCAGGTCGTCCGCACTGCGGTCGGCGAGCAGAGTGGGCCGGGACACGAGCGACGTGACGGACCGCGGACGTGCGACGCCACGCAGCCGGTCGTAATTGAGGCGGAAGAGTTCGACCACGGCCGGCACGTCGTGCTCGCTGCGCATGCGGAAGCTGATCCACCCCGAGTGCGGTTGGGTCCGGTGGGCTTCCGCGCGGCCGGCGGCGACGAGGTCGCGACGCAGGCGAACCGGCATCAGCAGATCGGCGACGCCGTTCACATGCACGTGCCCAATCTCGCGATGATCGAGACGGAACTCGACGCCGCCGAATCGATACGGCCGCACGTCCACACCATTCCAGTGCTTGACGATTCCGGCGACCAGTTCGGCGAGGTCGATCGTGCCCATGTGCGTGACCAAGGCAGAGCGTGAATCCATTGGAGAGATGCCAGAGCATGCACCCGGTTCCGGCGGAAGGCGAGTTTTCGGCGGCGCCGGGGTTGGCGGAGACGAATCGTGTCGCGGTCCGGTGGTGCCCCGCGTATCGTCCGTCATGACCCCGGTTCACCGTGATCTCGAGGACTCGACCGCGCCCGGTGGCGCCGACGCCGCGCATGTGGCCTTGGTGGCGCGCGCCATCAGCCGACTGAAGGAGGAGGCGATGACGGTGACGCAGCTGGCCGCGGCGCTCGATGTGAGTCGGGCGCATCTGCAGCGCGTCTTCCTGCGCCTCGTGGGGTGCACGCCCGCCGACTGGCAGCGTGCGCAGCGCAGCGAGCGGTTACGTACGGCGCTGGCCGCGGGTGCCTCGGTGTCACACGCGGCGTTCGGGGCGGGGTTCGAGTCGTTGCCCAGCGCCTACACGGCCGCTGCCGCGCATCTGGGGATGTCGCCGGGCACCCTGCGGCGCGGCGCCGCCGGTGAGACGGTGTTCTACACGATCGTGCCGTGTGCGCTCGGGCTGGTGCTTGTGGCGATGACGTCACGCGGCGTCCATCGCGTGGTGCTGGGCGATGATGCGGTCGCGCTGGAGGCGTCGCTCCGTGATGCATTGCCCGCGGCGGCGCTGGTGCGCGACGATGCCAGCCTCGGCGATATCAGCGCGAGCGTTGTGGCGCTGGCCAGCGGTGCGGCGCTTGCGCATGCCCTGCCGCTGGATCTGCGAGGTACGGCGTTTCAACAGCGTGTGTGGCGCGAGCTGCAGCGCATCCCGCGTGGCGAGACGATCACGTACGCCGAGCTCGCGGCGCGTATCGGCGCACCGAAGGCGGTGCGTGCGGTGGGCACAGCCTGCGGCGCGAATCCCGTGGCCATGGTGGTGCCGTGCCATCGCGTGGTGCGCGCCGACGGGAGTCTCGGCGGCTACGCGTGGGGGTTGGAGCGGAAGGTGCGGTTGCTGCGGGTGGAGAAACTGCCAACTGCCTAGAAAGCAGGGAGGAGGGTGTCAGGGGGGAGGGGGCAGGAACACTACGCTGTCCTCTTTCCTCCTTCCTGACACCCTCCTCCCTGCCCCCTAAGCCGTTGGCAGTCCCCCTAAATCACACCGGGAACAGCATCTCCCGGTACCGCGGCAGCGGCCAGAACTCGTCGCCGATGGCGAGTTCGATCGCGTCGGCGGCGTCGCGCACTTCGGCCATCGTGTCGCAGCCGGTGCTGGTGAGGTACGTCGCCTGCGCGGCGAGGTCGTCGTGCATGTGCTCGGCCTTGGCGGTCACCTTGGCGAGTTCGGCGCGCTTCTTCTGCAGCGTGGCGATCATCTTCGACACCGAGTTCGCGGCATCGACGATGGGCTGCATGTTGATGCCGGCCGCCGCGCCCTGCCCAGCCGTGCCCGCCAGCTGACCGAGGAACGCGTACGCCGCGGGGAGCACCTGCGTGTCGATCATCTGCTGGATCGTGTGCAGCTCGATCAGGATGTCCTTCACGTAGCGCTCGAGGCGGATGTGGTAGCGGCTCTCGAGTTCGACTTCGGTCAGGATATGCGTGTTGTGGAACAGCGCCTTCGCCTGCTCGGTGAGGATCTGCGCCAGCGCTTCCGGGGTGCGACGCAGGTTGAGCAGGCCGCGACGGTTGGCTTCCACCACCCATTCGTCGGAATAGTTGTTGCCTTCGAAGCGGACGGCGGCGGACTCGCGGAACGCCTTGGCGGCCACGGCGAGCGCGGCATCGTCGGTGCTCTTGGCCGTCTTCATCTCTTCACGCAGCTGCGCGATGATGTCGCCGATCGCTTCGGCCACGGCGGCCTGCAGCAGCATGACCGGGAAGGCGATGCTCTGCGAGGCTCCCACGGCGCGGAACTCGAACTTGGCGCCGGTGAAGGCGAAGGGCGACGTGCGGTTGCGGTCGGTGTTGTCCTGTTCGACTTCCGGCAGCTTGGCGACGCCCAGCTTGAGCATGGCCTGCTCGGCGCTGTTGGGCGACGTCTTGCCGGCGGCGATGTCTTCGACGACCTGCGTGAGCCCCGAGCCGAGGAAGGCCGAGATGATGGCCGGCGGCGCTTCGTTGGCGCCGAGGCGGTGTTCGTTGCCGCTCACGGCGATACCGGCGCGCAGCAGACCGGCGTGCTTGTGCACGCCCTTGAGCACGGCGGCCAGGAACACGAGGAAGCGGATGTTCTGGTGCGGCGTCTTGCCGGGCTTGAGCAGGTTGGTGCCGTCGAGCGCGTTGTCCGAGGTGATCGAGAGCGACCAGTTGCAGTGCTTGCCCGAGCCGTTGATGCCGGCGAACGGCTTCTCGTGCACGATGGCCTGCAGCCCGTGGCGCAGCGCGATCTTGCGCAGAACGCTCATCACCAGGTGGTTGTGATCGACGGCGATGTCGGTGTCTTCGAAGATCGGCGCCATTTCGAACTGCGACGGCGCGACTTCGTTGTGCCGCGTGACGATGGGTACGCCGAGCTTGTAGAGCTCGTGCTCGACTTCACTGATGCAGGCCTGGACGCGCTCGGGGATGCCACCGAAGTAGTGGTCCTCGAGCTGCTGGCCGCGCGGGGGCGGGGCGCCCACGAGCGAGCGGGCCGCCATGACGAGGTCGGGGCGCAGCGCAAAGTGCGCGCGGTCGATGATGAAGAACTCCTGCTCCACGCCGAGCGTGGTGTTCACGCGCAGCACGCCGCTGTCGCCGATGAGCTCGAGCAGTTCCATCGCGCGGTGCGAGAGCACGTCGGAGCTGCGCAGCAGCGGCGTCATCTCGTCGAGCGCTTCACCGTTGTAGCCGATGAAGACCGACGGGATGCAGAGGTACTTCACGCCGCCGGTCTCGCTGATGAACACCGGCGAGGCCGGGTTCCACGCGGTGTAGCCGCGGGCTTCCCACGTGGCGCGCAGGCCGCCCGACGGGAAGCTCGAGGCATCCGGTTCGGATTGGATGAGCTGCTCACCCGTGAACGTCTCGATGGGGAGCTTGTTCTCGTCGAAGTTCAGGAACGCGTCATGCTTCTCGGCGGTGAGGCCGGTCTGCGGCTGGAACCAGTGCGTGAAGTGCGTGACGCCGCGCGACATGGCCCATTCCTTGATGACCTGCGCGACAACGGGCGCGATCTCGGAATCGAGCTTTTTGCCGAGGCGGATGGACGCCGCGAGCTTCTTGTAGATGTCCTTGGGGAGCTTGGCGCGCATCTGGCGCAGCCCGAAGGTGTTCATGCCGAACCAGACGCTGGTCGGCTGCAGAATGCCGTTTTCTTCCGGGCGGACGGTGATGCGAACCGGACGCTGCGTGATTTCGCGCGTGGCGGCTGTGCGCGGGCCGTTCATGGAGGACATGGCGATGTGGTTTTGGAGTGGGAGGCGGTCCGACAGGCACCCGAAGTGCCCGCTGTCCCGCAATTCGTGCATAAGTTGCAGAAATATGTCAGAATCCGGCCCGGAATCCAACTGGATATCGACTTGATGTACTAATGGATGTGCGAAATCTGCGAGAATGACGGTACAGTCCGATGATTTCGATGGTTTGAGCGAACATATGCCGAATCCAGTGCACAGGGGGCGCCGACGGTTTGGCGGCGCTGCGGTTGCCGCGGTACACTGGGAAGATGCGAACTGCTTGTGTTTCTGACCGCGCGCGGCGCGTGCTGGCCGTCGCGGGGACCATGCTGGCGGCCGCCTGTGGCGGCGGGGACCCGCCGACCCCCGACGCGGCGGCCAGCAAGCCCGCAGTCGCGGTGATGCCGCGGCCGGCCACGCCCAGTGATTCGGCCTGCCCGCGCGACGGCACCTGGAAGCGGTGCGCGCTCGAAGACCGCGTGGTGAAGTCGGGGCTGGCCTTCAAGCCGGCCGGCGACTCGATGACCGTCGCGTATCTGCACGTCCCCGGGGTGCGCTACAAGATCGGGCTGACGGCGTCGATGGTGGCGTTCTTCTACGCGGACACCGTGGCCGCCGCGAAAGACGTGACGGCGCTGGACCG
The DNA here is from genome assembly GCA_031127225.1 of Gemmatimonadota bacterium. Lineage (GTDB taxonomy): Bacteria > Gemmatimonadota > Gemmatimonadetes > Gemmatimonadales > Gemmatimonadaceae > Gemmatimonas. The sequence goes on along the minus strand of JARIEV010000004.1, from coordinate 50,075 downwards.
CTTCCGGCTGACGCCGCGCGGCGACACGATCGGCGCTTGGCCGTCGGTGCCGAGCGATGTGATCTGGTCGGGGAATCTGGTGGCGGTGCTGTTCGACGCGTCGGCCACCCAGATCGAGCGCCTCCGGCTGACGATAACGGCTGGGGCTCCGCAGCCACTCAGCGACGCGGCCAAGGCGGCGCAGGCCGCGGCGGACACGCCGACGGTGCAGAAGCTGCCATCGATGCCGGCCCGCTAGCGTGCGGTTTTCGACACACTAACGGAACATTACTGCGCCATGCATGCACCATTTAATGCATGCATGGCGCCCGCGATTGCTATCGCCGGCCGGGGCCGCTGGACGGCGCCGGAGGGGTTTCGAGGGCCGCTCCCAACGCCTCGGCCGTCCAGCTGATCGCGTTCGTATAGAACTCGCCGACCTTGTTCGGGTCGATTCCCATGGTCGTGGCGATCTCGGCCGCGTTCTCGAAGAGCCCGAGTTCGTACGATTCTGCGAAGGTGATCGCGTCGGCGTAGGGGCCGGCCCGCTCCAGCAGGGCGGCGTTGGCGTCGTCGCTGAGCACCACGCGCGACAGGATTTCCGGCAGCGGCATCCGGAACACCGCGTCGAGCAGGGAGAAAAGGCCCACCAGGAAGAGCGTCCCGGCGTCGCGGGACCCGCCGGCGAGCTGTTCGAGCAGCCGGCCGCGTTCGACGGCCTGCCGCACCAGTTCCTGATCAACCCCGTTGGACGACCGGCGTGCGGCGGCGACGGCCACGGCCAGCCAGCGCAGAAAGGCCGTGCGGCCGATGAGACGGAGCGCCTGACCGATCGAGGAGACCCCGCGCATACCGACCGCCGCGGAGTTCACCAGGCGCAGCAGCTGAAAGGTGAGTACCGGGTCGGTGGAGATCACGTCTTCCAGCTGCCGGTCGTTCACATTCTGGTCGCGCGCCATCCCCATCAGCCGCAGGGCGGCGACGGTTGCCTGCGGCATGTTGGCCGACGGGAGCGGCTCCGGGCGGCTGAAAAACGCGCCCTGAAAGGCGTCGAAGCCCAGCCCGAGTACGACCTCATATTGCGCGAGGTCATTGATCTGCGTGGCGATGAGCTTCGGGGCATGCTTGCCGAAGCCCAGCGTGACGCGGTCGCAGATCCTGCCGATCGTGACCGCGTCGTACGAGCGGACGTCGATCCGCACCCACGAGACGTAGGCCGCCAGCGCCTCCGAGGGTGCCGGCGTTTCGCTCACGGCGTCGAGCGCCAGCAGCCCGCCGTACGCCCGGTAGCGGGCGACCGCCTCCACCAAGAGGTCGTCAGCCTCGAGATCCGGCGGAAGCAGGACGATCGCGGAGCCCGGCTCGGCCACATGAAAGGCATCGTCCAGCAGCAGCGCCCGCGAGCCGGTCACGAAGGCCGGCAGGCGGTTACGCACCAGATCGAAGGTGCCGCTCAGAAAGCTTTCGGCGAATCCGTGTTGTCCCGCTTCGGCCTCACGAAAACGGATGTCGTACCCGATAAGGGCACCGGTCGTCCCAAAAACGGGCTGGCGGACGAGACTGAAGTCGGACATTTGGCTGGGCGGAGCGCGAAGCAGGGGTGGCGCGGACGGCGTCGTCGTAGCGACTCTAAGACGATCCAACTGCCTGCGAGACACTCTTTGTCAGGATGTCATCCCGACCAGGCGTGTCCGGTCATCTTTCCTGGTGTTTCATGAGCCTGACGACGCTCGACGGGAGCCTCCACCGCGGCTGCGGTGGACGGTACGCGCTGCAGACCGAATCGGTCACCATGCGGATCAGCGGCATGGCGGCGGACGTCTCCCGTGAATTCTATCGCTGTGAGAAGTGTGCGCACGAGAACCGCACGATCGATCAGCGCGATCTGGCGGAAAAGTCCGCCACCGAACAGATCCGCGCCGCCCACGCGCTGCTGGCTCCGAAGGCGATCCGGCAGCTGCGCGAGTCGCTGGGGCTGACCATCCCGCAGTTCGCCGATCTGTGCTACGGCACGCCGAAGGGGATCGTGGAGGGGTGGGAGAAGGGCCGGTATCTGCAGAATCGCGAGGCCGATGCCCTGATCCGCGGGCTGCTGGATCGCGAGACACTGGAGAAGCGCGCCGCCAAAGCGGGGGTGACGTTGCCGGCGTTGCCGGACGCGGTGGTCGAACCGGTGGTCGAACCGGTACACGACCCGGTGCCGGCCTGACCACACGGGTCGCGCGCCTTCTCTCCGACGCTGCCAACACCCATGCCGCTGCCTCCCAACGACCGTGACGCCCTGGTGGCGATCCTGGCGACCCGCTTTGCCGCACATCCCGCGCGCCACCCCGGGATCGCCTGGGGTGACGTGCTGGTGCGGCTTGACCGTACCCCGGCGGCGCTGGAGGCGCTGCAGGCGATGGAACAGACCGGCGGTGAGCCCGATGTGATCGGCGTCGACGCCGCCACGGGCCACGTGCTGTTCTGCGATTGCGCCGCCGAGAGCCCGGCCGGGCGCCGGAGTCTGTGCTACGATGGGGCGGCGCTGGACGGCCGCAAGGAGAACAAGCCGGCCGGCAGTGCGGTGGCGATGGCGGCCGCCATGGGGGTGTCGCTGCTCAACGAAGTGCAGTACGCCGCGCTGCAGGCACTCGGGCCCGTCGATCTGAAAACCTCGAGCTGGCTCAGTACGCCGGCGGACGTCCGCGCGCTGGGCGGCGCGCTCTTCGGCGACTGTCGCTTCGGTCGCGTGTTTACGTACCACAATGGCGCGGCGTCGTACTACGCCGCGCGGGGCTTCCGCGGCATCCTGTCCGTGTGAGCGCGTCGGTGTGGCAGATTACCGACGTGCCGTTCCGCCGTCCGCGTGTGTCCGGCCCGTCTTTGACCCTGGTGCTATGGCCGCCTCCCTCATTGCGACGCACGCGCTGACGCGGCACTACGGCGCCGTCACCGCACTCGATGCGCTGACGGTGTCCATCCTCCCCGGTATCACGGGGCTGGTGGGCGCCAACGGCGCGGGGAAGAGCACGCTGGTCAAAATCCTGCTGGGGCTGCTCGACGCCACCGGCGGATCGGCGGAGGTGATGGGGCACGATGTGGCGCGCGAGGGTGGCGCGATCCGGGCGCTGGTGGGCTACATGCCCGAGCACGATTGTCTGCCCCCCGAGATGACGGCCACGGAGTTCGTCGCGCTGATGGCGCGCTGTTCGGGCTTGCCCGCCACGGCCTCGCGTGAGCGCGCGGCGGAAGTGCTGCGGCATGTGGGACTCTTCGAGGAGCGCTATCGGCCGATGGGGGGCTACTCCACGGGGATGGCGCAGCGGGTGAAACTCGCGCAGGCACTCGTGCACGATCCGCGCATCCTGATTCTCGATGAGCCCACCAACGGTCTCGATCCGGCGGGGCGCGACGAGATGCTCGCGCTGATTGCGCGCACGGGGCGCGAGTTCGGCATGTCGGTGCTGGTGTCGTCGCACCTGCTGGGCGAACTGGAGCGCATCTGCGAGCATGTGGTGCTGATCGATGCCGGCCGGCTGGTGCGCGCCGAGCGGCTGGGCGCGCTCACTGGCGTGACGGGCACGCTGGTGGTGGAAGTGGACGGTGACGTGGACGCCTACGCGGCGGCGCTGACGGCCCACGGACTCGTGGTCCAGCACGACCGGGTGCGCGTACTGGTGGAGTTGCCCCCCGGCGACGATGCGGAGAGCACCGCCCGCCTGCACGCCGTTCACGATGTGGTGCGCGATGTGGCCGTGGCGAACGACGTGGGGGTGCTGCGCATCGAGCGTCGCCGCAGCCATCTCGAAGATCTGTTCGCGGGGACGACCTCGTGAGTGCGCCCTCCGTGAGTGCGCCCTCCGTGAGTGCGCCGATGCCGCAGGCCACGACGATTCACGACCTTGGGTACCAGCGCTACGACGGGGCGCGTGAGGGCGCGCGCGGGGCGCGACGCGCGCTGTTCTGGCAGGGGTTCCGCGGCATGTTCGGTGTGGGCCGTCCGGCACGGGCGAAGGCGATTCCGGTGTTCCTGATTGCGGTGTCGCTGCTGCCGTGTCTGGGCGCGCTCGTGGCATCCTCGGCCACGCAGGGACAGATGCCGATCACGTATGCGGGCTTCATCGGGCCGGCGCTGCTCCTGCACGTGCTCTTTGCCGCGGCGCAGGCGCCGGAGGTGCTGAGCCGCGACCAGCAGCACCGCGTGCTCCCCCTCATTCTCACGCGCGACGTCACCCGGCTGCAGTACGCCGCCGCGCGTCTGGCTGCAGTGTTGTGTGCCATGCTGGTGGTGACGGGTGCGCCGCTGCTGCTGCTGACCGTGGGGCAGATCGGGATCGCGGCCGATCCGGCCGCGGCGGCCGTGGCACTGGCTCCGAAGGTTGGCCCGGTGCTGTTGCAGGGGACGCTCACGGCGTGGGTGATCGGTGGTCTCGCGTCGGCGTTGGCCTCGCTGACGGCGCGACGCGCGTATGCATCGGCGTCGATCATCGGGGTGTTTCTCACCGCTGCCGCCGTCTCGGCCGGTCTGGACGATCTCACGGGCATCTCGTCCGTGGTGGCCGACCTGATCGACCCGATCCGCTCGCTCAACACCATGCTGCGCATCCTGTTCGACGAACCGACGCGCGCGATGGAGCTCACACCGCCGCCATCGTTGTGGGTCTTTGTCGCGATGGCTCTCGCGCTCGGCGCGGTGGGCGTGGCCGGCACGTGCTGGCGGATCCGCCGGGTGCGCGTATGACCGCGCCTCCGTTGGTGTTTGATCGCGTGTCGCATTGGTACGGTGACGTGGTGGCGGTGAACGATGTGACCTGCACGATTGACGCGGGCATCACCGGGCTGTTGGGCCCGAACGGTGCGGGGAAGAGCACGCTGCTGCAGATGGCCGCCGGCTTGCTGGCCCCGTCGGGCGGCACGGTGCAGGTGTACGGCGAGTCACCAGTGGGCCGACCGTCGATCTTCCGCCGGGTGGCGCTGGTGCCGGAGCGCGAAGCGCTGCCGCCGATGCTGTCGGCGCGTGCGTTCGTGGAAGCGCGCGCCACGCTGCTGGGGCTGCGGGATCCGCGGGGCGCGGCGCTGCGGGCGCTGACGATGGTGGAGATGGACACCGTGGCCGACCGCGCGGTCGGCGGCTTCAGCAAAGGCATGCGGCAGCGCACCAAGCTCGCGGCGGCGCTGGTGCACGAACCGACGCTGGTGTTGCTCGACGAGCCGTTCAACGGGCTCGATCCGCGGCAGCGGCTGCACATGATGCGCCTGCTCGAGGCGCGCGCCGACGAGGGAACGGCGGTGTTGCTCAGCTCGCACATCCTCGAGGAAATCGAAGGGGTGGCGTCGCGCATTCTGGTGATGCTGTCCGGACGTCTGGCCGCGAGCGGCGATCATCGCACGCTACGGCGCCTGATGACCGACCGACCGCACACCGTGCGGCTGCGCTCCACCGACGATCGCGCGCTGGCTGCGGCGCTGCTGCACGCGCCGATCGTGCTGGGCGTAGATGTCGAGCCGCAGTCGTTGTTGATCCGCACCGCCGACTACACCGGCTTCGCGCGTCATGTCGCCCGCGCGGCACAGCAGGCCTCGATTACGCTGCTCGAAGTGCAACCCATGGATGAGTCGTTGGAACACGTGTTCGCCTATCTGGTGGCCCGATGAGCGTGGACTACGGGCCGGTGTCGCCATGGGCCACGGCGCGCGTGCTGGTGCGGCTCGCGTGGGCCCGCACGTTTTCGCCGTTGCTGGTGGCGGGCGTGAGCGGGCTGTTGCTGTTACCGGTGGTGTTCGCACTGGTGTTTGCGTCGCGCGGCAGTCTCAGTGGTGATCCGGCGGTATTTCTGGTGCAGCGGTACGACACGCTCGTGTGCGCGCTGGCCACACCGTTGATCGCCCTGCTTTTGGGCACGAGTGCGTTCAGCGCGGAAACCGAGGATGGGACGCTGCTCTATCTCGTGACCACCACCACGCCGCGCTGGTGGATCGCCGGTGTGCGCGTGGCGTATGCATCGTTGCTTACGGGGGTGTTGTCGGCTGGTGCGGTGTGGCTCACCGGCGCGATCGCGGCGGCGAACAGCGATCCGGAGCAGGTGACGAGCGGGTTTGCCGTTGCGGTGCTCTTTGGCGGCATCGCGTACGCCGCACTCTTTACGGCGCTGGCGCTGCTCACGCGCCGGGCGCTGGTGGCCGGACTGGTGTACGTCCTGTTCTGGGAAGGGGTGCTGACCACCACGTTCCCCGCGCTGCACTACTTGAGCGTGCGCCAGTGGATGCTGGCCGTGGCCTCCGCGATGTCGGAATCCACCGACAGCCGCCTGCTGGCCGTGCCATCGCTCACGGCCGCGCTGATCGGCGCCGCCCTGCTGGTGGTGCTCGCGGTGTACGTGGGCGGGCGGCGGTTGCACCGGCCGCGGATGGCGCGCTAGCGCGACGGCGTCCGCCGTTACTTGTGCATCGCGGCGCGCAGTTCGAGATCCGGCAGGGCCTTCCGCAGCACGTGGTCGATCTGCGTGAGTCGCGCGGTGGGGGAGCGTTCGGCCAGCAGGCGGTAGCGGCTATCCACGTCGAGATCGAACATCGCCCCGATCTCCCACGGGATCTGCGTGGGGTCGTCGCCGAGGTCGGGGGGTGGATCGCTGTCGTCGTTGAGCGTGTGCACGGCTTGCACGACGCGCCGGAAGTGGTCGATCACTTCGTCGGCCGCCACGGCGAGGGCCACGGGAGACGCGCCGGGTTCGTCGTTGATGACGGTGCCGGACGCGACGTGATACGGGGCGTCGTGCTCGACGAAGTGGTCGAGGGCGAACCGTTCGCGTCCGACCACGACGATGTTGGCGCGTCCGTCGGGCATGAGTTCAAGCTCGGCCACCTCCGCGACGCAGCCGATGCGCCCGGGGGGCAGGGCGCGCTCGGGGACGCCGGGGATCGCGGTGATGATGCCGAAGCGCCGGTCGCCGTCGCGCACGTCGGCAATCAGCTGCCGGTAGCGCGGCTCAAACAGGTGCAGGGGCAGGCGGGTGCCGGGGAAGAGCACGACGCCCAGCGGAAAGATGGGGAGCAGGAGATCGGTCACCGCGGAAATATGCGCCCGTGACGGACCGCGGGGGGCGGCCCCGGTTGCCGCCCCGACAATCGCCGCGCACTTCGCTACCAATCGTGCGGCCGGGGGGCTAGATTGACGTTCGTCCTGTGGCGGTCTGTGGCCACGGGCGTCGGCGCCGTCGCCAAGTGGTAAGGCAGCAGACTGCAAATCTGCCACCGTCGGTTCGATTCCGACCGGCGCCTCTGCATCCGTGCGTTGCGGGTGATGCGATCAGTACAAACAGGGCGACTCCCGGATCGGGGGCCGCCCTGTTCATTTGGTGCCACCTGGCCGCTAGGCCATGGTCCTAGTCGTCGCGACGGCGGTTGTCATACCAATCGTCGTACCGGTCATCGTTCCGCCGGCCGCCCCGTCCCCAGCCACCGCCGTTGCCGCGGCGATCGGCACCGCGGTCGTTGAATCCGTCGCGGTCGTCCCAGTACACCGTGATGCGGTAGCTGTCGGCGCCGCCGCGCGGGTCGCGCACCCGGAGCACGGCCTGATACCCGTTGCGGGGTGACGGCTGCTCGATGACGTCCACATCGCCGCGGCCGTCGTTGAGTCGTGCCAGCACGGTGCCGCGGGTGCGCGGCAGTGCCGCGTTGACGCGGGCGCGGTTGGGGAGGTCGGCGTCAAAGCCGCGCGTCCGCACCTCGCGGCCACGCACGACGATCAACACCTCCCGGTCCACCCGGCCGGTCCAGATGAACAGGGCGCGGTCGGCACGAGACCCACGTCCCGAAATGTCGACGGTGCCCACGCTGATGCGCGATGTCGTGGCTGCCGGAACCGACCCGTTTGCATCCGGCTGGGGAGCGGGTGCCCCTCGAGCCGCCGAGGTGGCGACGTGAAGTCCTACGATCACCGGCACGGCGATCGCGTAGCGTTGGATCTGCCATCGTGACAAGCGACGCTGCCCCATGTGCTCCTCCAAGAGCGAAAGTTGCAGTCATGTGGAGCAACAATGATGCCAGCTCGCACTGTCCCGATCCGTGTGACCGGCAGCTATGGTTTCCTCGCAGGCTGCGGAGCACCGAGGGGGGGCGGGCAAACGCGCGGCTCAGTCGCTCCTGTCTCAAAAACAGGACAACAGCTGTGGAAGCAGGTGGACAGCCATCCCGGTGGTCAGCGGTGCGTCCGCATCGCTGTTCGGCTGGCATCGTTTGCTCGCGCCGGCCAATGTCCGGCGCGGCATTCGTGCTGCTTGCCTCACGGCCGTCGCGATCGCTTCGGATTCGCAGGAATCGCGCGACCGAAGATCGCGCGACCGATCCGTCTGAGCCAGCCTACCTGCTCCGTCGTGGCGACGTTCTGTGCTGGCGAAAATTCCTCGGGACGGAAGACGTGAATGGCTCGTTGCGCATGGGCCAGCACGGACCGAACCTGCGTCTCCGACAGTGGTTCAAACGGTTTGAACTGGAACGGATGGCGTCGTGCCTGCTCGGCAAACGCGTTCATGTCGGGCCACTCACGCGACAGCTTGGGCATGAGCTCGAGGACACTCGCCAGCAGTTGCTTCGGGCTGGGTTGTGCGCCGAAGGAGTACGTCAGGTATCGATCCTGTGCGAGGCGCCAAAAGGCATCGGTCGCCTCGTTGATGCTCACCGCATCGTACTCCATCGCCGTGCACATCAGGCCCCACAACACGTGCTTCTCACGCCCGGCCATGTTGCGCGTGGGTGATTCCGGGGCTTTGTGCCAGTGCCGCAGATACCCGCGACCGAGTACGTAGCCGGTGGGGAAACCATGACGCCACATCCGCAGGTTCAACTCGGTCCACTCACCCCAGAACTGGCGGCGCGGATTGAATCCGCCGATCTCGGCGAACAGACGCCGGTAGCCCGCGACGAACATGCCCTGCACGGGCATGTAGCGAATACCGTCGACATCGACCGACGGCGTGGACTCACGCGGTTTGAAGAGCGTATCCGAATCCTCTTCGTACGAGGGCAGTCCCAGAATCCCCAGTGGTGTCTTGCGCAGCGTCTTCTCGATGGATCCGATAATGTCACCATGCAGCGTGAGATCATCGTCCAAGAACGCCATGAGCGGCGTCCGGCAGACGGAGAGCTGGAGCCGTCGTCCGCTGCCAATTGACGGCTCGTTTGCGTTCACGTACACACGAATCGGCAAGGTCGGTGCCATGGCTCGTATGCGTTGCTCAATCGCGAGTGGCTCTTCGCCGGTGGCCGCATTGAAAATCACGACGATATCGATGCGATCGACCGAAGGCAGTTTGGCGATTGACTGCAGGAGCCGCGCGAGAAATTCTACCCGCGAGGGAATCGTGAGCATCGTGAACGTCCAGCGCGGCAGGGCATTGGTGCGCGCCGCGGGTAGACGCTTGGTGGAAGTCATGGGGCGCGTCACGACCGCAGGCCGATTAAGCGGTGCAGCATTTCCGTCCATCCTCCGGGTCCTTCGGTATCGAGCACAATGGCGCGCGGGATCGCGACCAGTGCCGGATGGGGGCCGCGTCCCGGGTTGCGAATCACGAAGGCAAAGTCCGCCTGTTGCAGCAAGGACACATCGTTCTCCTCGTTACCGATCGCGACGACGACCGGTGGTACACCATCGGTGGCGCTAAGGCGCCGGAGCGCCCGCAACGCCGCTCCCTTTCCTTCCGTGGCCGCCAACGTGAGCCATCGGCCTCCACGCCGTAACTGCAGCCCTCGGGCGGCAGCGATCTGCTTGATTGCCGCAATCCGGTCACCGGACAGCGCGGTGGCATCGAGGAGGACCGAGTGATGGCGTGCCCGTACGGCACGACGGGCGGCGCCCGGTGTGTTGATGCCAAGGAGGCGCAAGGCCTGTGCGGCGAGATACGATGCATCCGCTCGCCGCACGTCATCGACGTCAGCCATGAGGTTGCGTAGGTCCGCCGCAGATCGTGCCTCGCGCCAGACACGCAAATGGCGGCGCCCGTGTCGGCGCTCGTCGTGGTGCGGGTAGGGGACAATGTCGTGCCCCGCGGCGGTCCCGGCGTCCAGTGCGAGTACCGCGCCGTCTTCGGCGATGCAGGGACCAGTCACCCCGAGGGCTCGTTGCAGTACCACGAGCTCGTCGAGGGTTCGGCTGGAGGCGAAGGCGACGGTGCATCCGGCCACGTGGCCGGCGAACGTGTGCACGGCTGCGCGCCACGCAGCCACGCTGACCGGCAGTCGTGCGTTCTCGTCGAGGAGCGTTCCGTCGATGTCCGTCGCGATCAGCACGGTGTGTTGCGGCGTAAGGTTCACGTCCGGCGTGGTCTGACGGGGGCACCCGCCCGCTGTCGTTCGCGTGTGGTTTCGGGTCCGACGGCCCCTTCCGCGATTGTCGCTGCGAGCGGGTCGAGGATCACGGCGCGCCCGACAGAATCATGCCCTTGTCCGGGCTCGTGGTCGCTGCAGCATGGTGCTAGGCTCCTGGTCCGCCCGCGCGCTGGTCGGTCGGCCCCTCCGACTGCCCCCATCAGCACGGGCCGTCTGACCACTTGGGTGCGGCGGGGCCTCTGCGGTTCCTGCATGCTTAAATCTAACGCGACCGCGCTCATGACGCGACCGCGCGCGACCATCATGGGCGGGCGAGCGGCGCGATGTAGAAAAGGAAATCGCCGGTCGGCGAAAGACTTTGTGTAGATTACTCCCCGCCATGAAGAGTCTGACATGACGGCGCGCCCTCGGATGTTCGCCCACCCGTTCGTGACGGTGCTCGCCGGCGTGGTGCTTGCGCATTGTATTCCACTGCGCCCAGCCGTGGCGCAACGACCTTCACGTTCTGTGACGGCGCCTGGACACCGGGCGTGGCGCGATGCCGCGGCTGATTCGCTGATTCAGCGTGCGATCGCGCGGCGGAGTGTGCAGCTCGCCGACAGTACGCTTGTGAGCTACACCGCCGAGGCGCACGGCTTTCTGGCGTTTTTGGCGCAGCTGGGCGAGGGGGTGATCATTCCGCCCAAGGTGGTGCAGAGCGAAGAGCTGCAGTTGGCGATCGCGTGGTGGCAGCCGGGGCGCAGTGCGCAGCGGCTGGTGGGGCGGCGCGATACGACGTTGCTGCCGGCCGACGTGGGCTACTATCGCGACCGCTACAGCGTGGTGCTGGACAATCTTCCCGATCGGATCCGGCTGGGCGACGGACAGGACGTGCGCGATGTGCCGCATCCGCTGGGTCCCCTCGCGCCGCGGCAGTACGAATACACCTCGGGGGCGGCGCTACGCATCCGCATCCCCGGCCGCGAGATCGTGGTGGATGAAGTGAAGTTCCGCCCGCGTGATGCCGCGCAGCCGGCGGCGGTGGGATCGGTGTATCTCGATCGCGAAACCGGTGCGGTGGTGCGTCTGTCGATGACGTTCACGCGCGCGGCGATTCTTGATCAGCGCATCGAGACGCTCGTGGTGACGCTCGAGAACGGCCTGATTCGTGAGCGCTACTGGCTCCCCCGCCGGCAGGAGGTCGAGGTCTCGCGCGGGAGCACGTGGTTTGACATTCCCGCGCGTGGCATCGTGCGGGGGCGCTGGGAAATTTCGGGGTACACGGTGAACGAACGCGTGCCCGCGGCCACCCAACTGCTGCCGCGCTGGAGCGCGGCGCCCCGTGATTCCGCGCGGGCGTATCCGTTCACCGGCCGTGTGATCGATGCGCTGCCGCCGGAGATCCAGATCGCGAGCAGCGAGGACGTGGTGCGTGCGCGTGTGCAGGCGGAAGCGGCGATTCGCAGCGCGATGCTGACGCGCCCCGCGACGGCAAAGGTGACCGGCCGTGGCATCAGCGATCTGGCGCGGTTTTCGCGCACGGAAGGGCTCGCTCTAGGGATTGGGGCCACGCATCGCAGCCGGCTTGGCGTGCAGGTGAGCGGCCGCGCGCGCTATGGGCTGGCCGACGGCGCGCTGAAAGGGCAGCTCGCGATCGGTGCGGTGCCCGCGTTCGGTCGAACGCCGTTGTGGCAACTGTTTGCTGAGCGCGACTACCGCGATCTGGCGTTCGCCGAGCGGGCCGGCGTGACCAATTCGCTGGCGGCGGCGCTGTTCGGGAGTGATTACCTCACGCAGGTGGACACGCGTGCCGCGGGTGTGCTGTGGCGCCGCCGTCCCACGAGTGCGTTCACGTGGCGTCTGGCCTACGAGGGGGACGCGCCGTTGACGGTGCAGGCGACCCCGCTCACGCGGCGTTTCGCGCCGATGCTGGCGGCGTGGGACATGGCCGGGGTGCGGGCCGAGGTGGAGGGACGCGGCGGATGGGTGGGGGCGACGCCGCGTGGGACGCGCGGCACCTGGGCGCTGCAGGCGAGCGCGGGCGCGTACGATGCCACAGGCCCCGCGTCGAATACCGATGGTATGGCGCTCCAACCGTCGCGGCAGCCGTTGGTGGCGCGTGTGCAGGGGCTGGTGCAGCTGACGAAGCCATTGGGTGGTGATCGGGCGTTCTTCGCGCAGACGTTCGCCGGTGTGGCCGGCGGGCGGGATCTGCCGCCGCAGTGGCTGTTGCTGGCCGGTGGACCGTGGTCGGCCCCCGGCTACGACACGCACGTGTTCGCCTCGCGGGCGATGCTATCGCAGCGCCTCGAGTTCCGGCAGCCGGTTCCGGCGCCGTCTATTGGCCTGGGGCGGTGGGGTCGCTCGCCCAATCACGTGACATTGGCGCCGTTCGTGCAGGCGCTGGTCACCGCGGCGGGGTCGCCGGATGCGGTGCCGGCGGGTCGTGCCACCCCGGTGGGTGTGCATCCGTCGGCCGGGATGGGGATGCTGTTTTTCTACGATCTCGTGCGCGCCGATGTGGCGCGCGGGCTGCGCAACGGGCAGTGGCGCTTCGCGATCGATATTGATCGCGCGTTCTGGGGAATGCTGTGACCGCCCCGGTGGACACCGGTCGTGGTGAACGGTACGACGCGGCGTACTTCGACAAGTGGTACCGGCATCCGGTGCATCGGGTGAAATCCGCGGCCGAGCTCGCGCGGCAAGTGGCGTTCGTGTTGCATACCGCCGAGTGGGTGCTGGGCCGCCGCGTGCGGACGGTGCTCGACGTGGGGTGCGGCGAGGGGCACTGGTACCCGGCGCTGCGCGCCCTGCGTCCCCGCATCGCCTATGCCGGTGTGGATCCCAGCGCGTACGCCGTGCAGCGGTTCGGTGCGCGGCGTCATCTACAGCAGGGCGGGATCGAAACGCTCGCCGCGCTGCCGCTGGCGGACACGTACGATCTGGTCGTGTGCTGCGGGATGCTGAACTACCTCTCCACGGAGCAGCTGCAGCACGGCGTCGCACAGGTGGCCCGCAAGACCGGTGGCGTGGCGTACCTCGAACTGTTCACCGCCGACGATCAGTTCGAAGGGGATACGCACTGGCCACCGCCGCAGCCGGCCTCATGGTATCGCGGGGTGATGCACGATGCCGGACTCATCGCGGTGGGGATGCAGTGCTATGTCGGTGCGGCCGGTCAGGAGCGCGTGTCGTCGCTGGAACGGCTGTAGATTCTGCGTCATGACCGATCGCCCCGTTGCCCCGACGCGCTGGACGACGTTTCTCGACGCGCTGCGCGACGAGCGGCGGACGTACGCCGCGCCGCATCCGTTGCGGGCGATGGCGGACGAGTTTGCACGGCGCGCGCTGGCGCTGCTCTTCCCGCAGTTTGCATCGCCCACCGCGCCGGCCGCGGGCGTCGATGCCGATGCGGCGGCGCTCGATGCCCTGCTGCGCGCGGCGATCGCGCCGCTGGTGTCCGATGTGGACCGCATCGCGGCCGCGTTTTTCGAGCGGCTGCCGGACATTCGTGAGGCGCTGCTGCGCGATGCGCAGGCGATTCTGGACGGTGATCCGGCGGCGGAGAATCTGGAAGCGGTGATCGTGGCGTATCCGGGATTTCTGGCCACTGCGGTACATCGCATGGCGCACGCGCTGTATCAGCTCGCGGTGCCGGTGTTCCCGCGGATCCTCTCGGAGTGGTCGCACCGTGAAACGGGCATCGACATTCATCCCGGCGCGGTGCTGGGGGCGTCGTTCGCGATCGACCACGGCACCGGCGTGGTGATCGGCGAGACCAGCACCATCGGCGACCGCGTACGGATCTATCAGGGGGTCACGCTGGGCGCCCTTGCGGTGAGCAAGCGGCTGGCGCACCGCAAGCGGCACCCCACGCTCGGGGATGACGTGGTGGTGTACGCCAACGCGACGATTCTGGGCGGGGACACCGTGGTTGGCGATGGGTCGATCATCGGTGGCAATGTGTGGCTCACGTCGTCGGTGCCGCCGCGGTCGGTGGTGCAGTTCTCGAGTCGGGTGGAGCAGCGCCCGGCCGACGGCGACGGGCTCGAGTTCCACATCTAGCAGTCTTCTTCTTCCGGCTTTCCCGTATGCGCGCTGCCTCGATTCTCGATACCATCGGCCATACGCCGCACGTGCGGTTGCAGCGCCTGTTCGATCCGCGCGTGGAGGTGTGGATGAAGCTCGAGCGCGCGAATCCCGGCGGCAGCATCAAGGACCGGATCGCGTTGGCCATGATCGAGGATGCGGAGCAGCGCGGCCTGCTGACCCGCGACAGCGTGATCATCGAGCCCACGTCGGGGAACACCGGCATTGGTCTGGCCATGGTCGCGGCGGTGAAGGGATACCGGCTGGTGCTGGTGATGCCGGAGTCGATGTCGATCGAACGGCGGCGGCTGATGGCGGCGTACGGCGCCACGTTCGACCTCACGCCGCGCGAGCTGGGGATGCGCGGCGCCATCGCGCGGGCCACCGAGTTGGTGGCGAGCACGCCGCACGCGTGGATGCCGCAGCAGTTCACCAACCCCGCCAACATCCGTGCGCATGCGCAGACCACGGCGCGCGAGATTCTCGCCGACTTTCCCGATGGGGTGGATTACCTGATCACCGGTGTGGGCACCGGCGGTCATCTCACGGGGGTGAGCGAGGTGCTGAAGCAGCACTGGCCGGCGCTGCAGACGTGGGCGGTGGAGCCGGCCAAGTCGGCGGTGATCAGCGGTGGGGACCCCGGACCGCACCGCATTCAGGGGGTCGGACCGGGGTTCATCCCCGACAACCTGCATCGCGACACCCTGGACGGCGTGGTGCAGATCACCGAGGAGGACGCGTATCGCTACGCGCAGCGGTCTGCCTGCGAGGAGGGGATTCTGCTGGGGATCTCGAGCGGCGGGTCGCTGGCGGCGGTGGCACAGAAGATTCCCGACATGACCGACGGCGCCCGCGTGCTCACGTTCTGCTACGACACGGGCGAGCGGTATCTCTCGATCGAGGGGCTGTTTCCCGCATGACGATGATCTCCCGTTCCGCCCTGGCCGCGTCGTTGGCGGCGTCGCTGGCCGCCACCCTCGTGGGTGCACCGGCCAGCGCGTGGGCGCAGGTGTCCGCGACGCCTCCAGCACCTGTGCCCGCGGCAGCGCCGACCACCCCGAAGGTGACGCGCGCCGATCTCGCGGCTGCATACATGCGCGTCGATGCCGCGTACACGCAGCGCGAAACGGCGAAGACCCTGCCGGACAGTCTGCGCGCGCAGATCAACCGCATCGTCGACCGCGCGGCGCTCAGCTTTTTCAGCGGCCAGTTCGCCGCGGCCGTGGGCACCATCGATGCGGCGCAGTTGCAGTTGAGCGGCGTGCCGGTGGCCTCCACGCCGGTGGCTTCCACGCCGGTGGCTTCCACGCCGGTGCGTGGTCCGCGCTCGCTCCATGGTGCGCCGGTCAGCGCCGCGCGCGACGAATATCTCGCGCGACTGGCCGGTGTCGACAGCACGGGACCGCTGGCGCAGGCGCTGCTGTCCACGCGCGAGCGCGCGAGGTTATTGGTCGATGTGCCGTCGCCTGAGCGCAGCGCCGAGTTTCTGCACGATCCCGCCACGCTGTCGCGGGACCTCGCGCGCGAGGTGAGTGTGCTCGAGCGCGGGCGCGATCCGTACATCGGTCTGGTGGGCGATTTCTGGCGCGTGTACCGGGGCGCGAACAACGCTCTTGTGCCCATGCGCATCGTCGCGCCCCCCTCGGCGAATGTGCGCAAGCCGGTCGGTGTGCTGCTCGTGCTGCACGGGGCCGGCGGCGACGAAAATATGTTCGTCGATGCGTACGGCAGCGGCATCGTGTCGAAGCTGGCGGCCGAACAGCGGCTGATCCTGGTGTCGCCGCGCACGGATGTGTTCGGTGTGACCCCCGCCCACTTTGATGCGCTGATGGCGCTGTTGCGCAACGAATTCCGGATCGACAGTACGCGCGTGTATCTGATCGGACACTCCATGGGCGCCGGTGCGGCGGCACGCTTGGTACAGGCGCGTCCGGCACAATTCGCGGCGGTGGCGATGCTGGCCGGCGGCAGTCCGATCACTGTGCCCGGTGCACCGCCGTCGCTGTATGTGGGCGCGGAACTCGACGGCATCATTCCCGCAGCGCGTGTGGAAGCGGCTGCGAAGGCGACGCCGGGCGCGGTGTACGAACTGTTCCGCCACGAAGGGCATCTGCTGATGGTGGGGAATGGCGTGCGGCGTGCCGTCCCGTGGCTCGTGTCGCACACGCGCTAGTGAGCCCGACTGTCCGGCGCGCGGCGGTCCGGCCGCTGATTCTGCTGCACGGGTACAGTGCCGACGGCGACGCCTTCGCCGCGTGGCACCGCATCTTGCACGCAGCCGGTTGGAGCTCCCGGCAACTGGTGACGGTGAGCTACGAGTCGCTCACCAACGAAGTGTCGGTACGCGATATCGCCGAAGGATTCGACACGTTGCTGCGGCAGCGGGTCGGACTGGCGGACGACGAACCGTTCGACGTGATGGTACACTCCACGGGCATGCTGGTGTTGCGCGCGTGGCTGACGCGGCGCGGCATGACGGCGGCACGGCGCGCGCGGCTCAAACACCTGATCGCGCTGGCGCCGGCCACCTTCGGATCGCCGCTCGCGCACAAGGGGCGCAGCTTCCTCGGCGCACTCGTCAAGGGACGCAAAACCCCCGGCCCCGATTTTCTCGAGGCGGGCAATCAGGTGCTCGACGCGCTCGAGCTGGGGAGCCGGTTCAGCTGGGAGCTGTCGCAGGCCGATCTGTTCGGCGACAGCTGCTTCTACGATACTGGCCGCGACACGCCGTATGTGTTCGTGTTCTGTGGAGCGCGTGGTGCCCGCGGGGTCCGTGCGATTGCCAACAGCCCCGGGACCGACGGCACCGTGCGCTGGGCTGGCTGCGCGTTGAACAGCCGCAAAATCGTGCTCGATCTCACGGCCGAGTGTGCCGACGCGGCGCGCGTGCAGGTGAAGCACTGGACGCACGATGACGTCCCCATGCATCCCGTGGCGGGTGTGGATCACGGTACGATTTTGTCGGCCCCACCGCCCGCGCTGCAGCAGCTGGTGATCGACGCGCTGCGCGTGTCGTCGCGCGGCCGGTATACGGCGTGGCGCACCGCGGCCGACGCGGCCGTGCGTGCCACGCGCGAGGCGATGGTGCCGTGGCAGCAGTTCGTGGTGCGCGCCGTCGACGAGCGCGGCGACGCGATTCCCGATTGGAATCTGCAGCTGGCGCTCCGAGACGGTTCCGCCATCGACGCTTTCGCGCAGGACGTGCACGTGTATCGCGGCGATCCCAGTTATCGCTGCTTCCACGTGAATCTGTCGTCGCTCGCGCGCGCGTCGCTGCTGGGTAGCCGCCCGCGACGGTTAACGGCGCAGCTGTACGCCAGCACGGGCACGTCGCGGGTGCACTACACCGGCGCGCTGACGGACCCCGCGCCAACGGGCGTCCCCGATCGCGCCGGCACGTGGCATGGGTCGCTCGATCTTTCCAGCATTCTCCCCGGTGGGGACGTGCGCTTTTTTCACCCGTTCACCACGACGTTCGTGGAGGTGCGCCTCGATCGCGAGCCGCTCACGGGGGCGGGGATGGTGGTGCGGCTGCACACCTCCGACGAGGCTGTGCAACCATGAGCCGCGTTGCGTCACGGTGCGCCGCCTTGCCGCAGGTGGAGAGCACCCGCGTGTTGCGCCGTGAGCGGCGTGGTAGTTCGCTTCCCGTGATCGTGGATTCCCCCTCGGGGGCGTGGTTCACGAAACTGCACGGCGCATCGCAGGGCGTGGCACCGCTCATTGCGGAGGTGATCGTGGCTGAACTGGCGGAGGCGATCGGGCTGTCGGTGCCGCCCCGCGTGCTGGTGACGCTGCCCGCGGCCGTGCCCAGTGACGATATCAACGACGAGCTACGCGACCTGTTGGATGCGAGCGCGGGACTCAATCTGGGGTTCACGGTGCTGGAGGCGGCGCGCGATCTGACCGCCGCCGAAGTGCCCGGCGTCGATCTGTACGTGGCCGCGCGCGTGCTCTGGTTGGATACCGTGGTGCAGAATTTCGACCGCTCCCTGCGCAATCCCAACCTGATGATCCGCCGCGGCACGATCTGGCTGATTGATCACGGCGCGGCGCTGCCCTTTCATCACGACTGGAGCGCGGTCACGGACGCGCACGCGGTGCGTCCGTACGATGTGACCGGCCATTTGTTCGGATGGGTGGCGCCGCTGCTGGACGACGCGCACGCGCAGCTGGCACCGCTGCTCTCGCGCGAAGTGCTGGCCGGCGCCGTGGACATGGTGCCGGATCGCTGGCTGGGCACCGACCCGGTTCAGCGTCGCGCAGACTACGTACGGTATCTCTCCGCCCGCCTTGCGGCGTTGCGGGGCCTTATCTGACCGACCGCGACGCGGTCGTGTGCGGCCATCCGTTCACGACCACGTTCATCGAGCTGCGTCTCGATCGTGAGCCGCTCACTGGACCGGGGATGGTGGTGCGGATGCACGAGCCCGATCAGTAGTTCGGCCGCATTCTTTTCCAACCGACTTTGTCATGATCTCCGACTCTCTCCGCATTGCCGGCGCACAGATGGCGCCGCAGGCCGCTACTTATTGCAAAAATCGGTGATAATTGATTGCAAAGTGCCGTATTTAAAAGTTGCAAACAACCGTATAATAAGCGTACAAAATACCGTGTAGCAGACTTGCAAAAACCGGTATAGCTGGCTTTCTTTCACCATCAGCCGCCCAATATTCAGCCACGCGCCCCCGGTACGCCCCTTCACGTGACCTATCGCCCCAGAATCGTTGACGCGCGCCTCGACAGCGCGCTCCGAAGCGCCGGTGGCGTGGTCCTCGACGGTCCGCGCGGCTGCGGCAAAACACGCACGGCGTTGGAGCACGCGGCAAGCAGTGTCTCGTTCGACCGAGACCCGAACGCGCGATTGCTGGCGCAGACCGCCCCCGACGCCCTCCTCAGAGGGCCGATACCACGACTGCTGGACGAGTGGCAACTGGTACCAGAGATCTGGGGGAGTGTGCGCGGCGCCATCGACGATCGCGCGCAGCCTGGCCAGTTCATCCTCACCGGTTCGGCGGTGCCCGTCGACAACGACACGCGCCATACCGGTGCTGCCCGCTTCATTCGCATCAAGATGCGTCCCTGCACCCTTGCCGAACTCGGGGTCAGTTCCGGTGCGGTGTCGCTCGCGGCATTGCTCAACGCCGACGTCATGACAGCGGCTGACACCGGGCTCACAGTCCCGGAGTTGCTGTCGCATGTGACCGTGGGTGGATTCCCGGGCGTGCAAGGCACGGCCGCCGACACGCTCGACGTCCATCGCGAGTACCTCGCCTCGGTGGCGCACGCGGATATTCCACGGCTCCTCGGTCGCACACCACGACCGGCGCGACTGGACGCCGTGATCAGAGCCTTGGCACGCCACAGCGGCGGGCCGATGACGGCGACCGCCATTGCGGCCGATGCTGTGACACCGGGTCGGCCAATCGATCCCGACACGGTCGCGCTGTATCTCGACACGTTGACTCGCATCCACCTGATCGAGCCGCTCCAGTCGTGGGGGACCCACTTGCGATCGCGGTCGCGACAACGCTCCGCACCGGTGGTGCACTTCACGGATCCGGCGTTAGCCGCCGCGGCCATCGGCGCGACCCCGCACGCGCTGCTGCAGGACCTGCGATTGGCAGGATTACTCTTTGAATCACTCGTCATCCGCGATTTACGCGTCTATGCGGACGCCGTGCGCGGCACGGTTGAGCAATACCGTGACAACACGGGGCTGGAGGTGGACGCGATTGTCACGCTCAGCGATGGGCGATGGGGCGCCTTCGAAATCAAATTGGGGACCTTCGCCATCGACGACGCCGTGAAGTCGCTACGCCGGTTTGCCGCCAAGGTCGATACGCGCGTGCTCGGTGCGCCGAGTGTGCTCGGCGTGATCGTAGGGACGGGTGGGGCCTACCGACGCGAGGATGGCATCATGGTGATCCCCATTGGTGCGCTGGGGCCATGACGGTCCGCGTCCAAGCAGGCCCAGCGTGGTCACGATCGGCTCGTCGGGTAACGTGTCAAGGGGTCAGCGTCCTTGAGCGCCTAAGTACTCTGACCCCTTGACGACCCCTTGAAGTCCTTGCCGCCACAAGCCCTCAATGTATATTGATGATGTACATATCAACATCGGAGCGGCTATGGCGCTGCAAATCGCCAACCCCGTCGTCGTCCAGAAGGTTGAACTTATGGCAAAACGCCTCGGCCTCAGTAAGACCGCCGTGGTGGAGCGCGCGTTGGATCAGCTCATCAGTGCATCCGAAGGAGCCCAGCACCAGTCCGAGCGCTTCGAGGCCTTGCTCGCCCAGCTCGACCGCATCGCCGACCGACCGGACGCGTACGATCCGCTGCAATGGGATGAGCGCGGATTGCCGGCGTGATCGTTGCTGACACGTCCGCCATCATTGCCATCGTGTTCGCGGAACCGGAACGTGAGGCGTTCATCGACGTGATCCGGCGCGCGCCGCGTGTGCTGGTGAGCACGGTCTCGGTCGTCGAGGCGCGCATGCTGGTCCACGGGAGACGTGGCGAGCGAGCGGTCGTGCTCGTGGACGATCTGCTGCGCTTGCCGATGTTCGAGCTGATTCCGCCGGGGATCGCGGAAATGGACGCCGCCTATGCGGCATTCGTGGCCTTCGGCAAGGGCAGTGGGCATCCTGCCGCACTCAACTTCGGCGACGTATTTGGCTATGCGCTGGCGAAGGTGCGCGGACTGCCGCTGCTGTACAAAGGCGCGGACTTCTCGGAGACCGATATCGCCAGCGCGGCTCCGCGATCGGCTTGAGGCGCAGCGCCAGTTGCCGATCGTTATCACCTGTGGTCGGAGCGTTTCGATCGCGAGCTGGTGCTCTTGGTGCGCATCGCGCCCACCATGGCCGCGAGCGTCTGCACGACCGCGACGGCGAACCGTCAGCTGTCCCCGCGGCGCTGCCGCAACTGCTGTGCAAGGGCCAGCGTGCGTCGTGCCGACGCTTCGATGTCATCAACGACCGCGGACACACTCGGCTCACTCGTGGTGATCGCCGCTGCCAGCACCTCGTTCATCCGCGTTTGCCACCCTTTCCCACTGCGGCGATAGGCGGCCAGCACGTGGGCATCGACGCGCAGACTCAACAACACTTTGGGCGGTGCGTCGCGCAAGAGGTGCATCGACGCAAGCTGCGCGGCGGTCAGTGCCGGGTTGTCGGGATCGTTCGCTGCCCGCTGCTCGATCTCTGCGTCACTGGGCACGGTGTTGCGCGCGGTCTTGCGCGAACGCGGCGTGGCCAGATCGGCCCGCACCCGTACGATCTTGGACTTACCCGCCTCGCGGCGTTTGTGCATAGCGTCGTCGCTCCTCGCGGCTGGCGTAACGGGCAGAGATCTCACGGAAGTCGATCCCGTGTTTGGTCGCGTTCGAAGCAGCTTTGTCAGGGTCCCACTTGAACGCGAAGGAAAAGGTACTACGCCGTAAATACACTGTCAACGCGTGGGCGGAGGGTCATGCGGCAGCGCGGGATCGCTGTCCCGCTCATGATGCGATGCCCCTCGGTCAAGTGCGGTACCGCGCGATTGCGCACCGGGTCGTTTCTACGCATGGGGGTGAACCGCGCGATTCACGGCAATTTTTTCTTTCAAGGGGTCCGCGTCGTTGACCGGAGTCGTTGACCGGTATTGTGCGACCCGCGTGAGCACCGACTGGCGGGTGGCAAAGGCGCGATCGTCCTCGGGGAGCCGAAGGGGTCCTCCCACACGGCGGTGTGCACGTGAAATCCGGAGTGCGACCAGCTGAGCATGCCGGCGGCGAGATCGTGCTCACCCGTCAGCGTGTGAATGGCGCCGGCGTCACGATGCGTGCTGCAGTCGGGTATAATCGGAAGCGCGCTGCAGAAGCCAGCGTTATGCCGCATTCGTTTCCCACCGACTTCGTCATGACTTCCGATTCTCTTCGTATCGCCGGCGCGCAGATGGCGCCCGTTTGGCTGGACCGTGCCGCCACGCTGGTGAAGGTGATCGCTGGCATTCACGCCGCGGCCGACGATGGGGTGCAGCTGCTGGCCTTTCCTGAAGCGTTCGTGCCCGGCTATCCGTGGTGGATCGAGTGGACCGACGGCGCGCGCTTCGATTCGTCGGTGCAGAAGGCGCTGCACGCGCACTACCTCGATCAGGCGGTGCAGATCGAGGCGGGGCATCTGGACGACGTGTGCGCGGCCGCGAAGGCCCGGGCGATCACGGTGGTGCTGGGCATCATCGAGCGCCCGCTCGACCGGGGCGGGCACAGCGTGTACGCCAGCGTGGTCACGATCGACGCCAGTGGTGCGGTGGTGACGGTGCATCGCAAACTGATGCCGACCTACGAAGAGCGACTCACCTGGTCACCTGGCGACGGCCATGGGCTGCGCACGCACCGCGTGGGTGCGTTCACACTGGGGGCGCTCAATTGCTGGGAGAACTGGATGCCGCTCGCGCGCGCCAGTCTGTATGGGCAGGGGGAAGATCTGCACGTCGCGGTGTGGCCGGGGAGCGTGCGCAATACGGAGGAGATCACGCGCTTCATGGCGCGCGAGGGCCGGTCGTACGTGATGTCGGTGGCGGGGCTACTGCGACGCGATCAGGTGCCGGAGCAGACGCCGCACTTCGCGCTGCTGCAGCGCGTGCTGCCCGAGGTGATGGGCGAGGGTGGCACCTGTATAGCGGGTCCCGATGCCGTGTGGCTGGTGGCGCCGGTTGCGCACGAGGAGCGCATCATTGCCGCCGACGTGCACCATGTGCGAGTGCGCGAAGAGCGGCAGAACTTCGATGCAATGGGGCACTACGCGCGCCCCGACGTGCTGCAGCTTGAGGTGAACCGGGAGCGGCAGCGCGCGGTGCGGATTCGCGATTAGCGGGCGATTCGGCGCCTCAGTAGCCGCGCGTGCGGTCGACCACCCACTTCGGCAACTCCCCACGCTCGAGTGACTCGAGACACTCCAGAAAGCCATGCGCGGCGCCGTCGATGGTGGTGAGCCCGGAGATGTGCGGCGACACCATCACGCGTGGGTCGCTCCAGAGCGGCGAGGTGGCCGGCAGCGGCTCGGTGGCGAACACATCGAGCGCCGCGCCGCGCAGCCAGCCGTTGTCGAGCGCTTCGGGCAGCGCGGTTTCCTCGACGACCGAGCCACGGCCGGCGTTCAGCAGCACGGCGCCCTGACAGCGCGACAGCACGTCGCGCGAAATGAGACCGCGAGAGGCCGGGGTATCGGGCACGGCGACCACGATCCAGTCGGCGTCACCGACCAGATTCGCGAGTTCGCTCGACGGGTGCACGGCACTGAAGGCGGCGCCTGCTGCCGTTCCGCTGCGCGACACGCCAGTGACGTGCACGCCCAAGGCGTGCAGCGACGACGCGACGGCGCGGCCGATGTCTCCGGTGCCCACCACGAGGGCCCGCGTGCCCGCCACGCGCGCGATGTCACGCGGCGCCCAACGTCTCTCGCGCTGCGCCTCGGCCAACTCCAGCACCTGCAACTGAATCGCGAAGATCCGCGACACCGCCCACTCGGCGATCATGGGGCCGAACGACTCGGGGCTGCGCGTGAGCAGGATGGACGGATCGAGATCGGACGCCACCCACGAATCGACGCCGGCGCCGGTGCACTGAATCCAGCGCACGTTGCCCATGTCTGAAACCGACGGCGGGCGCTTGAAGCCGATGTACGCCTCGGCCCACGCGAGATCGTCCGCCGTGACCTCCGTGAAAACCGTGCCACGCACGTCGAGATCGGGGCGTCGCGCACGGATCGCGTCGGCGATGGCCACATGCGCGTTGGCGCCGATCATGATGCACCGCGGCGCAAAGGGGAGGGGGAAGGTCATCGGGCGGACGGGCGGTGAGTGGGGGACGCGCCGATGGCATCACCGACGACGTTGCAGGCGAGCACGGTGGCGAAGATGAAGAGTCCCGGGAAGATCGCGAGCCACGGTTCGCTCGTCATGGTGGTCTGCGCCTGATACAGCATGTTGCCCCAGCTGGCGGTGGGCGGTTGCACGCCCACGCCAAAGAAGCTCATGGTGCTTTCCAGCAGGATGCCGCGTCCGATCGCGAGCGTGGTGGCGACCGTCGCGGCGGGGATGATGCCCGGGATGATGTGGCGCACGATGACACCCATCGGATTGGCGCCGATGGCCCGCGCGGCCTGCACGAAGTCGAGCGACGACAGCGACTGCACCTCGGCGCGGACCACGCGGGCGGTTTCCATCCAGCCGGCGGCCGCCACCAGCAGGATCAGCATGGGGACGCCGGGCTGTAGCACGGCCGCACCGAGCATCAGCAGTGGCAGCCGTGGAATGGCCAGCATGGCGTCGGTGGCGCGCATGAGGGCGTCGTCGATCCACCGGCCGGCGTAGCCGGCCACCGCACCCACCGCCACGCCGATGGCCGCGCTCATGAGCGCGGAGCCCACGCCGATGGCCAGCGATACGCGCGCGCCGATCAGCACGCGCGTGAGGACGTCGCGTCCGAGTTCGTCGGTGCCGAACCAGTGCAGGAGACTCGGCGCGGCACGCCGGTTCGCGAGATCGAGCGCGTCGGCGGCGAACGGGGCCAGCGCGGGTGCCAGCAGCGAGGCGACGACGAGCGCGCCGAGAAAGAGAAGTCCGCCGCGCGGTCCGGATGTCATGCGGTACTCCGGGTGCGCGGGTCGATGGTGCGCACGGCGATGTCCGCGAGGAGGTTGAGCACCATCACGGCGACGGCACCGCACAAGAGGAAGGCCATCAGCACAGGGTAGTCGCGTTTCACCAGCGCTTCGGTGAACAGGCTGCCCACGCCCGGCCACGCGAACACGCTTTCAGTGACCACCGCGCCGGAGGCCATCATGGCCGCGTCGAGCAGCACCACGGTGATGAACGGGCCGAGGGCGTTGGGGAGCGCGTGGCGGAGCAGCACCCCGCGCTCGGAGACGCCGCGCACGCGCGCGGCATTCATGAACGGCCGGCCGATCGTTTCGCGCATGGCGCGCCGCAGATACCGTGACCACGCCGCCGATTGTACGGCCGCCAGCACCACAGCGGGGAGCACCAGATGCGCCACGCGATCGCCCAGCGACGCGGCACCGAACGAACTCCGCCCGGACGACGGCAGCCATCCCAGCGCGACCGCGAAAACAAGCTGCAGCAGCAACCCAAACCAGAACACGGGCAGCGAGATGCCCGCGATCGCCACGAATGACGACAGGCGGTCGAACGTGCGGTGCACCGCCGCGAACACGCCCACCGGCACCGCGAGCGCGAGGGCGAGCAGGGTGGAGATCCCCACGAGTTCCAGCGTTGCCGGCACGCGCTCGAGCATGCGCGTGAGCACCGGGCGCCCGTCGGCGATGCTGTAGCCCCAGTCGCCGCGCACGAACGCGGCGAGCCACGACAGGTACTGCGCGGACAACGGACGGTCGAGGCCAAGCGAGGCCCGCAGGCGGGCGATGTCTTCCGGCCGCACGTTGGGGTTTTCGAGATATGCGGCCAGCGGCCCACCCGGCACGGCCTGCAGCAGGGCAAACACCAGCAGCGAGATCAGCACCAGCAGCGGCACGCTCTGCACGATCCGGCGGGCGATGAGCCTGCCGATCACGGCGCGTGTGTCACTTGGTGGTGATCTCCCACGCGTGCACGTTCCAGAAGGGCCCGGCGTTGGTGGGGTTGCCGGTGAAGCCCGACAGCGTGGCCGGCACGACATCGATTTTCGCCGTGTTGTACAGCACGATTTCCGGTGCGAGCGCGGCGATGCGTCGCTGCGCGTCGCGCAGCAGCGTATTGCGCTGCTCCACGTCGGCGGTGCGGTCGGCGCGGTACAGCAGCGCGGTGAGCGCGGTGTCGTTCACGAAATTGATGTTGCGTCCGGCCGGTGGCGTGCGATCGCCGGCGAAGAAGAGCGTGAGCTCGGGGTCGGCTCCCATCTGCCACCAATGCAGCATGGCGTCGAAGTCCCCGGCAAACCAGACGCTGCTGATGGTGGTGCCGTCGAGCAACTTGACGGTCATGCCCACGCCGACGGCCTTGAAGGCCTGCTCAAGCGCCTGTGACACGTTCTCGCGGATGGCGAAGCCCGATTGCGTGATGAGCGTGAAGGCGAGCCGGGTGCCGTTCTTCACGCGGATCCCGTCGAGGCCCGGCACCCACCCGGCCTCGTCCAGCAGCGCGCGCGCCTTGGCCGGGTCGAACGCATAGGTGGCCACCTTGGGCTCATACGCGGGTGAAAGCGGCTGAATCGGGCCGTTCACCACTTCCACCTGTCCGTCGAGAATAGTGCGGACCAGCAGATCGCGGTCTACGGCATGCGCGAGCGCCTGCCGGACGCGTACGTCGGCAAAGGCGGGGAAGTGCCGCTGATTGAGCGTGACGTGCTCGTAGCCGTTGCCCACGACGCGGTTCAGGCGGAGCCCCGACACACCGGTGAGTTCGCGCACTTTATCCCACGCCACCAGCGCCACCATGTGCACTTCGCCCGACTTGAGCAGGTTGATGCGGGTGGTGGTGTTGGTGAGGAACCGGAAGAGCAGCTGCTTGATCTTGGGTGTGCCGCGCCAGTAGGTCGCGGAGCGTTCGAGCAGGATGTATTCGCCGGTCTTCCACTCTTTCACCGTGTACGGGCCGGTGCCGAGTGGTGCGCGGTTGTAGTCGTTGGCGGTGTTGAGATCACGTCCGGCGAGCACGTGCTTGGGGAGCGTCCCGCGCACGAATTGCAGCACGTAGGGCGCGTACGTTTCCTTGTAGTGCACCACGGCCGTGAGCGAGTCCGGCGTGTCCACCGAGGAGATCCGGTCAAAACCGTCGACGCTCTCGGGCTTCCAGTCACCCTTGTTGATCGCGTCCACGGTGAACTGCACGTCGGCCGAGGTGTGCGGCGTGCCGTCATGCCAAGTGACACCGGGGCGCAGCTTCCAGGTCACGTCCATGCCACCATCGGGGCGCACGGTCACGCCGCCGTTGGCCACGGTGGGGATCTCGGTGGCCAGCAGCGGGACCACGCGCATCTGCTCGTCGTTGGTGACGAGCCCCTCCACCACGCACGACTCGATGTCCTCGAGAATGTGCGTGGCGTAGCGGTTCATGGTGTCGGGCTCACGGTCGTAGCCTACGATGAGCAGTTCGTTCGACGGACCGGTGCGGGCGCTGTCGCCGCCGCCGCCGCAGGCGGACAGCGCCGTGGCGAGCGCCAGAGAAAGCGCACCTGCTGGGCCACGCGTGAAGGCACGCGGCCACCGTCGGACGGGTCGGCGCATGGGGCGCGGGGAGATGGTCATGTGAGGCGAGCCGTGAGAAGCTGCGCGGCCAGCAGGACCGGGATCGAGCCTCGGCTGAGCAGCGCGTCGTGGAAAGACCGCGGTACGAAATCGCCGCGGGCCCGGAGTGTCTCGCGCAGATCGAGAATGCCCTGCGTGCCGAGCCAGTACATCACGGCGGTGCCGGGGAACATCGAGTTCTTGGTCGCCTCACCGGTGGCCACGCCTTCCGGCATCCCCACCTCATGCACGTAGTACGCCACCGCCTCGGCAAAGGTGCAGGCACCGGTATGGAGGCGGATATCGACGATGGCGCGTGCGAGCATGCGGACGCGGCTCTGCTGCTCGGCCGCCCGTTCGAGCGGGGTGAGAAATCCGAGTTCGTCGGCCAGTTCGGTGGCATAGCAGGCCCATCCTTCGGCCATCGAGCCGCCGAGGAACATGCCGATGCGGCTGGCGCAGTCCACTGCGGCGATCTGCCCGATGCGTGACGCGTTGCGGTGCGTGGCGTGTCCGTTCTGCACGTGATGTCCCAGCGCGCCGTGATGCACCACGTGATTGAGCGTGATCACGCTGTGGTTGCAGGCCGCGAGGCGCCGGGCGCGCTCGTCGGGGGCGATGGTGTCGTCCACCGGTGTGACCAGATACCGATGCTCGGGGCGCGTCTCGTACGGCGCCGGCGAGCCGTAGAACAGGAAATACAGGTGCGGCGCGATGTCGCGGGCCCACCCGGGGATCGCGACATAGCGCAGCGGCCAGTCAGGCCAGGACACCAGATCGTGCTGTAACGCGAAGGCGCGACAGGCGTCGAACTGCGCCGTAAACGTGGGCAGGTACGCCTCTTCGGTGGGCCGGTCGTTCGCGAGGGCCGAGCCCAGTGCCTCCGGGCTGCCGGCCACCTCCGTGGCCAACGCACGGAAGCGCGCCTGCGCGTCCGGCATCGCCGCGAGCACGCGCCCGAGCAGGTCATCCGCGGACGCATGGCACCAATGTCCGCGCTGCAGCAGTTGGCCGTACGCTTCGGCCCCGATCGCGCACGACGCCTCGGCGTCGCGCGGCTGTGCCTCCAGCCACCGGACCGTGTCGTCGAACGCCAGAGCCGCGCGGGTGGCGGCCGTCTGCACGGTGGCGGCCGCCGCGGCGTCTACGTCGTGCTCGGTGAGCCAGCGCGCGAGTCCGCTGCGCAGGAAACCGGCGAAGACGCGCGCTTCCCGCACCGCGCGGTCGGTCCACAGCGGCGGGACGGCCTGCGTGAGCGCCAGCGGCAGGTCGCTCAGGAACTGCGGGATCGCGTCGAGCCGCGCCGCGAGCGACGCGGCGCATGATCCGATCGGCGCTGTGGGGCGCAACAGCAGGCCGACGATGCTGAAGATCGCCTCGCCAGTCCAGAGCGCCGGGTTCTTATCGTGGAAGAAGCGGGTGTCCGTTTCCAGCATGCGCACGTCGATGTTCGCGCGCGCCAGCTCGGCGTCGAGCGCCTCGGTGTTATCCGCGAGCGTCGCTGCATCGCGCGCGGGGAACACATCGTACAGTGCGGCGTGCAGGGCGCTGAGTTCGCGCACCTCGGCCTCGCGTGACGCCCGCGTCCAGTCGGGGAGCCGGTCGTCGTGCGTGTGCAGCCCCGTGAACGTGGCGTTCACGGGATGGCGGGCGAAGTAGTGCGCGAGAAACGCGTCGAGCGGGGAGGCGGTGGGTGCGGTCAGGAGGCCGGTCCCGCCGTGGACGGCGCGTCGAGGGGAATGTTCACCCAGCGCCGCTCGCGGAACGACCGCTCGACGGCGTTGATGAGTTCCTGCACGTGCGCTCCGTCTTCGAAGTTGCCTTCGTTGCCTTCAACCTCGCCGCGGATCTCGGAGATGAACGAGCTGATGAGATTGGCATAGAACAGCGACCGCCACGATTCCCGCGCGCTGCCGCCGGCCGGGTAGAAGCGCTCTGGGATTTCCATCTCCTTGAATTCCACCGAGCCGGCGGTGGCGCCCTTGAGCGTTTCGCAGATGCCGTTCTCTTCCACCAGCCGGCAGATCAGCGCGCCCTTGCTGCCGTACACCCGTGCTTCGATGCCGGGATAGTTGCCCACGGTCACGAAGCTCGTTTGAATCGAGCCGATGCCGCCGTTGTCGAACTCGCCGATAAATATGTCGCCGTCGTCGATATTCATGCGCATCATCGTGCCAGTGGCGCGCACCATGCGCTCGGGGATGAAGTTCTTCATCGTGCCCACCACCGACTTGAAGCGACTGCCCATGAACAGGTGCCCGATGTCCATGATCGGGGCGCCGTAGCCTTCCAGCGACGACACGTGGATCTCGGTCTGGTCGGCCTCGTGATCGACCTGACGCAACGGTGTCTGCGGGTCGAGCCACTGCGAGTTCTGCTCGTAGCCGTTGAAGATGAAGGGCGTGCCGATGAATCCCTCATCAATCAGCGCCTTCATGTACCGCATGGCCGGACTGTAGCGGAACGTGAAGCCGAGCTTCGTCTTGAGGCCCTTGCTCGCCGCCAGTGCCGCCGCGCGCCGCGTTTCGGTGAAGTCATACGCCACCGGCTTTTCGCACAGCACATGCTTGCCCGCCTCCAGCGCGGCACAGCTCAAGGCAAAGTGCGTCGCACTTGGCGTGCACACATCGACCACATCGATGTCGGTGCGCGCAATGAGCTCTTCGTGCGTGGCGTACACATGCGGGATGTCGAACTGCGCGGCGAACTCCCGCGCGCGCTCCACGATGGGATCGGCGATCGCGACGATCGTGCAGCGCGGATCGCGCTTCCATCCCGGCAGATGGGCGAACTGTGCCCAGGCGCCGGCGCCGAGCACTCCCACACGAACGATGTCGTTACTGGCGGTCACTGAATTACCCGTGAGGTGTCACCCGGCAGCAGCAGCTGCCGGTGCGCCCAGATGGGGGCGATGCCGTTCTTCATGACGCGTTCGTGGAAATCGCGGAGGCTGAACTGGTCACCCTGCGCCGCCTTCACATCGCGGCGCAGCGTGAGCATGCCGCGCTTGCCCAGAAAGTAGCCACCGTAGGTGGGATCGTAGGTGCCGCGCTCGGCTTCGCGCTTGGCGGCCGGCGCGGCCACGTAGGCGTCCTGCTCGAAACAGGCCTGCGCCTGCGCCAGCGTCCACTCGCCGGTGTGCAGCCGGATCCCCGAGAGCAGGCGGCAGATGCGCGTCATGGCATCGCTGAGCTGGGCGAGTTCGTAGCGCGGATCGCCGTTCATGAAGCCCTGTTCGATCACCATTTCCTCGGCGTAGTGCGCCCAGCCGTCCTGACCCGACGACGGCTGCGGAAACGGATTCAGTCCGATCCAGATGCGCCGGATCTTGCCCGGTGTGGTACGCATGTGCACGGCGTGCAGCCAGTGGCCCGGCATCGCTTCGTGCGCCGACGTATTGGCGAGCGAGGCGTAGTTGTACCGCTCGAGCCACGCCTCCTGCTCCGCGGCCGGGGCCAGCGAATCGGCATCGGTGATGTAGTAGTAGCTCTTGACCGGCGTGGTCTCGAGGGGCGGCGAGGCGTGCATGGACGCAAAGCCCAGCGCGAACGGCTGCGCGGGGGCGACGACGACCCGTTCCCCCTGCGGGACGACGGCCAGATCGTTCGCGGCGATGAAACGCGTGAGCGAGTCGACGATGGCCTGCGCCGCCGTGACGACACCGCCGCGTTTGGGATGGTCGCGACGGACCCGCAGCCACGTGGCCAGCGGATCGGCGCCGGGGGCCAGACGTGCTGCGGCGGCGCGGAATTGTTCGTGCGCGCGCTGCATTTCACGTTCGCCCAGCGCCGCGAGCTCCGCCAGCGGCACGTCGATCAGCTCCTCGGCGCGATACCGACGCGCCACGGCGTCCCCACCGACCTTCCAGTCGCCGGTCGCGGTGGGGAGCACGGTGCGCTCGAACTCCGCGGTGTAGGCGTCGATGTCACGCACGGCCGCGGCGGCGGCGGTGGTGAGTGAATCCATGAGCGGCGTGCCGGCCTCCGCGGTGAACGCCAGCGGCAGGTCTTTCGACAGCATGCCGCTCGCGCCGCGCATCATGCCGAGTCCGCGCTCGGCGAAGATTTTGGGCGGATTGACCAGATTGGTGCGTGCCGCCTGCAGCATCGCGGGGACGCCGGCCAGCTTGGTGATGATGCGACGCATCCGCACGGGGGCGGGGGCGTTCTCCATCGTCATGAGATTGTGCACCCCGTCGGAGAGCGCACCGGCGTACAGCATCGGATTGCGCTTCCAGTTTGCGAGCGATTCCTGCTCCAGCAGCCAGCCGTCGATCACGCCGGCGAGAATGCGCTTGTCGACCCGCTCGTCGGGTGTCAGCGAGGCGTCGTCGAAGGCGGCGAGTTCGGTGGCCGCCGTGTGCAGCGTGGCGATTTCCGCCGCGATCGCGGACGCCGAGAAATCGTCGAGCCGGTCGTCGTGATCGTGGAGGCCGTTGCCGCCGGCGATCGACGGATGGCGCATCGCGAAGCCGTCGAGGTAGCGGTCAACGAAGTCGGCGAACGCGCTCACCGGGGCGGGGGCATCGGCGGCGGGCTCGGCGGCCGTGCAGGCGACACTCAGGGCGAGCAGCGCGAGGGCGGTGAATCGGGTAGGGGTTCGCATCGGGGCGTAACCTGCCGCCGATCACGGCCCTTGGCAAACGATTCCCACCCTACGCCTTCCGCAGCGGTTTCACCGCGAGCGTGAGCATCAGCCCGACCGCGAGCAGCCCGGCCAGCAGCAGCAGCGGCTGATCGTAGATGTGCACGCGCGGTGCCCCCGGCGCGAGCGCGCTGCGCGCCCGCTTCGACAGCTCGGTAATAATGACCGGACCCGTGACCGCGGCCACACTCCACGCCGTGAGCACGGCCCCGTGAATCGCGCTGACGTTCCGCGGACCGAACAGGTCGGCGAGGAAGGCAGGCATCGTGGCGAAGCCGCCGCCGTACATGGTGAACACGGCGAGCAGGCAGACCAAGAACGGCCACCAGGCGCCGGCCTGCGCAAAGCGGGGGATGAGCAGGAAGAGGGCCAGCTGCACCACGAAGAACACCAAATAGGTGGCGCGCCGTCCCAGCAGGTCGGACGCGCTGGACCACAGCAGCCGTCCCCCGGCATTGAACAGACTGATGATCGCGACCACGGCGGCCGCTTCGGCGGGGGACTTGCCGAAGAGGTCCTGCATCATCGGGGACGCTTGGGCGAGGATGCCGATGCCGGCGGTAACGTTCACGCACAGCATCCCCCAGAGCAGCCAGAACTGTGGCGTACGCACCGCCTCGCGGCGTGTGAGGCCGAACGCCTGATAGCCCGGGCCGGTCGATGTCGGCGGCGCGGCCTCCGGGGCGGGGCGCAGGAGCTGTGCCCCCATGAGCATGAGCACCAGATAGACCGCCCCCAGCACGAACAGCGCGTTCGCCACCCCCACGCGCTCGATCAGGAACGCATTCGCGTATCCCGCCACGAAGGCACCACCCCCGAAGCCCATGATGGCGAAGCCGGTGGCCATGCCGCGCCGCTCGGGGAACCACTTCACGAGCGTGCTGACGGGGGCGATGTAGCCGATGCCGCAGCCGATCCCGCACAGGATGCCCAACCCCAGGAAGAGCAGCAGCGGTTGCTGCAGCAGCAGGCCGATGCCACCCAGCACCAGCCCGCTGGCGAAGCAGACAGCGGCCGTGCCTCCGGCGACCCGGGCGCCCTGCCGCTCGACCCACGGCCCGAGCGTGGCCGCACTGAGCCCCAGCAGGACGAGCGCCGAGGTGAACGTGGTATACGGCGGACTCGCCCACCACGCTTGGGGCGGCATCGCGGCGATGATGGGGCGGTTGAGCGTGCTCCACGCGTACACCGAGCCGATGCCGAGGTGTACGAGGACGGCGCCGAGGGGGATCGTCCACCGGGATTTCGTCATATGGCGGAATCAACCATATCGGCGTGGATTCCGTGCCCCGCGGGAGGCCCCGCTTGATAGGTTGTGGCATGTCTTCGCGCGAAAGTCCGATCGCGGCCCAGCGGGCCCGGAATGCCCGGCTCACGGCTCAGGCGGAACAGATCGCCGGCGCCGACCGTGCGGAACACGGGCTCCCGGCGCTGCCGGTGATCCTGCTGCCGGCGAATACGCGCAACACCACCGAGCTCCCCGAGGCGTCGCGCGACGCGTTTCTGGACAAGCTGCGGGGCACGATTGCCGAGGCGTTCCGGGAGGCGGTGCGGGACAACCGCGCGCCGATGAGTGCGGAGGCCGTGCAGGCCCGCGAGGACGCCGGATGGGCGCTCCCCGATTCGATCCCGGCGATGCCGGATATCATCGGGGCCAGCTGCGGGACCTGCCGCGGGGAGTGTTGCACGGCGGGCGGGACGCACGGTTTTCTGCATGCCGACAGCATCATGCGGGTGCGGGCCCAGCTCACCGACGACGGGGAGACGGTGACGGCCGAATCACTGGAAGCCCGCTACGCGTCGTACCTGCCGGCCCGTCATTACCGCGGCTCGTGCGTGTTTCACACCACGGCCGGCTGCAATCTGCCGCGCGCGCTGCGCTCGAATCTGTGCAACCGGTACGTGTGCGGCGGCCTAGCCCAGCTCACGCGGGCGCTGGTGTCGGCGCAGCAGGCGTCGGCGTACGTGGCCGCGGCCGATTCGGTGCACCTGCGGCGGCTCGCCCTGGTCACGGTGACGGGGTCACGGGCGATCCCACTGGGCGAGTCCTAGCCCTCGCCTGCCTGGGCTGTCCGGGGGACGCATGGATTAGGTTTCACGGCTTGCGGGCGTCCTCTCCCCCTGTACCGTTAGAGATTACACCTTTCCGTCCGCTGCCGGTGTCCCATCACGTGAGCATACCGATGCGTACCACGATCCGCCGTCCGATCCGCCTGGCCGCCGTGAGCGCCGGGCTCGTCGTCATGACGGCCTGCGCCACCTCGCGGTCGGCCTCATCGGCCGGACCTGCCTTCCAGATGGGCGACGCCGCGGCGATCGCCCGCGCCCAGGCCGACAGCCTGCGCTACGCGTGGGTCCAGGCCGATGTGGACTTCATGAGTGGCATGATCCACCACCACGCGCAGGCCATCACCATCTCCCGCTGGGCCCCCACGCACGGGGCCAGCCCGTCGGTCCAGCGCCTCACGGCCCGCATCATCAATGCGCAGTCCGATGAGATCACGATCATGCAGACGTGGCTCAAGGATCGCCGTCAGACGGTGCCGATGGTGGACACGCTTGGCAACGTCACCATGGGCGGTGCCGCGCACGACATGGCCGCGCACGCCGGTCATGACATGGCGGGGATGGCCGGCATGGGGCAGATGGCGATGCCCGGCATGCTCACCGACGCGCAGCTCAAGGAACTCAACACGGCGCGCGGCACGGAGTTCGACCGCCTGTTCCTCACCTTCATGATCCAGCACCACCGTGGGGCGGTGTCGATGGTGAAGACGCTGTTCGCGGCGCAGGGGGCGGGGCAGGACGAGACCGTATTCAAGTTTGCGAACGACGTGGAAGTCGATCAGAGCACCGAGATCAAGCGGATGTTCACCATGATGCTGGACATGGGCTTCGCTCCGCCGGCGTAATGGCCGGCGGCCAGCGGTATCCCAGGCAGGACATGTACGACACGCAGGATCACCACCACCTCTTCTTCACAGGAACAGACATGTCAGAAGCACTTCCGCGTCGTCGCGGGGCACGTGTTGTCGCAGGCTACGCGGCCGTGGCGCTGCTGGGCCTCGCGGCGTGCGCGCCGGCGAAGCCCAAGACCGCACCGTCGCCGATGAACGATCCGCGCGTCGGCCTCAAGGCCGGTTTGTTCGACGCCGGCGAAGCGATCTCCAACATGAAGGTCGTCGCCAAGGCGGTCTCGCCGCCGGGCTTCCTCGGCATCACGAACTCCGATCTGGCCTTCACGGGCAAGTACGCGATCCAGGGCAACTACAACGGTCCGGTGATCTGGGACATCTCGAACCCGGCCAAGCCGGTGCTCGTGGTGGCCTACTCGTGCCCCGCGTCGCAGAACGACATCTCGGTGTACAAGAACCTGATGTTCATGTCGGCCGAAGCGAACAACGGCCGCGTAGACTGCAAGCCGGGTGGCGTGCCTGATCCCGTCAGCAAGGAGCGCATGCGTGGTGTGCGCGTGTTCGACATCAGCGACATCAAGAACCCGAAGCTGATCGCGAACGTACAGACGTGCCGTGGCTCGCACACGCACACCGTGCTCGAGGATCCGAAGGACAAGGAGAACGTGTACATCTACGTTTCCGGTTCGTCGGGCATCCGTTCGGCGGGTGAACTCGAAGGCTGTGCCGACGTCGCGGCCGACGATCCGAACTCGTCGCGCCTGCGCATCGAAATCATCAAGGTGCCGCTCGCCAACCCGGCCAGCGCTGCGGTGGTCGGTCGCGCCAACATCTTCGCCGGCCTCGGCGCCGCGCCAGCCCACGGTCTCTCCGACGCCGACAAGGAAGCGGCGGCGAAGACGCTCGCCACAGCGAAGGCGGCCGGTGCGTTCATTGCCAAGAACCCGCAGTCGGGCGCCGACATGGTCGTGCCGCCGCAGGTGATCCGCCCGCTGCTGGACAACGCCATGAAGGCGCGTGGCGGCACGTCGGTGAACGCGGCCGACAGCGCGACGGTGCGTGGTATGGCGCAGGGTGCGATCAACACGATGTTCGCCGGCGCGGCGGGCGGTGCACCGACCGGTCGCGGTGGCGAGCGCTCGCAGTGCCATGACATCACGGTGTACCCGGCGCTGGGTCTGGCTGGCGGCGCGTGCGAAGGGCACGGTCTGCTGCTCGACATCAGCAACCCGACGGCGCCGGTGCGTCTCGATGCGGCGGCCGACTCGAACTTCGCCTACTGGCATTCGGCGACGTTCAACAACGACGGCACGCAGATGCTCTTCTCCGACGAGTGGGGTGGCGGTTCCTCGCCCAAGTGCCGCGCCGGTGACAAGCCGGAGTGGGGCGCCAACGCGATCTTCTCGATCGTGAACAAGAAGCTCGTGTTCAAGAGCTACTACAAGATCCCGACGGTGCAGTCGTCGAACGAAAACTGCGTGGCGCACAACGGCTCGCTGATCCCGATCCCGGGTCGTGACGTGATGGTGCAGTCGTGGTATCAGGGCGGCATCTCGGTGTTCGACTGGACGGACCCGTCGGCGCCGAAGGAAATCGCCTCGTTCGATCGCGGCCCGGTGGACTCCACCCGCATGGCGATGGGCGGCTCGTGGTCGGTGTACTGGTACAACGGTTCGATCGTGAGCTCGGAAATCGCGCGTGGTCTGGACGTGGCCGAGTTGGTGCCGAGCCAGTACATCTCGCAGAACGAGATCGATGCGGCCAACACCGTGAAGTGGGACTACCTGAACGCGCAGGGTCAGCCGAAGATCTCGTGGCCGCCGAGCTTCGCGCTGGCGAAGGCGTTCACGGACCAGCTGGAGCGGAAGGGGTGCGTGGCGCCGGCGAAGATCGCCGACATCCGTGCGTCGATCTCGAGCGCTGAGAAGACGTCGGGCGCGGCGCGCAACACGACGCTCACGAAGCTGGTGTCGGACGTCGAGTCGAACCGCAGCTGCGACCCGAAGAAGACGGACCTGCTGAAGAAGGCGCTGCAGGATCTGCAGACGCTGGCGATGTAATCACGCTGCTGGTCTGTGGTGCCACACAGCCCCCGATCCCTCGCGGATCGGGGGCTGTGTCGCGATATCGATGACGCCGCCTCGGACGGGAACGCGGAGGCGGTGTGCCGAGTATGAAGGGATGCGGTCATGCGACCGCGCATCCCACCGAATGGAGCGCTGTATGACGAATGCCTGGCACGTCCTCACTACCGTCCCCTCCGGCCTCGAGGCGGACATGATCATCGCCCGTCTTGAAGCGGCGGAGATTCCGGCGATGCGCGACAACAATGACACGGTCGGGATCTTCGGCCCCGGCTTTCAGGGGGCGACGGCGCGCGGGGTTTCCGTGCTGGTGCCCGAGGGCTACGCGGCCGACGCGCGCGACGTGCTGGAGGATGTGGGGGAGAACGTGGTGGTGCACGACGACGAAGAAGAGGAGGAGATCGTCGAGTAGTCCACCATGGCGGGAACCTGCTAGCTTGCACCAGCACAGGCCGCTCGTGGTCTGTGCGTCCCGCACCTCAGCCACGACGTCATGCAGAAGAAACGCGCGCTTGCCCTTCAGGCGGAATGGGGGGTGCAGCCCTGTGATCATCCGGCCTTCTCCAAGGAGTACGACCTCGGCGAGCGCACCGGCAGCTACGTGTGCACGCAGTGCGGCGCGATCTTCAGCTTCCGTGAAAAGGCCGAACTCGTGGCGGGTCGCACGGTGACCGAGTAGATCAGCGCATGCTGATTCCGCTCCGTGCACCGATCATCGTCGCGTCACTGTTCGCCGGCTTGTTGGTTGCCGCCCGCAGCCGCGGGGCGGGGATTCCGCACGGCGCCGTGTTCAGCCGGCCGTCCCGATGAGCACGACCGACTGGGAAGGACAGGACATCTCGGGGCAGACGCACACCGCCGTCCGGTTTTCCGATCTCGAGGCCACCGAACTGGTGAACCGCGGTGCGGTGTTCACCGATTGCACCTTTCAGGGGGCGCAGTTCAACTGTTCGGTGCACACCGACGCGGCGTTTGTGAACTGCACTTTCACCAACTGCTCGTTCTTCGAGGCCCGGTTTACCGACTGCAAGTTCGTGGGGAGCAATTTCCGCCGGTGCACCTTCGACCTCATGGAGGTCGCGGGCGGCAACTGGTCGCACGTGGGGCTGGCCGGCGCCGATCTTTCCCGGGCGCGCTTTCGCGGCGTGCGGTTGCGTGAGGCTGATCTCACCCGCGCGCGCTGTCGCGATGGATCGGTGCGTGACGCGGACCTCTCGGGCGCGGCGCTGGACGGCGCCGATTTCACCGACTGTGATTTGCGCGGCAGCGACCTGAGCACCCTCGATCCGGCCACCGTGCGTCTGGCGGGCGCCATCATCGACGTGCAGCAGGCGCTCACGATCGCGCAGGCGCTGGGGCTGGACGTGCGGGCCGACTAGCCCGCACCACCCCACGCGCGGTCCGCGACCGCATTGGACGCCGGTGCGATTCGTCGCCACTTTGGCGTATGCCTCTTTTCTACCCGATTGCGCGCCCCCGGACATCCCGGGTGGCCCCCATCGCCGCCGTGCTCGCGGCGGCGTTCGTGTGCGGCGCGGCCCCGCTCGTGGCGCAGCGCCCGGCGGCCGCCGCCCCCGTGTCTGTACTGGAAACCAGCCTCGCCGACCTGCGCACTGCCCTCGAGCAGAAGCGCATCACCTCGCGTGAAATCGTCCAGCAGTATCTGGCCCGTATCGCGACCTACGAGGACAAGCTGAACGCGGTGATCACGGTGAATCCGCGCGCCCTGGCGATTGCGGATTCGCTCGACCGCGAGCGGGCGGCCGGGCGCGTGCGCGGACCGCTGCACGGGATCCCGATCGCGCTCAAGGACAACATCCAGACGATGGAGATGGTGACGTCGGGCGGCGCTCTGGCCTTCGGCGATCTGCTGCCGCCGTACGACGCCACGGTCACGCGCCACCTCAAGGCGGCCGGTGCGATCATCATCGCCAAGACGCAGCTCACCGAACTCGCCAACTGGACGGCGTCGGGGATGCCCGGCAATTACACGGGGCTCACCGGCTACGGCATGAATCCCTGGGATCCGCGGCGTGATCCGCGCGAGTCCCTCTTTGACGGACGCCCGGTCCTGAACACCGGTGGCTCGAGTTCGGGCGTGGGTACCAGCGTGAGCTTCTGGGCCGGCAACGTGGGCACGGAAACGTCCGGGTCGATTCTCAGCCCGGCGCAGCAGAATTTTCTGGTGGGGATCAAGCCCACCGTGGGGCGCGTGAGCCGCTACGGCGTGATTCCGATCACCGCCGATCAGGACACCCCCGGCCCGATGACGCGCACCGTGCGCGACGCGGCGATCATGCTGGGGGCGCTGGAAGGGACGGCCCCCGACGCGAATGATGCCGCCACGAAGGTGTGCACCCCGCCGCCCCGGAACGACTACACCGCCTTTCTCGACGCGGGCAAACTGAAGGGCGCGCGGATCGGCATCCCCCGCGCGTTCTTCTACGAGCCCACCGTGCCGCCGGCCGCTGGCAGCAGCACGCCGCGTGGTGGCTTGAGCCCCGCACAGCACGCCACGATGGACGAGGTGATCGCCGTGCTCAAAGCGCAGGGCGCCATCGTGGTGGATCCGGCCGACATCCCGAGCGTGGTGGAGCCGGTCCCGGCCGACAACTTCCTGAACTGGAACCCCTGCAGCGGTCTCGAACAGGCCAAGGGGCGCGACGCCGACTGCTCGATCGCCTTCAAGTACGGCATGAAGCGCGACTTCAACGCGTGGCTGGCGTTGCTGGGCGACAAGGCGCCGGTGCCGTCGCTCACGGGGCTGCGCCAGTGGAACATCGCGCACCAGCGTGCCGGTGCCATCAAGTACGGTCAGGCACTGCTCGACATCTCCGACGAGATGGACGTGCAAGCCGACAAGTCGCGCTACGAGGCCGATCGTCGCAAGGACATCCTGCTCTCGGCCACGCGCGGCATCGACGCCACGATGAAGGCGCATCAGTTGGATGCCCTGCTGTTCCCCGGCGTGAGCAGCGCCAACATCGGCGCGCGTCCGGGATATCCGTCCGTTACTGTGCCCTATGCGCTGCTGCCGGTTCCGGTCGGGCAGGGCGCCCAGGCCTTCCCGGCCGGCTTCACCCCGCGCCCCGCCCCCTTCGGGATCACCTTCACCGCGTCGGCATGCGGTGAACCCACGCTCGTCGGTCTGGCGTACGCCTTCGAACAGGCCACGAAGAAGCGCATCGCCCCGCCGCTGTTTCCGTAACTCCGACCTCATCCATCATGCGTCGTCCTGTCCGTTTCGCCGCCGTCTGTGCGGCGCTGTCGCTGTCGTTCTCGCTCACCGTTGCGTCGTCGCTCGCGGCGCAGACGTTCCCCACCAGCTGGAACCCCGCGCTGCTCAAGCGCGCCGACGTGACGTCGGGGCTCGCGCGTCTGGAACAGCAGTTCCCGCAGCAGGTCGAGGAGTGGATCCGCATTGCTGAAATGCCGGGGAAATCACGGCTCGAGCAGCAGCGCGGCGCGTACGTGAAGAAGGTGTTCGAACAGGAAGGGCTCGCGGTGTCGGTGGACTCCATCGGTAACGTGACCGGCGTGCGCAAAGGCACCGGTGGCGGCCCCACGATCGTGATCGCCGCGCAC
Organism: Gemmatimonadota bacterium; assembly: GCA_031127225.1. Lineage (GTDB taxonomy): Bacteria > Gemmatimonadota > Gemmatimonadetes > Gemmatimonadales > Gemmatimonadaceae > Gemmatimonas. Next base: position 9,269 of record JARIEV010000004.1, on the reverse strand, counting down.
ACCGACATCGTGTTCCCGCCGGAAACGAACACCAAGGTGCGTCGCTCCGGTGACACGCTGTTCGCGCCCGGCGTGGGCGACAACACGGCCTCGGTGGCGAACATGCTCGCCACGCTGCGGGTGATGAACGCCACCAAGTTCACCAGCAAGGGCGACATCATCTTCATCGGCACGGTGCAGGAAGAGCTCGGACTGAAGGGGATGGAGTACTGGCTGCAGCACAACGCCAAGCCTGATCTGCTCATCGTGCCCGACGGCGCGTACGGCAGCGTGGCGTACGGTGCGCTGGGCATCTACTGGACGAAGTACGTGTTCACGCATCCCGGCGCGCACACGCTGTCGTCGCGTGGCATTCCGACGCCGGTGAAGGCGGTGGCGAAAGCCATCGACCGGCTGTATCAGCTGCAGTTCGAGGCGCTCCCCAACGGAGCCGTGATGAACATCGGCCAGATTCACGGCGGCAGCATCTTTAACGCCGTGCCGCAGGAGCTCTACTTCACGGTCGATCTGCGCAGCTCTGATCCCGCGCTGCTCGATTCGCTGGACCGCACGATCACGCGCATCACGCAGGACGTGGCGGCCGAGCAGAAGGTGGGACTGAAGGTCGAGATTGAGCAGAAGAGCGGCGCCGGCGGGACGGAGAAGCAGCTCGAAGGGGCCCGCGCGCACCCGCTGGTGCAGACCGCGATCGACATCAACCGGGCGCTCGGCATGACGCCGGGGATGCCGGGCGCGTCGGAAGCGGTGGCCACGGGCGCCACCGATGCTAATCCGGGGGTGGTGCGCAAGATCCCCAGCATTGCCATCGGCGGTTCGAAGGCGAACGGGGCGCACCAGCTCACCGAGTTCGCGCTGGCGTCGAGTGCGCTGCCGTCCACGAAGCTGCTCTACCTGCTCACCGCCACGTTCGCCGACGGGATCAAGATCGTGCCGCCCGCGAAGATCGTACCCTGAGTCACTGGGCGTCGACCGGAATCCGGAGGCGATTCCGGTCGGGCCGTTGCGCGCGGGGACGACCTGAGGGATGTTCCAAGGGTAGCGTGCAGGTGCCTTTCCCGTCCGTCGGCGTGTGATCCGCGTGTTGACGTGATGTGTGCGATGTGACGGCGGCGATCTCCTCAGCGCGGCTGTACCTCTTTTCAGGAGATTTGCCCGTGACCCCAGCGACCCCGGCTGCCGCACCGACGGCGGCGGCGATGCCCACATCGACCGAGTATCACAAGGCGCTGCGCCTGCTGCACGTGGCCAACACGATCTCCGATGCGCAGTGGAGCATGCTGCGCGCGCACTGTCTGGCCCCCGACTACACGCTCACGACCACCGAACTCGCCGACGCCGCCGGCTTCGAGAAGCCGGGCGCGGTGAATCTCAACTACGGCCGGTTCGGCGCGAAGCTCGCCGGCCGTCTGCTGTACACTGTGCCCCCGAAGGCGCCGCAGGCCTCGGTGTTTGCCACTTTCGCGGACGGCGGCGCCGAAGCGCCGCAGACGCGCTGGACGCTGCGGCCGGAAGTCGTTGCTGCCGTCAAGCTGCTCAACTGGTTCCCTCGACTGGCCAAGCACAAGACGGCCTGACCAGTCGCCCGTTACCGGAACGGGCGCGGTCCCACACCGGGCTGCAGTTCGCGGATCATCCGCGCATCGCCGGTGAGTTCCCAGTACACGAGTGATACGGGGATCATCCCGACTGTGTTCACCTCGTCGAAGAAGCGCTGCATGGTGAAGGCGTTGCCGAGCTGGCGGGCGCGCTCGGCTATCGTCTCCTCCATCAGGCGCCCTCCGGTCACGTAGCTCGCGCCGTATCCGGGCTGCCGCAGATACAGGTGCTGCTCGAATCCGAGCAGCGGATCGCGGCGCATCCAGCCACGCGGCGTCCAGCTCACGTGCATGGACGCGGCGTCGGCCATCGTGAGCTCGTTCGCGTGCGCGTACAGATTGCCGAGGCCGCGGGCGGCGCGCGCTGCGAGCATGGTCCAGACGATCTCGCGCGAACGCGGCGAACTGTCGTAGAGCCCTGCCTGCATCATCCACTCTTCCATCGACGTGGCCATGCCTTCGGCCCGGCTCATCCACACGTTGTACAACAGCGGCGTGCGGCGGATGGGACTGGCGTGCGGATGCTCGCGGAAGCGGCCGTTGTCCCACCAATGCCAGAGGTGCGTCCACAGCGTGCGCGGATCGCGGTGCGTGGCCTGCGAGAAGAAATTGCGCGTGGCCTCGGGCGAGTACGACTGGAACCGTTCGCGCAGCGCGCGCTCCATCCACGGCTCGACGGTCACGATGCCCTGATCGCGGAAGAACTGCATGTACTTCGGCAGCGCCTCGGCTTGCATCGTCGCGAACTCGGCGGCCGATCCCGCCACCGGCATCGGCGGCAGCTTCGCGTTGCGCGTCTCTTCGAGCCGGAGCGACGCGTGCGCGCGGGCGAGTTCACGGCGCGTGATAGTGACTTCGTCCTCCCACGTGAGCGGGACGAGCAGCACGTTCTTCAGGAACCAAGAGTACTGCGCCTTGCCGATGCCGCTCGGGCCGGTCTTTTTCGGGACTTCGGTGCGCAGCCACGCCGTGAACGACTCCGTCGCGGCCGCGGCGCGCGCCACGGTGCTCAGCAGCGCCGTGTCACCGGGGGTGGTGGCGCGTACGCGTTCGGCGAGCGTCCCCAGCGCCTCGTGCTGGTCCTCGAAGGTGCGCACGGCGCCCACCCAGAGGTCCTTGGCGTTGCCCTTGGCCAGGTGGGTGCGCGCCGTAGTGAGCAGTGGCGGAATGGAGGCCAGCTGCGCGCCAAGACGGCGGGATTCGTCGGCGCTCAGTGCGCGCGACGTATCCAGCACCGTGCGCGGCCACACCGGGTAGCGCCACAAGCGGATCGCGCCGTGAATCGTGGGTCCTTCTTCGGCGGGCGTGTCACTCTCTTCGGTCCGCACCGAGGCGTAGTACGCCGGATCGCGCGCAAACGGCTTGAGCACCGTGAGGTGATACTGCATGCCGTTCATCTCGGCGCGCACCAGGTGCCAGTCCACCTGTTCGGGGACGCGCCAGCCGGTGGTGTCGATGGCCTGCAGCTTCCGCTGCAGCACCCCGAGGGCCGTGAGGCGCCGCGCCGTCGTCGCGGGCGTATAGTCGGGCACACCACCCACGCGCGGGGGCTCTTCGAAGGAGCGCCACTCGGTGAAGAGCGACAGCAGCTGCGGATAGCTGCGACTCGGCGAGGCCGGCTGCGCATGGAGCACGGTGTGCGGCACGACGAGCAGGGCCGTCAGCGCAGCGGTCACGGCAACGGCAACGGGGCCCCGAACGGGGCGAAGGCTGAAGGAAGGCATGTCCGAATCTACGCCCGGATCGATTTCTTGCACGCGACCCGACCGCAACACGGATAAGCCAACCGCGCTTTTCGCTGATCCGTGTTCCGGCTGTTGCCGTTGTCGTTGCTGTTGTCCAGGCCGTGGCAGTTGCTAGAACGCGGCCATGCGCGTGAGCTTGATCGCCACCGACCGCTCGTTGCGCACGTTCGTGAACGTGTTCTGTCGTTCGGTGTACACCAGGAACAGGTCGCTGAGCGGCGCGTAGCGCCACGCCAGCCGGGCGTTGGTCACGAAGCTGCGGGTCTGCGTGTTGTACTGCACGAACGCGCTGCCGAAGAGCGTGGTGGAGTACGCGTACTTGAGGCGCATCCCCGCCAGATCGGCGGCAAAGGTGCCGCTGGCCAGCGCGACGTCGTTGTGCTGATAAGTCCCTTCAATGCTCACATCGTAGCGCGGACGCCATGTGAGCCCACCGCTCAGCGTCTGATTGGTGCCGTCGTAGAACTCACCCGTCTGCACGCTGGCGGTGCCGAACACCGGATACCGCTGCGTGGAGACGTACGTGACCTTGGCGTTGCGGAAGTTGTAGCGGCCCACGGGGATGCTGCGCCCCGCGAAGGGCGTGAACGGGCGGTCGAGTCGGTCGAACCAGTCGTTCACTTCGAGCTTGAGTTCGCCGTCGGGCTGAAAAAACACATTGAGGCCGGCGGTGAACTGGTGCGACTGGGCACCGCCATCGAGATCGGTGTACACGTCGGCCTCGACGAACGGATTCAGCTCCTGCACCCCGGCGAGCTTCGGGCGCGCGTGAATACCTGCCGTCGCGTAGCGTTGCTGGAAGCTGCGGCGGCGCACGAAGCCGATGCCCGGGTCAAACTGATCGGAGACGCGCTTGTACATCGCCGACGTGTTCCAGAGCTTGCCGCGATAGGCGGCCGAGATACGTCCCGCTGTGCCATCCGAGGCGGCGGTATCGGCGTCGCTGACGGCGAGGTAGGAGTTGATGATCAGATTGCCGAGCAGGCGGATATTCGCGTCAACGCCATAGGAGCGGTTGTAGCGGCCGCTGCTGTCGGTGGCCTGCCGGTTGGCGGCCAGCAGTCCGATGTCCGAGTTGCCGAAGATGTTCCGGCGCACGCGGGCCACGCCGAAGTTCTCGGTGGGGGAGGTGCCCGACCGCTGCGTCTGCATATCCAGCAGCCCCACTTCCCAGCCGTGTATGCGCCCGGTGAGGCGGCCACCGCCCGCGATCGGGATGGGCAATCCGTCGGCGGTGAGGCCGATCTGGCGCGAATTGAAGAGCGTGAAGTCGCTCAGCGCCGCGCCCATGCGGTAGTTGCGTTCGGCCACGTCCCCGAAGGTGAACGAACCGGAATTTTCGATGAAGAACTCGCGCCGCTCGGGGAAGAGAATACCGAAGCGCGTGAGATTGACCACCTGCTGGTCCACTTCAACCTGCGAGAAGTCAGTGTTGTACGTGAGATCGAGCGTGAGCGACGGCGTGACGCCGAACTTGAGGTCGCCACCCACGTCGGCCTTGCTGCCGAGCGAGGCGGCCGGGACCTGCGCCCCTACGGAGTTGCCAGCCAGCGCGTACGGCTTGATCTGCAGGTTGCGTCCCTGCCGGAGTCCGGTGATCCCCTCCATCGTGCCCGCCTTCGACATGCGATGCAGGCGGTACTGCCGTTCGAGCGGCGCCCAGTACGACGTTTCGTTCACGCGACGCACGCGGCGGATGAAGTTGATCCCCCACGTCTGCGGATCGCGCGTGGCGTCGAAGCGCAGCGTCTTGAGCGGAATGGTCATCTCCACCGTCCAGCTGGAGTCCTGTTGCGCGGTCCGCACCGTGTAGATGCCGTCCCACGCATCGACCACGTTGCGCGAGTCGTTGAACGTCTGCTCGTCGCGCACCGCGCCCTTGGGGTTCACGATGAACAGGAACGAGTTGCGCTTGTCGTTGAACGTGTCGAGCACCAGCCCGAAGATGTCGCTGTTCGTTGAGACGAAGTCGCGCTCGAGTCCCACCGTGATCGCCTTCCCGGGCTCCGGGTCGAAGTTCACGCCTGCCACGTACAGGTTGGTGGCGTCGTAGAGCACCCGCACCTCGGTGCGGAAGCGCGCCTGTCGTCCGGTGTTCGGGAGTTGCTGCACGAAGTCGGTGAGCACCGGCGCGGTACGCCACGCGGCCTCATCGAGGGTGCCGTCCACCACGATCGGGCCGGTGGCGCGAACGGCACGCATGACCGGGCGCGGCACCGATTCGGGATTGACCGTCGTGAGCGCCGGGTCGGGGCTCGGTCCCTGGCCCGACGCCTGGGCGCGGGCAGTGTACACGGGGAGGGCGAGTGCGAGGGCCCAGAGGCCCGTCGCGAGGGCGCGGCGCGGCGACGTCAGGAGGAGCAGCATACCCAACAGTACGCGGCGGTCACGGCGGGTGCTGGGCGACCGGCCAACCCAGTACGCAGAACCCAGTACCCATTGCCTCAGGCCAACAGCCCGGAGCTCATGGCCCGCCGTTGCTGACCGCGCTGTGGGCTGTGGGCTGTGGGCTTGGGGAGTGGGTAGTGGGTTCTTGGGTTCTGGGTGGCCGAGGGCGATTTTACGGGCGGGCCGAGTGGCCGCCGGCAGCGCGCCAGGCTTTGTACTGCTCGGGCATACACGCCGAGCACGGATGGTAGCCGGCGGCGATGGCGGTGGCTTCGTCGGCGAAAAACACGCGCTGTTGCGCATAAAGAGCGCCGTTGGCCAGGGCCCGTCGCGCCACCTTGCAGTCGAGGCGGCCGTAGCGGCGTTCCTTGCGATAGCCGCCGAGGGTACCCTTGGTGGTGCTGGTGATGCGGGAGCCGTCGGGTCCGACCAGCGTGTAGAGCTTTTCCGTTTCCATTGGGGGAAAGCTAGCGGGTTGGAGAGGGGGCGGCAGCGGGGTGCGAATTCGTGGCGATCGCCCAGCTATTTTGCCCTCGGTGATCCCGACTGTCGCCCCCCTCCTCGCCCCGGTCCTCCTGCTGCTCGCCATGCACTGGTCGGCGCAGGCGCTCGCTCGGCAGTCGTCGCAGCTCTTCGGGCGTCGCCTGCAGCTGTACCTGTTCGGGCTGCCGGGCACGATCGTGCACGAAGGGAGTCACGTGATCGCCTGCGTACTCTTCGGCCATCGCGTGCATCGCGTGAAGTGGTTCGATCCGCAGGCCACGGATGGCGCGCTGGGGTCGGTGGAACACAGCTACAATCCGGCCAGCGCGGTTCAGCGCGTGGGCACCATTGTGATCGGTCTGTCGCCGCTGCTCGCCGGCGCCGCCGTGCTGTTGCTGGCGGCGCGGTTGCTGCTGGGGGTACCGCTGGTGCCGTTGGCCGATCTCACGCAAGTGGCGGCGTGGCGCTGGGCGCTGTTCGCCTACGTGAGCCTGTCGGTGGGTGGGTCGATGCACCTGAGCGCCTCCGACGTGCGCGGCATGTGGCGCGGCGTGGTCACGCTGACCGCGTGGCTCGCGACGGCGGTGCTGTTGACGCTGACGCTGTGGTGGGCGCTGTCGCAGCTCGCGCCCACGGTGTGGCCCGCGCACGTGGCGCCGGTGCTGCAACAGGCCGCCACCGGACTCGCGCGCGCCGGCGACGCGCTGTCGGCCGCGCTGCAGCTATCGGTGGCGGTGAACGTGGCGGGGGCGGTGCTGCTGTTCGTGGTGCGGCGGCTCGTGCGGCTGGCGTGGTGACGTCACCCGCTTAGCGCGTCACCCCGAGATCCTGCAGCACCCGCTGCGCGGCGTTGTGTCCCGCCGCGCCGATCACCGAGCCGGCCGGGTGGGTGCCCGCCGAGCAGGAGTACAAGCCGTCCACCGGCTGACGGTACGGCACGCGATCCGAAAATCCGAACGCGTTGTCGACGTGATGGATGTGTCCGCGGGTGATGCCGAAGTGCTTCTCAATGGCCGCCGGATGCAGCGGGAAGGTGTCCACCACCAGATCGCTGGTGCCGGGGGCAAAGCGATCGCACAGTGACAGCAGATGCGACGTGTACGTATGCTGCGCGGTGTCCCACGACCCTTCGGCCAGCGTGTGCGGCACCCACTGCACGAACAGCGCGCTGTTGTGGTGACCGTGCTCGTCGCGCAGCGTGGGATCGATGGTGGTGTGGATGTACCACTCGATCGTCGGAAACTGTGGCAGGCGACCGGCCTGCACATCTTCGAACCCCTCCCGGAGCGACCGCATTACGTCGGCTTCGTCGGGGAGCAGGTGAATGGTGGGCCCGAACGCGGCGCCATTGCGCTGCGCGGACTCGGGGAGGCAGGTGAACTTCGGCAGCCCCTTGAGCGCGAGATTGACCTTGAAGGTCGAGCCCGGTCGCGCCATCGCATCCAGCCGCTCGTTGTACGGGTCGGGAAACTCCGAGCGCCCCACGAGGTCTCGCATGCGGAACGGATCGGCGTTCACCAGCACCGTGTTGGCGCGAATCACCTCGTCGTTGCCGAGTTGCACGCCCACGGCCACGCCGCGCTCTACGATGATGGATGCCACCTTCGCGCCCGTTCGGATCACGGCGCCGTTTGCGCGTGCGCGATCGGCGAGCTGCCGCGTGACGGTGCCCATCCCCCCTTCCACGATCATCCACGTGCCGTCGCTGCCCGGCAGGCGACACATGTTGTGCACCAGGAAGTTCATCCCCGTGCCCGGCGTGTCCCACGTGCCGAACAGCCCGGAAAACCCGTCGGTCACGGCGTACATCGCCTTCAGCAGATCGCTTTTGAAATCGAACCGATCCAGATACTCGCCCACCGAGCCGCGGCACAGGCGCACGAACGCGTCGCGCAGCGCGGGCCGTACGAACTGTGCGGCGGTTTCCTCGATGGACAGCGGCTCCTGCATCCACGTGGGTGCGATGTCGTCGCGGATCGCGCCGATTTCATCCAGCAACGCATCGTTGGCGCGGACGTCGTCGGCCGAAAAGAAGCGCGTGAGCTGATCGCGCGTGGCGTCGCGGTCCGAGCCGAGCATGAGGTAGCGCCCGTCGGTGGTGGGCAGAAAGTAGTGCGGATCGCGCCGCTTGAGCGGTAGCGCGATGCCCGTGGCCTGCATGATCTCCGGGGGCATCACCCCCAGCAGATACGCGCCAGTGGAGGTGCCGAGCCCCGGCGCCTTGGGGAACGGATATTCGGTGCGGGCGGCACCGCCCACCATGCCATGCTCTTCGAGCACGGTGACCGAGAGGCCACGGGCGGCCAGCATCACGGCGGCTACGAGGCCGTTATGCCCCGCGCCCACGATCACCACGTCGGTCTGTGTATTGGACATGCGGGAAAAGTATGCCGTCGGTCACAACCTTGGACAGCCGCGCCGCCAAGCCCCACATTGGCGGCATGCTCACTCCGTGGCCGCAGTCCTACCTTCCGTTGGGCACCCTGCTTCCGTCGGCACTGGTGGCGGCGGTTCCCGTGATCGTGTTGCTGGCGCTGCTGGGCATCTGGCACGTGCGGGCGCATCTGGCCGCGGTGGCAGGGCTCGCCGCCGCGGTGGCGGTGGCGGTGCTGGTGGCGGGCATGCCCACACAGCTCGCGCTGTCGGCCGTGACGTACGGTGCGCTGTACGGTCTCTTCCCGATCGGATGGATCGTGTTGAACGCCCTGTTCGTGTTCGCCATTACGGTGGACACGGGCATGTTCGACGTGGTACGCGACTCGGTGGTTTCCATTGCCGACGACCGTCGCATTCAGGTGTTGCTCATCGCGTTCTGCTTCGGCGCGTTCGTGGAAGGGACGGCTGGTTTCGGGACACCGGTCGCCATCTCGGCCGCCATGCTGATCGGGCTCGGATTCAAGCCGCTCCCGGCCGCCGGCCTCTCGCTGATCGGCAATACCGCCCCGGTGGCGTTCGGTGCGCTCGGCACGCCGATCATCGCGCTGGCCGGCGTGACGCAGCTGCCGCTCGATGCCCTCAGTGCCATGGTGGGACGGCAGCTCCCGTTGTTCGCGATGCT
>JARIEV010000112.1 GCA_031127225.1 Gemmatimonadota bacterium | reverse complement strand
CGGTGCGCACGTCGGTGATTGTGGGCTTCCCCGGTGAGACCGAAAGCGACTTCGAAATGCTCTGCGACTTTCTCGAAGAGATGCAGTTCGATCGCGTCGGTGTGTTCACCTATTCGCCGCAGGAAGGGACGCGCGCGAACAGCATGGAAGACGACGTGGCTGACTCGATCAAGCAGGAGCGCAAGGAGCGCATCGAAGAGTTGCAGCGCGCGATCACGTCGGAACGCTACGAGCGCTTCCTTGGCGTTGAAGCGCGCGTGCTGGTGGAGCGCCCCTCCGACGTGAAGGGCGAAATGCTCTGCCGCGCACCATGGCAGGCCGATGACATCGACGGGCTGGTGCACGTGCCGATCAGCGCCGCCGCGGGCCTCATGACGCCCGGGGCGTTCGCCGACGTGCGCATCGAGCAGGTGGTGGACGACTACGATTTCCGCGCCACGCTGTTGCGCGTGGCCGAGCACGCGACGGCGCCGGTGCGTCGCGCGTCGCGCACCTTGCCGCTGGTGGGCAGTGGCATTCCTGACAGTTCTTCCGTGGGGAGTTTCGGCCGATGAGCAGTCCGACAGAACTCGCAGCCATGTTGACGTCGCGCCCGGGCGCGCGCTCCGCCGAGATCATGGCGCGGGCGCGTTCCCGTTTTCCGGGCGGCGTGAATTCGCCCGTGCGCGCCTTCGGTGGCGTCGGTGGTGAACCGTTCGTGGCCAAGCGCGGCAAAGGGGCGCGCGTCTGGGATGCCGACGGTAATGCGTATCTCGACTACATCCTGTCGTGGGGCCCGTTGGTGCTGGGCCATGCGCCCGATGTCGTGCTCGAGGCGGTGTCGCAGGCCATGCAGGACGGCACGAGCTTCGGCATGCCCACCGAGCGCGAAGTGGAGTTGGCCGACAAGATCGCCGAGCGGATGCCGCACATGGAAATGGTGCGCTTCACCTCGAGCGGCACTGAAGCGGCGATGACCATTGCGCGACTGGCCCGTGCCATCACCGGTCGTGAGTACATCCTCAAGTTCGAAGGCTGCTATCACGGTCACGCCGACGCGTTTCTCGTGCGCGCGGGATCGGGCGTCGCGACGCTCGGGCTTCCCGATTCGCCGGGCGTCCCGGAGGGGCTGGCCAAGCTCACGCTGACCTGCCGTTACAACGATCTCGAGGAGGCGGCCCGCATTGCCCGCGAGTTCCCGCTGGCGGCGATCATGCTCGAGCCGATCGTGGGGAACAGCGGATTTATCGAGCCGCTCCCCGATTTCATCCCCGGATTGCGGAAGATCGCTGACGAAACCGGGGCGTTGCTCGTCTTTGATGAAGTCATGACCGGTTTCCGCATCGCTTTCGGCGGCGCTCGCGAGCGCTTTGGTGTCACCCCCGATCTCACGGCCTTGGGCAAAGTGATCGGTGGGGGGCTGCCGGTGGCTGCCTATGGTGGCCGTCGCGAGCTCATGCAGAACGTGGCGCCCACGGGCAAGGTGTATCAGGCCGGCACGCTCTCGGGGAATCCGTTGGCGATGGCGGCGGGACTCGCCACGCTGGGGGCGCTCACGCAGGACGTGCACGACGGCATCACGGCGCAGACCGGCGTGCTGGTGCAAGGGATGCGCGACATCGCGGCGCGACATGGGGTGCCGTTCTCGGCCAGCCATTCGGGGTCGATGTGGGGCTTCTTCTTCCGCGACGAGCCGGTGCACACGTACGACGACGCCAAGCTGTCGGATACGGCGCTGTTCAAGCGGTTCTTTCACGCGGCGCGCCGTCGTGGGGTCTCCCTCGCGCCGTCGGCGTTCGAGGCGGCCTTCATGTCGTCGGCGCACGGCGATGCGGAGATTGCCGACACGCTCACCCGCCTCGACGACGCGCTGGGCGCGGCCGTCGCGCAACGGGACTAGGACCGGCGGCCGATGCGCGCCCTGATGGTTGGTGCCTTCGGGGCGCTGGTGGCGGCGGCCGTGCTGGCGGTGGCCTGTGCGCCGCACGGGGGCGGCGTGCCACGTCCCCCGGCGGCCCCGGCCGCAACCGGTGAAGCGCACGGACGGTTGGGTGGTCCCGATCGTGTGGCGCGGATCGCCCTGGCCGGCAAGGCGGTGCTGGCGCCGGTCACGGCCACCGGGCGGTGGCGGATCGACGAACAGGGGGGACGCCAGCTGCTGGTGCGCGGCAAGGGGAATGAGCGCTGGCGGATCGAGCAGCAAGGGACGCTGCTGCGCGTGGCCGGCGACGGCGGTGACGCGACGCCTTGGCGCGAGGGCCCATTCGTGGCGCGGGCGCCGGAGGGTGGCGGTGTCCTGCGCTATGACAACCGCCGCTATCGCGGCGAGCTGTGGTTCACCCCCACCGACAGCGGTTTGCTGGTGGTGAACCGGGTCAGCGTGGAGGACTATCTGCGCGGCGTGGTGCCGATCGAGCTGGGCACGCGGCAGCCGGGTGATCGGGCCGCCCTCGAAGCGCAGGCCATTGCGGCGCGGAGCTACGCCTACATGCGGGTGCCGTCCGATGAGTCGGTGGAGCCGCGGTCGGGGTGGCACATGGTGGCCACGGTGCAGAATCAGGTGTACGCCGGCATGGATGTCGAGGCGCCCATCGTGAACATGGCGATCGACAACACGGCCGGGCTGGTGCTTCGCTACGGAGGCCTGTTGGTCGACGCGCCGTACTTCTCGTCGTGTGGCGGACGGACGGCGGCGCCGAAGGAATCGTGGCGCAATGTGCGCGACGAGCCGTACCTGCAGTCGGTCGACGACACCGACCCGCGCACGGGACGTCCGTACTGTGACGTGTCCCCGCGCAACCATTGGACGGCCGAGTTCGACGAAGCGCTGCTCACCGAAACGGTGCGTCGGGCGTTGGCGGCGGCCGGCGCCCGCGACCCGCGCCCGGGCACGGTGACCGCGCTGCGTGTCGAGGGACGCACGGTTTCTGGCCGCGCCCCCGCGCTGGTGCTGGGGACCGACCGCGGCGACGTGACCGTGCGCAACAACGAGATCCGTAACGTGCTGCGCGATGCGCGTGGCGCGATGCTGTCCAGTACGTATTTTTCCGTGGTCCGCGAATCCCGTGTGCGGGGGCACCTCTCCGGTGTCACGCTGCACGGCCACGGCAACGGCCACGGAGTGGGAATGTGTCAGTGGGGCGCGATCGGCCGGTCACGGGCCGGTGCCGACGCTCGCGCGATCCTGCGTCATTACTATCCGGGGACCGTCGTCGGGTTCGCCGACTGATCTGTCATCTCCGGAGGCGTGTATGAAGGACGGCGTGCGTATCGCCGTGGTCGGCACGGGGGCCATTGCCCAGCTGACCCACATTCCAGTTCTTTCCAAGCTGCGCGGGGCGAAGCTGGTGGCGTTGTGTGACAACGACGCGGCCAAGGCGCGTGCGCTAGCCGATCGTTTTGACGTCCCCGATGTGTTCACCGATTTTGAGGAGCTGCTCGACAGCGACGAACTCGATGCGGTGATCATCGCGACCCCCAACCATCTGCACGAGCCGCACGTGCTGTCGGCGCTGCGCGCCAAGTTGCACGTGCTGTGCGAGCGGCCGCTGTCGCTGTCCACGCGCGGTGTGGAGCGCTGCCTAGCGGCGGCCCAGAAGGCCGATCGACGCCTGGTGGTGGGGCACAATCACCGGTTCCGTGCCGATGTGCAGGCGCTCGACCAGTTCATTCGGAATGCCGAGCTGGGGCAGGTCACGTCGATCCGCGCGGGCTCGCTGCACATGAAGCACACCGCGGATGGCTGGCGGAATCGCCGCGCCGAGTCGGGCGGCGGCGTGTTTCTGGAGCACGGATTCCCGCTGCTCGATCTGGCGATGTGGCTGGCCGATGGCCCCAACCCGGTGCGTGTCGTGTCATCAATGCGCCGTGGGCGCGCCGCCGGATCGGTGGAAGACACCATGCAGGTGTTTCTGGAGTGCGAGAACGGTCTCGTGCTCAACATCGATGTGTCGTGGTCGTACGTGGGCGACGAGGATCGCTGGTGGTTCGAGGTGCACGCCACGCGCGGCTCGGCGCGACTCGCGCCGCTGCGCGTGACCAAAGAGCTGAACGGTCGTGCGGTCGACGTGTCGCCCTCGGGTGCGGCGGCGCGCGAAAGCCCGTTCCTGCAGAGCTACCGCGCCGAGATCGCCCATTTTCTGGCGGTCATCAACGACGAGACGCCGTACGAGCCGCCCACCGATCAGGTCCTGGTGCAGAAAGTGCTTGAGGCGATCTACAAGGCGGCCGACGACGGGAAAGAGATTCGCTTCTGATGGCCGCGCGAGCGAAGGGTCGTATGGCGGCGTGGTCGCGAGCGTTGGTGTTCGGCGTCGCGTGCCTCGGGACGCTCGCTTGGGCACCGCGGGCCGCCGCGTGGGAAGTGGAAGCACAGGACGTTGGGCCGTCCACGCCGCCGCCCCCGGCTCCCGGGGTGTCGGCCTCGCTCGACAGTGCTCGGGCCGAACGAGGCGCGCGCCTGTCGGTGGCGATCATCACGTACGGGCCCGGTGCGTTCGTGTTCGAGAAGTTCGGTCACATCGCGCTGGCGCTCCGCGACAGCGTGACGGGAGAGGACATCGCCTTCAATTGGGGGATGTTCGATTTCAACCAGCCTAACTTCCTCGCGCGGTTTCTGACCGGCGACACGAAATACTGGATGGCCGGGTATCGCACGGAAGACTTCAACCGTGCGTACATGGGGGAGAATCGCAGTATTCGCCGTCAGGAGTTGCAGCTCACGGCGCTGCAGCGCGGCGCGATCGCCGATTATCTGGCGTGGAATGCGGTGGACGCGAACAAGTACTACCGCTACGACTACTACGCGGACAACTGTGCGACGCGGGTGCGCGACGTACTGGACTGGGCGCTCACCGGTCAGCTGCGGCCGCCGTTCTCCGAGACGGGGAGCGGGCGCACGTGGCGCAACGAAACGGCACGGATCACCGCCGACGATCCGCTGGTGTATCCGGGCATTCAGGTCGCGCTGGGGCGAAACGCCGATCATGTGCTGTCCAAATGGGAGGAGTCCTTTCTCCCCGAGCGGCTGGCCGATCATCTTGCTGCCCTGACCGTGCGCGGTGACGACGGCGCGCCGGTCCGGCTGGTGCAGCGCGACGACGTCCTCTTTACCGGCGACCGTCCCGCCATGCCGTTGCAGGCGCCGGCGCGGGGGCCGATGGCGTTGCTGCTCGGCGGTGTGATGGCGGGGCTCGTGCTGTGGTCGGCAGGGGCGCGGGAACGCGCGGGGCGCCTGCCGGCGACGCTCGTTGCGGCCGCGTGGTTCGGGATCGGTGCGACGCTCGGCACGGCGCTGTTGCTGGCCGGCACGGTCACGAAGCATCTGCCCTACATGGGGGCCAATCTCACGGTGCTGCAGTTGCACCCCCTGCTGCTCGTGTCGGCCGTCACGGTTACGATGGCGCTGTGGCGCGGCACGGCAGGGCGGGTGGCCGTGGGCGTCTCCGCCGTCGTGGCGCTGCTGTCGGTGGCCGGTGCTGGGCTGCATCTCGTCCCGTCGCTCACGCAGCAGGGCGGCGTCGTGCTGGCGGTGACCGTGCCCGTGCACGTGGCCTTCGCCGTGGCGATGCGCCGCCTCCGTGCGCGCGGGGGCACGCCATGACCGCCCCGCCCAATACGCCGCCGCTCGCCCCGCGCATCGCAGCCGGGATCGACGTGGGTGGCACGTTTACCGATCTGGCCGCGCTGCACGCCGACGGGACGGTGCACACGTCGAAGGTGCTGAGCGTCGCGAGCGATCGCAGCGCCGGTGTGCTGCAGGCGTTGCAGGAAGGTGCGGTGGAGGGCGCGCAGCTCGCGCACATCGCGCACGGCACCACGGTCGTCACCAACCTGCTCCTGGAGCGGGCCGGTGCGCGGGTGGTGGCATGCGCCACGGCGGGATTCACCGACGTACTCGAACTGCGGCGTCAGGAGCGCGCGGCCGTGTACGATCTGGCGGCGCAGCATGCCCGCCCGCTGGTGGAGCCCGCGCAGGTGATCGCGGTCCGCGAGCGGATTACCCCCGACGGGGTGATCATGCCGCTCACCGAGGAGGCGATCGCCGACGTGGTGGCCGCCGTGATGGCGCAGCGTCCCGACACGGTGGCGATCACGCTGTTGCATGCCTACGGCGACCCATCGCACGAAGTGCGGCTGCGCGACGCGCTGCAGGCGGCGCTGCAGGCCGCCGGGATGCCGTGTGACATTGTGTGCTCGCACGAGGCCCTCCCCGAGATCCGCGAGTACGAGCGCATGGCCACCACGGTGGCCGAAGCGTACGCGCGACCGGCGGTGCGCCGGTATCTCGCCGGGTTGTCCGAGCGGCTCGCGCAGCACGGCTACCCGGCGCCCCGCGTGATGACCTCCGCCGGTGGTACCCTGTCGGCGCACGATGCTGCCACGCACGCAGCCGCGCTGGCGCTGTCGGGGCCGGCTGGTGGCGTGACTGGCGCCGCCGCGATTGCGCGGGCGCTCGGTGAGTCGCGCGCCCTCACGATCGACATCGGTGGCACGAGCGCCGACGTGGGGCTGATCGACGACGGCGAGCCGCTGGTGGAGCGCGGCGGTGGTGTGGCGGGGATCCCGATCGCACTGCCGCGGGTGCTGGTGGAAGCGGTCGCTGCTGGCGGCGGCAGCATCGCCTGGTTGGACGACGGCGGGGCGCTGCGCACGGGCCCGATGAGCGCCGGGGCATCGCCCGGCCCAGCGGCGTACGGTCGTGGCGGCGTCCGCCCTACGGTGACCGATGCGCACGTGGTGCTTGGCACCATTGCGGCCGGCGATTGGAGCGGGGGTGTGCACATCAGCCTCGAGCGGGCCCGGCATGCTGTCGATACCATTGCCGGTCCGCTGGGTGTCTCACCCGAACGGGCCGCCGAGGCCATCATCGCCACCGCCGACGCCACCATGGCACGTGCGCTTCGCCGCGTGTCGGTGGAACGCGGCGTCGATCCGCGGGATGTCCCGCTCATCGCCTTCGGGGGTGGTGGACCGCTCCATGCCTGTGGCCTCGCGGAGCGGTTGGGGATGACGCGCGTGATCGTGCCGCCGCACGCGGGTGTCCTCAGCGCGGTGGGCCTCGCGCTCGCGCCGGAACGCCGTGAAGCCCTGGTCAGTGTGATGCAGCGCGCCGATGCCCTCACCACCGACGGACTGGTGCAGCGGCTCGACGCCGTGGCTTCCACGTGGCGTTCCCACGAGGACGCGGACACCGCGGACGCGCTCGAGGTGCGCTGGTGGGTGCGCGCGCGCTACGAGGGGCAGGGATACGAAATGGATATCCCGGTGCGTCCCGGTGATGCGCCCGCGGAGATCGCGCAGCGTTTCGTGGCGCGACACCTGCAGCGGGCCGGCTTCGTGCTGGACCGGGCGGTGGAGTTCATCAGCGCCCGCGCCACGCGCAGCAGCGCCCCGTGGCCGGTGCACTTTGCACGACCGGTACGCGACGGGGAGCTGCCGGCGGAGGTCGATGACGGGCGCGCGATGACCCGCGTGCTCGAGGGGCCGGCGGTGGTGCGGCTGCCGGATGCCACCATGCGGGTGGCCGCCGGATGGACCGCGCGGGCGTTGGCGATCGGTGGCTGGATGCTGGAGTGGCACCGATGACCGCGGTGCCGGCGGGGCGGATTCTCGGCACGCCGGTGTCGATGCTGGTGCCGGCCGACGGGCCTGTGCAGGTGCTGATCATGGGCGAGGCCCCGGGGCCACGTGGGGCTGACAAGAGTGGCGTGCCGTTTCTGGGCGACGCGGCCGGCCGCATGCTGTACGATGTGCTCGCGCGCCTCGGCGCCGTGACGCTGCCCGCCGCCGTGACCACGCTGCCGTGGGACGGCGCGGTGTTCGCGGCGCATGGGATCGTGCCGGTGGTGCACGGCGTCGCGCTTGGCAACGCGTTCAACCAGTGTCCCACGGATAACGGCGCCACCTTTCGTGCGCCGACCCGGTCGGAGCTGGACGGCCCGGAGAATCGGGCGCGACTCACGCACGATCTCGCGGCGCTGCGTGCGCGCGGACTGGTCGGCGTGGTCACGCTGGGCCGTGTGGCCACGCGCACGATTGACGCGCTGTATGCCGAGCTGCCCATGCCGGAGTTGGCGCGATGCGCGGTGCCGCATCCGTCGGCGCAGGGGCTGCTCTCGATGGCCCCCGGCCGCGGCAAAGGGGCACGGATGGCTGATCTTCAGGAGGCGTGGATGGTGCGATGCGAGGACGCGATTCGGCGGGCTGGATATACCGCAGCCGCACGGGTGACGTCATGAGCGCCACGCGGGCGCGGTTCGATGCCCTCGAGCTCACCGTGTTTTCGCAGGGCGTGGCGATGCTGGCCGAGGAGATGGGCGGATTGCTGGAGCGCAGCAGTATCTCGCCCAACATCCGCGAGCGTCGCGATGCGAGTTGCGCGCTGTTCGACGCCGATGGGCGGATGGTCGCGCAGGCGGCGCACATTCCTGTTCACCTGGGGGCGATGCCGGAGTCGGTGGCGGCGGTGCGGGCCTGTGGGGCGGCCCCCGGCGATGTGTTTCTGCTCAACGATCCGTCGCATGGCGGGTCGCATCTCCCCGACCTCACCATGGTCGAGGTGATCGCTGACGCGCATGACGCGCGCCGCATCATCGGGTACGCGGCCGTGCGTGCGCATCACGCCGACGTGGGCGGAATGAGCCCCGGCAGCATGCCGTTTGGGGCGACGGAACTGTTTCAGGAAGGGATCATCGTGCCGCCGGTGCGCATCGAGCGCGGCGGTGTGGCGCAGCAGGATGTGATGCGCCTCGTCCTCGCCAACGTGCGGACCCCCGAGGAGCGGGAGGGGGATCTGCGCGCACAGCGGGCGGCGTGCGCGGCGGGTCGCACGGGTTGGCAGGCGCTGCACGCCCGTCTTGGTGCACAGGCATTGGGCGATGCCATCGACGCGCTGCTCGATTACACCGAACGGCGCGTGCGCGCCCGGCTCGAACTGCTGGAAGGGGCCGAAGGACGCGCGGCTGATGCCCTTGAGGGCGACGGCGTGAGCGATGCCCCGATCCCCGTGGTGATTCACGTGCGCGTGCAACAGGCCACGTTGCATCTCGACCTGGCCGGGACGTCGCCGGCCGTGCGCGGCAACGTGAATGCGCCGCCGGCGGTGGCGCGAGCCGCGGCGGTGTTCGTGCTGCGTGTCCTGTGCGACGACGATGTGCCGGTGAACGACGGCGTGGCGCGCGCGTTGGTCCTCGCGATCCCGGACGACTGCGTCGCGAACGCCAAGCGGCCGAGTGCGGTCGCGGCGGGGAACGTGGAGCTGTCGCAGCGCATGACCGACGTGTGTTTCGCAGCGCTGTCCGCGGCGGCGGCCAGCATCGGTGTGCATGACCTCCCGATCCCCTCATGCGGGCAAGGCACGATGAACAACGTGACGCTCGGGGCGCCCGGATGGAGTTTCTACGAGACGCTGGGCGGCGGGCAGGGGGGGAGTGCGCGTGGTGACGGCCCCGACGCCGTGCACGTGGGGATGAGCAACACGCGTAATACGCCGGTGGAATCACTCGAGCGGGCGTATCCGCTGCGGGTGGTGGAGTATGCGGTGCGACGCGGGAGCGGTGGGGCCGGCGCGAGCCGTGGCGGCGACGGGATCGTGCGCCGCTATCAGGCCATGGTGCCGTGCACGGCCACGTTGCTTACGGAGCGCCGCCGGGTGGCGCCGCCGGGATCCAACGGCGGCGGCGCGGCGCTCCCGGGGCGCAATCTCCTCAATGGGGACCCGCTCCCGGCCAAGTGTCGCGTGAGCCTGAACGCGGGCGACGTGCTCACGATCGAGACGCCGGGGGGCGGCGGCTGGGGTGTTCCGCGGCACGACGCGTAGCGCACGTCGGCCTCAGCCGCGCGGTCGGGTGCGGGCTTCCAGCGCGGCGCGGTCCACGATGGTCACCAGACGTCGGTGCACGGCAATCAGTCCCTTGCTCTGAAATTCCGACATTGCCCGGGACACCGTTTCCCGGCTCGCACCGATCATCTGCGCGATGGTCTGATGCGTGAGGTGCCGTACGAGCGTACCTGACGCATCGGGGGCGGCGTGCTCCAGCAGCACCTTCGCCACGCGTCCGGGGACATCCAGTAGCACGAGGCTGCCAATGGTACTGTCCGCCTGGCGGAGCCGCTTCGATAGCTCGGTCATCAACTCCCACGCCACGTGCGGGTTGGCTTCCACCTGCCGACGGAAGTCTGCCCGTCGGAGCACCAGCAGGCTGGATGGCGCGGTGGCCACCACGTGCGCCGAGCGCGGCTGGTTGTCGATGAGGGCGAGTTCGCCCACGTGTTGGCCCACGCCGAGCACGTTGAGAATGACCTCGCGCCCGTCGTCGCCGATCAGGACCACTTTCACTTCGCCGGAGCGTACCACGAACAGGGCATCACCAGGGTCGCCTTCGCGCACAATGACCGCGCCTTTGGCAAACCGCTGTTCCCGCGTGACGTCGGCGAATCGGCGCACGGCGGTGCGGTCGAGCGTGCGGAAGAGCGGTACGGTACAGAGGAAGTCCGTGACGCGGTCCAGTGAGGTGCTCGTCGCGGGCAGGGCGAAACGGGACGGCGTGATTCCGAATGTGACCATCGCATGCACCTCGGGCCGGTGCCCACCGGGAGTTCCGGTGCAGCAACCGACGGGGGAAAAAGGGAAACCGGCGGACAACCGGTGCGGGGTGCCAACAACCCGGCATGACGTGCCGGATCATGTGCTCCGGATCGCTGATCCGGTTATCTTTGTGTGATACCCGCGACAACGCTGCAGGTGGCGGGATGCCGTGAACCCGTCCCGTCCGCCGCCAGTCCACGACGCAGCTCACGCGCTCCGCGGTGACCGGTATCACACAGCTTCACGAACCCGAGCATTCCCTGTCATGCTGAGCCATCTTCGCGACCGCATGGGCGACGCGCTGCGTCGTGCCACCGAAGTGGAGCAGTTGCTGGCCGATCCGGAAACGGTCAAGGACGCGCCACGGCTGGCCTCGCTGGGACGCGAGCATCATCGATTGGCCGAGGTGGTGCTGAAGGCCAATCGCCTCAACAAGGCTGAGGCGGAGCTCGCCGACGCGCGTGAGATGGCGAACGGCGACGACCCCGACTTTGCCGCTGAGGCCAAGGCCGAAGTGGAGCGGCTGGAGACGGAGTGTGTCACGCTCGAAAAGGCGCTGCTGCCGCTGCTCATTCCGCGCGATCCGCTCGACGACCGTCCGGCAATCTTTGAATTGCGCGCCGGCACCGGCGGTGACGAAGCGGCGCTCTTCGCCGCCGACCTCCTGCGGATGTACACGCGCTTCATCGAGCGACGCGGCTGGAAGATCGAGGGCATTTCGTTTTCCGATGGCACGTTGGGCGGCGTCAAGGAAGCCGTCTTCAAGGTGATCGGCGACGGCGCCTTCGGGATGCTGCGCTGGGAGTCGGGCGTTCACCGCGTCCAACGTGTGCCGGCCACCGAATCGCAGGGACGCATCCACACGTCGGCCGCGACTGTGGCGGTGCTCCCCGAAGCGGAAGAAGTCGACGTGAAGATCGAGGACAAGGATCTGCGGATCGACGTGTTCCGCTCGTCGGGGCCCGGCGGCCAGAGTGTGAACACCACTGACTCCGCCGTGCGCATCACACACATCCCGACGGGGCTGGTGGTGTCGCAGCAGGACCAGAAGTCGCAGCTGCAGAACAAGGCGAAGGGCATGGAAGTGCTCCGCGCCCGTCTGCTCGATCTGCGCCTGTCGGAGCAGGAGGCCGAGCGGTCGCGCATGCGGAAGTCGCAGGTTTCCACCGGCGACCGGTCGGCCAAGATCCGCACCTACAACTTTCCGCAGGGGCGTGTCACCGATCATCGGGTGGGCGTGACGCTGTACGACATCGATCGGGTGCTGGACGGTGACCTTGGTCCCTTCCTCGACGCGATCGCCCTCGCGAATGCGGAAGAGAAGCTGAGTGGGTGAGCACGGCCCACGGTCGTGCGACGTGCGGGTGCGCGATGTGCGGGTGCGCGATGTCCTCGACGACGTGACGCGGCAGCTCGTGGCCTCGCGCCCGCTCTCGATGGAGCGCGACCGGGAGGTGCTCGCCGGTGGCGAGCCGGTCACGGCGGATCGTGAGGCGCGGTGGCTCGTGGCGGCGGTGCTCGACGTGGCGCCCGCTGCACTGGCGCGGTCGGTCGCCGGCGATGCGCGGATCGCCGAGTCTGATGCGGCGCGCGTCCTGACGGCGGCGGTGCGTCGGGCCCGTGGGGAGCCGCTCGCCTACTGTGTTGGCACCGCTCCGTTCCGGCACCTCGAGCTGCTGGTCGACCGGCGTGTCCTCATTCCGCGTCCCGAGACCGAAGTGGTGGTCGGGGAGGCGCTCCGCATCACCGCCGGCCACCCGGGTGGGGTGGCGGTGGATATCGGGACGGGATCGGGGGCGATCGCGCTTAGCCTCGCCACCGAGGGGCGGTTCGAACGCGTGATCGCCACCGACATCTCGCTTGATGCGTTAGCCGTCGCCGCGGAGAACGCCGCCCGTGTGCGCGCTACCCATC
>JARIEV010000111.1 GCA_031127225.1 Gemmatimonadota bacterium | reverse complement strand
CTGATCGCCTCGAACGCACAGTGCCGGTAAACGAACGGCAGCGGGCGCTCGGCCAGCCAGACGGCCGCCGCGAGCGGCGCCGCCAGCTCCTGAAAGGCCGTGCCGCCGAACAGATGCGGTACGAGCGCCACCACGGGCGGCGCCTGCCACCACGGCGTGAACACCGGCACTTTGTTGATATCTTCGACCAGCACATCAAAGCCGCTCGACGCGAGATGCGCATTCCAGTAGCGCTGCGCGTGCAGCGGGAACGTGGCGCGGGTACCAACGCGGTGCACGTCGATCCCATCGAGGATGGCGCGAGGGGCACAGCCCGGCCAGCCGCCGCAGAGCAACGTGACCTCGTGCCCCTGCGACGCCAGGCGCCCGAAGATTTCGTGCAAATGAATTTCGGCGCCGCCGGCGAGCGGATTGTCGCGGCACTGCCAGTTCACCACCGCAATACGCAGCGGTCGCCCCGACAGCGCCGTGCGCTCAGGCCGGCCGCCGGTCACAGGAGACCGAGGCGCCGGGCATAGGCGTCGAGCACGCCGTTGACAAAGCGGGCGCTCCGCGTGGTGCCGTAGCGCTCCGCGAGGTGCACGGCTTCCTGGAGCACCACCTTCACCGGCGTCTCGTTCCGGTCGAGCTCGGCGGCGGCGAGCCGAAGCACGCTCCGCTCGATGGCGCCGAGACGGTCGAGCCGCCAGTTGTTCGTGACCTGCGCAAGATCCGCGTCAATCGCGGCGCCCTTCTCAGCCACCGTGGCCACGAGCCGCGACGCGAACTGCCGCTCCTCGGGATCGACGGCGAGATCGTCGAAGACGTGCGTGGCGATCTTCCGCAGCTGCGCGAGATCACGGAGGTCGGCCGCATACAGCGCCTGCAGTGCGCGGGCGCGTCCCCGCGTTTCCAGCCGCTCGACCTTCGTGGCCGCACGGCTCCCGCGCGTGCGCCGACCGGCCCTCGGCGCGAGGGGCTCCTGGACCGGCGTGTCCCAGAACGCGTCATCCTGCATGTTGGTCATTATTCGTCGCCTTCGAACTCGTCGGGCGGCGACAGCTGATCGAACAGATCGAGCATCTCCAGCGCGGCCATGGCCGCCTCGGCGCCCTTGTTGCCGTGCGCGCCACCGGCACGCGCCTCGGCCTGCTCCATCGTGTCCGTGGTGAGCACCCCCATCGTGACGGGGACGTCGAAGTCACGCATGGCGTCCATGAGCCCGCGCGAGGTTTCGCCGGCCACGATGTCGAAGTGCGGCGTGTCGCCGCGCACCACGGCACCGACGGCCACGGCCGCATCGTACCGCTCCGTGGTGAGCGCACGGCGCACGGCCACGGGAATCTCCCACGCGCCGGGAACCCAGAGCACGTCGATGTCCTCGAAGCGTACCCCCTGCCCGACCATGGCGGCTACCGCGCCTTCGGCGAGGGGCATGGTAACGCCCTCGTTGAAGCGGCTGGCAACGACGACAATACGGCGACCTTCGCCGCGGGGACTACCGTTAAACTCGGCCATCAGGAATGCATCTCAGGGTGCGAACAGGTGACCGAGCTTCGTGCGCTTCGTTTCGAGATACGAGGCGTTTTCGTCGGTGGAAGGAGCTTCGATGCGGACACGATCCTTGAGGATCAGGCCGTACCCATCGAGGCCCACGAGCTTGCGGGGATTGTTGGTGAGGACGCGGATGGACCGCACACCCATGTCGAGCAGGATCTGCGCGCCGATCCCATAGTTGCGCAGGTCGGCCTTGAAGCCGAGCTGTTCGTTGGCTTCCACGGTGTCGGCGCCGTGGTCCTGCAGTTCATACGCCTTGAGCTTGTTCAGCAGGCCGATGCCGCGCCCTTCCTGATCAAGGTACACGATTACCCCCGCGCCCTCGGCCTGAATCATCTGCATCGCCGTTTCCAGCTGCCAGCCGCAGTCGCACCGGCGCGAGTGGAAGACATCGCCCGTGAGGCACTTGGAGTGCATGCGGACCAGCACACCTTCTCCGGCTTCGACCGGGCCGTAGGCGATCGCGATGTGCTCGCGGTCGTCCACGTCGTTGCGGTAGCCGACGATGCGCCATTCGCCGTACTCGGTGGGCAAGCGGGCTTCGGCCACGCGATGCACGAGGCGCTCGTGCTTGAGCCGGTACGCCACGAGTTGCGCGATCGTGATGAACGTGAGGCCGTGCGTCTTGGCGAACACTTCGAGCTGCGGTCGGCGCGCCGTGGTGCCGTCCTTGTTCAGGATTTCGCAGATCACGCCGGCCGAGCGCAGCCCGGCGAGCCGCGCGAGATCGACGGCCGCTTCCGTGTGACCAACCCGCTGCAGCACGCCACCGTCACGCGCGCGCAGCGGATGAATGTGCCCCGGGACGCGGAGGTCGGCGCGCGTGCTGTTCGGATCGACGGCCACGCGGATCGTGGTGGCCCGGTCGCTGGCGCTGATGCCGGTGCTCACGCCGTACTTCGCCGCGGCATCGATGCTCACGGTGAACGCCGTGTGCATCGCCTCGGTGTTTTCGTCCACCTGCATCTCGAGTCCGAGGTGATCGGCCAGCGCGTTCTCCATCGCGAGGCAGATCATCCCCTTGGCGTCGAGCATGAAGTTGACCATCTCCGGCGTCACCTTTTCGGCGCCGCAAATGAGATCTCCCTCGTTCTCGCGGTCCTCGTCGTCGGCGACGATGACGAACTTACCGGCGGCGATGTCGGCCAGTGCCTGCTCGACCGTCCCGAACGTCATTTCCTGCGCCGCGTCATCCGCTGCCGTCATGCGACCCCAGCCCCTGTGCCACGCCATGGCGCGAGCAACCGTTCGACGTGCTTTGCCAGCACATCAGCTTCGACATGCACCCGGTCACCGGCGACGAGTTCGCCGAGCGTGGTGTGCCGTTTCGTGTATTCGATGATGGATAGCTGCACGCCATCGGCGTGCAGCGCATTGACGGTGAGACTGACCCCGTTCACGGTAATCGACCCGTGTGCCACCATGAGCGGACGCAGCGCCGGCGGTAGCACGAGATCGACGAGCCACGCGTCGCCCACCTGGTCGGTGTGCGACACGGCGGCGAGATCGTCGACGTGGCCGAGCACGATGTGCCCGCCCAGCCGGTCGCCGAGGCGCATGGCGCGCTCAAGATTGACCCGATCGCCGGCGCACCAGCCGTCGATCGTGGTGCGCCCGAGGGTGGTGATCACGGCGGCGACGGTGAACCAGCCGGTCCCGTCGTCGTGCACGCCATGCTCGCGCACGGTCAGACACGCGCCGTTGACGGCGATGCTTTCGCCGTCGACCAGGTCGTTGTAGCGGCAGCGGATGCGCAGTTCGCGCCCGGCCGGCGTGTCGGCGACGTGGGTGATGAGTCCCAGGTCGTCCACGAGCCCCGTGAACATCCTCTCGTCAGTCTCCAGAAACAGCGTAGACAGTCATCAGGTCGGCACCCAGTGCCTTCCGCTCCAGGACGCGTAACCGCGGTGCCTGCTGCGCCCGCTGTGACGGAAACGCGGCAAAGGCCGACAGCGCACCCGCGCCCAGGATGACCGGTGCCTGAAAGATAACGAGGCGGTCGACCAGACCGGCGTCGAGCAGCGCCGATCCCAGCATTGCGCCACCCTCCACCAACAAATGGCGGACGCCGCGGGTGCCCAGCGCGTGCAGGGCGTCGCGGGTGGAGGGCACGGCGAGCGTCTGCACACCGGCCTCCGCGAGGGCGTCTTCGGCGGCCGGGGCGCTGCCGTTGGTGAGCACGAGCACGGGGAGCTCGCGCGCGGTACGCACCAGCTGGCTGGCCAGCGGTAACCGTGCGCCCCGGTCGAAGACCACCCGGAGCGGTGGCACCCGCGGCGGACTCCCCACGCGGACCGTCAGCGCGGGATCATCGGCCACCGCGGTGCCGATGCCGACGGCGATGGCGTCGGCCTCGGCGCGAAGCCGATGCACCGCCGCGCGCGCCTCCTCGCCGGTGAGCCATCCCGGCTGGCGTGAGGCGTCCACGATGGCGCCGTCAATGGACAGTGCCAGCTTGAGGGTCACGAACGGACGCCCGGCACGACGTGCCGCGCCGCTCGCCTCGAACAAGAACGGTGCGTTCCGGTAGGCAGCGTCCTCGGCGAGTACGCCGCCGGAGACGTCGAGGCCGGCCTCCGCGAGGCGGCGGGCCCCGCCGGCGGCCGTGGGATTGGGATCGGCGGCGGCGTACACCACGCGCGCGATCCCGGCGGCCAGAAGTGCCTCGGTACACGGGCCGGTGCGCCCCGTGTGGTTGCACGGCTCGAGCGAGACATACGCGGTGGCGCCGCGCGCCCTGGCGCCGGCCTGCGCGAGGGCATTCACCTCGGCGTGCGCTTGCCCGTATTCGGCATGCCATCCTTCGCCGACCACGGTGCCCTGGGAGACGATCACCGCCCCGACCTTCGGGTTGGGGGCCACGCGCCCGGCGCCACGCTCGCCGAGTTCGAGGGCGCGACGCATGAAGCGCACGTCGTCGGCCGCGGCGGCCGACTCGTGCGCTTCAGTCACGGGCGACGGACGGCCGTCAGAGCCGGAAGGCGATGCCGATCGATCCGTAGCGATACCCTTCATCGGCCTTGCGACCGCCGAACTGATTGATCGTTTCCTGCACGGTGCCCTGACTCGACCAGCCGTATTCACCAACGAGTCGCGCCAACCCGAGCCCCAACGACACGTTCGCGAACGCCGTGTTGCGCGTGGTCGCGTAGCGCAGGTCGGGGAGCGACACGCCGATGCGCTGGCTGGTGCCGAGCACGGTTTCGTTCACCGACGCCCGCATGGACGCCGACCCCTCGATCTCGTCGCGTCCCACACCGACGGCAACACCAAGAATCGCCACCCGCTTGCTGGCCACGATGCGAATGGCGTTGGCCGTGACCGACGTGCCGGTCACGGACAGCGTATCGTTGTTGGGGGTGTAGCCCAGATCGACGGTCGGCATCTTACGCCGCACGTAGCTCACGCTGACGCCCGGAATGAACGACGATTCCTGCAGGGCCCCCACGCGCACGCCGTACTGCAATGCGACGCCGCTGCCCACGGGGGTCACGGCGAACTCGCTCTCGCTGACCGTGGGCAGATAGGTGGCCCCCAGCAGGACATCGACCCCGAGGGTATTCGTGAGCCCGAGCGGAATGCCGGGGAAGAGTCCGATGGCGGCATCAGCCGACGGCATCGGTACGGGCGTCCGAACCGCACCGAAATCGCTTCGTACCGCCGCGCCCGTAACGCTGAGCGGCACAGAATTGGCAGGGAGCAGTCCATCAACGGCGCTGAGGCGCAGCGAAAAGGCGCGCTTGGGCCATCCGCCCAGCGTGCCACCTTCGCCAAGCACGGGGTTACCGGTGGCAACCGCCACGCCGATTTGCGGCACGACGAAGCCGAACAGATCGCGTCCCTTCTGGCAGACGTCGGAGCCCGAAAAGGTGGCCGGCGAGACGGTACACGGGCCGGAGGTGGTCTGCGCCGCAGGCGCGACGAACGGCAGCACCGCCGCCACCGCCATCACCGCGGACGTCCAACGGGCAGTCCGGCGCCCGGCCGTGTGCGCACGGTGGGCCGTCACGTGACGACTCCGTCGAGACGCACCCGACCCGTGCCCTTCACGACCGCGCCGCACTCCCACGCCTCGATGCCGCACGCCGCCGCGCGCGCCGTGATCTGTCCCACGTTGTCCTGTGATGTGACAACCACCATGCCCACTCCCATGTTGAAGGCCCGGAACATCTCGAGCGTGTCCACCGCTCCCGCCTCAGCGAGTACCCGGAAGGTAGAGGGGACGGTCCATGAGGCCGTGTCTACGTTGGCATCGAGTGTTTCAGGGAGCGCCCGGTTCAGGTTGCCGGGCAGTCCGCCGCCGGTGATGTGCGCCATGGCATGGATGTGGCCCAGCACCGGCTTGAGGCACTGCAGGTAGGAGCGGTGCACCTTGAGCATGACGTCGGCGACGGTGGCACCACCGGCGTCGGGGAAGGCATCGTGCACGCCCAACTGCAGCCGGTCGCTGATGATGCGGCGCGCCAGCGAATAGCCATTGGTGTGCAGCCCATCGCTCGCCAGCGCGACCAGCGCGTCGCCTTCCCGCACGTTCGCGCTGGTGATGACCTGCGACTCCTCCACGATGCCGACGATGAAGCCGGCGAGATCGTAGTCGGGCGGCGTGTACACGCCCGGCATCTCGGCCGTCTCGCCGCCGATGAGGGCGCACAGATTTTCGCGGCACCCGGCGGCGACCCCGGCCACCACCCCTTCAACGACGTGCGGCAACAGCTTGCCGAAGGCGACGTAGTCGAGGAAGAACATCGGCACGGCACCCTGCACGAGGATGTCGTTGGTGCAGTGATTGACGAGACAGTGGCCGATGGTGTCGTGCCGGTCGGCTTCGATGGCGATCTTGATCTTGGTGCCGACGCCATCAGCGCTGGACACCAACAGCGGCGCGCGATAGCCCTCAGGCACGCGGAACATGCCGCCGAAGCCGCCGAAGGCGCCGCGCGCACCGGCGGTGAGCGTGGACTGCACGAGCGCGGCGAGCCGATGCTTGGAATCTTCCGCGGCGTCGATGTCGACGCCGGCCGCGCGATACGTGAGCGGGGTGTCGCCGGACGCGCTCACGCGCTGAGGTCCTCGTCGAAGGCCACGAGCTGACGGAACTCACGCACGCGCGCGTCGATATCGGCGCGGGAGATCTCGAGGAGGCGGCTGTTGGAGAACTTCTCGACGGCAAACGAGCCCATCGCTGAACCGACGATCACGGCCCGCCGCATGGACGCGTCGCTGAGGTCGCCGCTGGCCGCAAGGGAGCCAATGAAGCCGCCCGCGAACGAGTCGCCGGCGCCGGTGGGATCGAACACAGACTCCAACGGATACGCCGGCGCGAAGAAGACGCTGTCGCGGGTAAACATGAACGCGCCGTTCTCACCCTTCTTAATGAGGACGTGCTTCGGCCCCCGGTCGAGGATCCAGCGCGCGGCCTGCACGAGATTGGTGTGCTCGGTGAGCTGGCGCGCCTCGCCGTCGTTGAGCGTAATGAGATCGACGTGCCCGAGGAGCTCAACGAGCTCGGGGCGGCGCGACTCGATCCAGAAGTTCATGGTGTCGCAGGCCACCAGCCGCGGCTTCTCGACCTGTTCGAGCACCTGCAGCTGGAGCCGCGGGTCGATGTTCGCGAGGAAGACGAACGGCGCTTTGCGGAACTGCTCCGGAATGATCGGGCGGAAGTTTGAGAACACCCCGAGGTGCGTTTCGAGCGTTTCGGCGGAGTTGAGATCGTGGCGGTACCGGCCGCGCCAGCGGAAGCTGGATCCGGGCACCTGTTCGAGCCCTGCGAGATCGACCCCGCGGTCGGCGAGCGGCTGCAGCTGCGCCACGGGATAGTCGTCACCGACCACGCCGACGAGCTGCACGGGGGCGAAGTGCGACGCGGACGAGGAGAAGTACGTGCCGGACCCGCCGAGCACGTCGTCGGCCTTGCCGAATGGCGTCTCGACGGAATCGAGCGCGACGGACCCGACGACGAGTACCTGACTGGCGGTACTGGGGAAGCTGCTCACATGCGCTCCGGCGCGGACAGTCCGAGGATGCGCAGCCCGGCGGCGATGCCGAGCTGCGTGGCGCGGGCGAGTACGAGTCGCGCGCGCGTAATGGCCTCGGGTTCGCCGAGGACGTGATGCTTGTGATACCAGGTGTGACCGGCACGGGCCGTTTCGAGCAACCACGCGGCGATGCGGTGCGGCTCGAGGTTGTCAGCGGCGCCCTTCACCGTGGCCGGGAAATCAAGCAACTGCTTGACGAGCTCCTGTTCGGCCGGCTCGGACAACACGCCGAGATCGACGCCCTGGCCCGTGACCGTAGTGGCATCGATCTCGCCGACGCGGAAGATGCCGCACATGCGCGCGTGCGCCATCTGCACGTAGTACACGGGGTTCTCTTCCGACTGACTGCGCGCGAGGTCGACGTCGAACACGAGCTGCGAGTCGCCTTTGCGCATGAGGTAGAAATAGCGCACCGCGTCGCGGCCAACTTCGTCGATGAGATCGCGCACGGTGACGTACGATCCGGCGCGCTTGGAGATCTTCACTTCCTCGCCGCCCTTCATGACCGTCACCATCTGGTGCAGCACGTAGTCGGGATAGCCTGTGGGGATCCCGATGTTGAGCGCCTGCAGGCCGGCCCGCACGCGCGTGATCGTGCTGTGGTGATCGGCGCCCTGCACGTTGATCGCGCGATGGTAGCCGCGTTCCCACTTGGTGACGTGATACGCGACGTCGGGCACGAAATACGTGTAGTCGCCGCCCTTCGCGGCGCTTTTCTTCATCACGCGGTCCTTGTCATCACCAAAGTCGGTGGTGCGCAGGAACAGCGCGCCGTCTTCCTCGTACGTGTGCCCGGATGCCTTCAACCCTTCGACGGTCTTGTTGACCGAGCCGTCGGTGTAGAGCGAGCTCTCGAGGTAGTACGTGTCGAACTTGACGCCGAACGCCTGCATGTCGAGGTCCTGCTCGTGACGCAGCGCGGCGACAGCAAACGCCTGCATGGCGGCGAGATTGTCGCCCGCCGCGTCGTCCGGATGCTCGGCCACATACCGCTCGGCGATTTCACGGATGTAGTCGCCGTGATAGCCCCCTTCGGGGATCTCGAGCGGCGCGCCACCGATGGCGCGCACCTGCGCCTGCGTACTCTTGGCGAGATTGGCGATCTGCGCGCCGGCGTCGTTGTAGTAGAACTCGCGATCGACGTTCCAGCCGGTGTACTCGAGCAGCGTGCTGATCGCGTCGCCGAGCGCGGCCTGACGGCCGTGACCGACGTGCAGCGGGCCGGTAGGATTGGCCGAGACGAACTCCACCACGACGCGCTCGCCGTGTCCGATATCGAGGCGACCGAACGTATCGGGCGACTCGAGAATGGTGAGCAGTCCCCGCGCCTGGAAGCCGGGATCGAGCCGGAAATTGAGAAAGCCCGGGCCGGCGATTTCCGCGGCGATCACACCGACGCTGGCCTTGTCCATCGCGGCGATGAGCGCTTCGGCGATGTCGCGCGGCTTCTGGCCGAGCGGCTTGGCCAGCGTCATGGCGAGATTGGTGGCCCAGTCGCCGAACGACGGATCACGTGGGCGTTCGAGAATGGGCGAAACGTCGTCGGGCGCACCGAGGGTGCGCGCCGCGCGCGACAGCTCGGCGCGCAGGGCGTCGGCGTGAGTCACAGCGTCCGTTGAAGCGGGGAGAGAAATCGGGACGGGCCGCGCATCAGTCGGCCGCCGGCGTCGCTGGGGTGCTCGACGACGGCTTGGCGTCGCTCTTGGGCGTGGCCGCGGCGCCGGCATCGGAGGAGGGCGCACCACCGGTGCGCTGATCCTTCTTGCCGTCCTTGCCGTAATCGGTGATGTAGAACCCGGAGCCCTTGAAGAGGAGGCTCGCGCCACCGGAGATGATGCGCGTGGCCACTCCCGTGCCGTCAGGCGTCGGAATGCTTTCCGGGACTTCGGAGATCTTGAACCGAGCCTCGATGATGGAGCCGTCGGGGCAGCGGAACTCGTAAGTCGGCATGGCTACGTTACTTGGCTAGAGTCAGACAGCCTTCTAACATAGCCGTATCCGTCCCGCGGTTCAACCGGAGGCGACCCATTTCCCACCGTCGGGACCCGCTCGGGGTCACACCACCGACAGCGTGGTCGCCCCGGGCGTGTAGATCACCGTGAGTGGCGTGAGATTTTCGGCGCGTTGCGGGGAGGACTGCCACACCCCCGCGCTGTTGAACAGCGCTCCGTGATTGGGGCAGCGGAAGCTCGTGCCGCTCACGACCGTGATCGTCGTGCCGGCATGCGGACAGCGCATGGAGAAGGCGCCGAAGCTGGTGGCGCTGAGTCGCGTGATGGCCACGGGGCCGCCGTTGACGTTGCCCACGCTACCCGCCACGCCGCCCACGTTGGCCAAGGCCGGCCACGCGGAGAGGGTGACCACCAGTCCAGCCGGCGAGACGGTGAGCGTGACCGCCACGGTCCGTGAGGCAACACCGGCGGCGAGCACCGTGATGGTGGCCGTATACGTCCCCACCGCGAGCGCCCCGACGGCGGGGCGGACGGTGAGGGTGGCGGGAGCCGTGACCTGATTGAAGGACGCCGACAGCCAGTTCGTGCCGGTGGCACCGTAGGCGATGGCGACCGACAGCCCGGTCAGGGTGCCGCCCCCGGCATTGTTGCACTGCACTGTTTGCGCGGCGGGGACGGTGCCGACCGGCGCCGCGAAGGTGAGCGCGGACGAGGACAACTGCAGGCTGGCCGGGGTCGTGGGATCCTGGATCAGCAGGGAGACCGCGATGGTCTGCGCCCCGTTGCCGATGCCGGCGGCGCCGACGGTGACCGTGGCGGTGTAGTTGCCCACCGGTAGCGCACCGCGGAGCGCCGTGAGCGTGAGAGTCGTCGGCGCGGCGGCGTCGCTGAGGGCGATGGCCAGCCAGCCCGTGCGCTGATTGGCGCCGTAGGCGAGGGAGACGGCGAGGTTACCCAGCACGCCACCACCGCCGTTGGAAATCGCGACCGTCTGGGGCGCCGGTGCGTTCCCGGTGGGCGTGCTGACAAACACGATCGAGCTCCGGTCGAGCCCGAGCACCGCCGGCGTGCGGGGGCCGCCGACGAGCAGGGAGCCGTCGGCGTTGCGCCGCACATCGAGCGGCGTGAGGTCGGTGGTGGGCTGCCCGCTCAGCCACGTGCCGTCATTGGCGAAACGGGCGTCATGGTTGGGGCAGCGCAGTCCGTCGGACGCCACGTTCACGATCGAGCCCCGGTGCGGACAGACCAGCGAAAGCGCCCGGAACTGCTGGCTGCCGACACGTTCCACCAGCACTGGCGTCGACGCCCCCGACACGACCACCGTGCGCCCACCGACCGGTGCGAGCTCGGGGATGGTGGCCGGATCGATGCGGAAGGGCTGCGGAAGGCTCGTGGGAATCTGCTCGGGTCCGCTGATGATGCCATCGCCACAGCCGGCGACGAGCGCACCGAGCGACAGGACCGAGGCGGAGGCCAGAAACTGGCGCCGGTCGAGATGACCGCAGCCGGAGCAGGACGGATGGTCGGGAGTCATGCCGTAGATGTTAACGCAGAACCGGGCGCTGTCGAGTTTCGCGGCGGGCACCGACTGGTACGCGGCGGGGTTGCTGGACAGCGACGGCGCGCGCGACCAGCTTCGCCGGATGTCTTCTCCCTCCCCCTGCCCGCCCCGTCGCCCCGCGCGACGCGTCACGCCCTGCGCGCTGCTCGCGCTGACCGCGCTGCTTGGACCGACTGGGCTCGCGGCTCAGGCAGGCGCCCGTGCGGCGACGCCAACCGCCCCCCGCACCGCCGCGCTCACCGGCCCCGGCGTGTCGGCCGACCTGGCCCGTCGTCGCGCCGCCCAACTGTCGGACGTGGCGTACGATCTCGCGCTCACGGTGAGCGCGGGCGACACCGCCACGGGGCGGGTCACGGTGTCGTTCACCGCGCGCGGGCCGGGCGACGTGGTGCTCGACTTCCGCGGGCTGTCGGTGACCGAGGGGCGCATCAACGGGGCACCGTGGGCGGAGGCGCCGGCCGCGTGGAACCGGATGCACGTGGTGGTCCCGGCCGCACGGGTGCGCGCGGGGCGCAATGCGGTGGAACTCGCGTTCCGCACACCGGTGGCGCAGGCCGGTGCCAGCATTATCCGCACCCGGGACGCCGCCGATGGCCGCGTGTACTTGTACACCCTGCTGGTGCCGTCGGACGCCAACCTGCTCTTCCCGTGCTTCGATCAGCCCGACCTCAAGGCGCGCGTGCGCCTTGCGCTCACCACCCCGGTGGACTGGCGGGCGCTGGCAAACGGGGCGCTGGTCGGTACCGATACCGCGGGGGCAGCGGTGACGCACCGCTTCGCCGAAACGCAGCGCCTGAGCACGTACCTGATTGCGTTCGCGGCGGGGCCGTGGGCCACGACCACCCGCTCGGTGGCCACCACCACCGCCGCACCGCCGGTGCCCGTGTCGCTCTGGATGCGGCAATCGCGGCGCGCCGAGGCGGAGAGTGACACGTTGATCGCGATGAATGCGCGGGCGCTCCGCTGGCTGGGCGACTGGTTCGGGATCCCGTACGCGTTCGACAAATACGATGCCCTCCTCGCGCCGGCGTTTCCGTTTGGCGGTATGGAGCACCCGGGGGCGGTGTTCTACAACGAGGAAAGCTTCATCTACCGCGAGCGGCCGACCGCGTCGCAGCTGCTGGGGCGACAGGCAACCACCTTCCATGAAGTGGCGCACCAGTGGTTTGGCGACTTCGTGACGATGCGCTGGTTTGACGACCTCTGGCTGAAGGAGGGCTTTGCCACCTACATGGCGGCGCGCATGCAGGCCGACCTCGAGCCCACCTCGAACGCGTGGAAGACGTTCTACCTGCGCAACAAGCCGGTGGCCTACGCGACCGACGCGACGGCGGGCACCACCCCGATCTGGCAGCAGCTGGGGAATCTCGACCAGGCGAAGAGCAATTACGGGCCGATCGTGTACAACAAGGCGCCCGGGGTGTTGAAGCAGCTGGAATATCTGGTAGGTGCGCCGGCCTTCCAGCGTGGGGTGCGGGCGTTCCTGCAGCAGCACGCCTATGGCAACGGCACGTGGCGCGAGTTGCTCGCGAGTGTGGGGCAGGCGGCGCACCGCGACCTGACGGCGTGGGGACGGGCGTGGATGCTGCGCCCGGGGATGCCGCTGGTGGAACAGCAGCTGGTGGTGCGCGGCGGCGTCGTGCAGCGGCTGGCGCTCGTGCAGCGGGCGGCGCAGCCGGCGCTATCGGGCCCGGGGGCGTGGCCGCTCAAGGTGCAGCTCCTGCTGTATTACACCGACCGGCCGGCGGTCCGCCTGCCCGTCGAGATGCGCGGGGAAACCACAGTCGTGCCGGCCGCCGCCGGGCGGCCGGCCCCGGCGTTCGTGTTCGCGAACGACGCCGACTATGGCTACGCGCTGGTGCTGCCGGACAGCGGCAGTGTGCGCTGGCTGGAGCAGCAGATCGGGACGGTGCGCGACGACTTCTTGCGCGCGATGCTG
>JARIEV010000110.1 GCA_031127225.1 Gemmatimonadota bacterium | reverse complement strand
CGGCGAGCCGCTGGGCATTGAACCCCGGCGTCGGCGCGGCTGTTTCGAGGACGGTCGCGAACACGTGCACCGCTGCGCCGTGTTCCACCCACCCTACCCACCATCCCACCGTCTCCGATCCCGGGGGCGTGGCGAGTCCCGTCTTCGCCCGGATGGTGTAGGCGGCCGTCGCCTCGTTCAGCATCATCGCCCGCACGATCGCCATACTGCGCCGTGAGACCGGGAGGTCATCGTGCAGCAGCCGCGTAAGCAGCGCCACCTGCTCGCGGGGGGAGATGCGCAGCGCGCCGGTGAGCCAGAACTGATCAATGCCGCCACTGATATCGCGGTTGCCGTACCCGATGGTATCAAGCGCGTGCTGCATCCGCGTTGGGCCGATGCGCCGCACCAGCGACTGGAAGTGCGGCACCGCAGAGAGCCGGAACGCCGTCTGGAGGTCCAGGTCGCGATTGACCTCCGGGCGGTCGCGGGTGACGCTGTCCCACGGAATGACCGTCTGCGCCTCGGCGATCACCCCCGTTTCGAGTGCGACGAGGGCGCTCATGATCTTGAAGGTGGAGGCCGGGATGAGTGGCCGATCCCCCCGTTCCGCGTGGCCGGCCACGAGGGCACCGGTGCGCGCGTCGGCGATCAGGGTCGCTCCGGCCACGCCCGTCCCCGCGGCGTCGACGCAGGCACGGGCGGCGGGCGACTCCGTCACTGGGGCGCGCGGCACTGGCGGCGGCGAGGCATTGCCCGCCGACTGGGCCCGCAGCGGGGACGCCGCCGTGACCCCGAGCAGCAGGGCCACGGCGGCTGGCAGCGCTCGCCTCAGCGGGTGGCGTGCGGGGCGACGAGCGGCCGCCAACAGGGTGCAGCGCGGCATGGCGGAGCGGGTCAGGGTGGCGGACAGGTGCCCGGACGGCGTGCGGACAGCATACTGTGGCAGTCCTGCGTTGTCGACACACATCCCCGCCTCCCCGTCCCCTCCCGTCGCTCCGGATCCCTATGCGCCTGACCCGTCGGCTTCTGCTCCCCGTTCTGCTGTCCGTCGCCACCACGGCCACGTCCCCGTTCACCGCGGTGCTGGGAGCGCAGGGCACGATCCGTCCCGATGCCGATCCCCGGATCGCGCAGCTGGTGGCCGCCGTGTCGCAAGCGCGACTGCAGGCCACGGCCACCACGCTGGCTGGCTTCGGCACGCGTTCGACGCTGTCGGATACCGTGTCCACCACGCGCGGGATCGGGGCGGCGCGGCGCTGGATCCACGGCGAATTCACGCGCATGAGCCCCAAGCTGCAGGTGTCGTACGACCGGCATCCGCTGGCGCAGCAGGGGCGCATCACGCGCGAGGTGGAGCTGGTGAACGTGGTGGCGGTACTGCCGGGCAAGAGCGCGCGCCGCGTGTACATCACCGGGCACTACGACACCGTGAACTCGCGGCGTCCGGCCGGTGCCGATGCCACGGCCACGGCCGCCGGCGCCGCCCCCAGCCAGCCGCTGGTGCGCCCCACGATCGATAACAACGCCGATGCGCCGGGCGCCAATGACGATGGCAGCGGCACGGCACTCACCATGGAGCTGGCGCGGGTGTTCGCCGAGAGCGGCATCGAGTTCGACGCCACGCTGGTCTTCGTGACGTGGGCCGGTGAAGAGCAGGGGCTGATCGGCTCGATGGCGCATGCGACGGCGCTGCGCAACGCGAAGGGCGTGGTCGAAGCGAACTTCAACAACGACATCGTGGGCAGCAGCCTGGGTGGCAACGGCATCGTCGACGGCGAGAGCGTGAAGATCTACTCGCTCGGTCCGGAAGACTCGCCCAACCGTTCGTTGGCGCGCTACGTCCAGCGCGTGGCCGGCACCTATGTGCCGTCGCACACAATTCGCCTGATGGCGCGCGAAGACCGCTTCGGTCGCGGCAGCGATCACTCGTCGTTCACAGCGAATGATTTCCCGGCGATCGTGTTCCGCGAGGCGAACGAGAACTACGAGCGGCAGCACTCGCCCGACGACAAGCTCGAAGGGATGGACTTCCGTTACCTCGCGCAGAACGCGCGGGTGAATGCGGCCTCGGCGGCGTCGGTGGCGTTGGCGCCGCCGGCTCCGCGCGTAACGACCACTGGCGGATCGGCCACGATCGGCCGCGGCACGTCGGGCTACGACGCCAGCTTGCAGTGGCAGCCGTCGCCGGGTGCGGTGGCGTACCGCGTGTACTGGCGAGACGCGTGGACGAACGACTGGCAGAAGTCGCAGGTGGTGGGCAACGTGACCAAGATGCTCATGCCGAACGTGTCGATCGACGACTACGTGTTCGGCGTGGCGGCGATCGGTGCCGACGGTAACGAGAGTGTGATCAGCGCGTACGTGAGCCCCGTGCGCAAGATGACCGACGTGTTGCTCAAGAAGTGACGGGCGGACAGTGACTCACCCCTCAGGCGGAGACGGACATGATTCGACGGGAGTTTCTGGTGACATCAGCGTTGGGAACGGCGGGCGCGATCGCCAATTCGATGGGCAGCACGGAGCGACTCGTGCATGACGCGACCGGCGTGACCGAGTACGGCAGCGAGCCGGTGGCGCCGATGCGCACCGAGCGCGCGACACGGAAGATCCTGATCGCGGGCGGTGGGTTCCGCACGGGCTTCATCAAGTACATGGCGGAGCTCACCGGCAAAGCGCGGCCGCGCATCTGCTACCTCCCGTCGGCGTCGGCCGACAGTCCGGAGTCGGCGCTCGGCTTCTATGCCTCGTGTGCGCCGCTGAACGTGGAGCCGCACGTGCAGAACGTGTTCATCGAGAGCCTGTCGCAGAAGCAGGGATGGGATGAAGTCTTGCTCTCAATGGATGCGATTGTGGCGTCGGGGGGCAATACGCTCAATCAGCAGGCGATCTGGAAGGCGCAGGGCATCGACCAGGTGCTGCGGACGGCGTGGGACCGCGGCATCGTGCTGGGCGGGGCGAGCGCCGGGTCGCTGTGCTGGTTTGAGGAAGGCACCACCGATTCGCGCCCCAAGGCGCTGTCGATCGTGCAGTGCCTCGGGTTCCTGCCGGGGAGCCACTCGCCGCACTATGACGCCGAGGCAGGGCGCCGTCCGCTGTACCAAAAGCTGATCGGGTCGGGCGAGATGAAGCCCGGCTACGCCTGCGACAACGACGCCGGCATCTACTTTGAGGAGACGGCGGTGAAGCGGGTGGTGCACACCCGGGCCGCCGCCAAGTGCTACTACGTGAGCCGGGTGGACGGCCGGGCGGTGGAGCGCACTCTGGAACCCGAGATGATCTAGCTAGCTTTCAACGGTCCCGCCGTCCGGCGGCGCTGCACCGGCGTCGCCGCACGGCCTCCCCTCCGCTTTTCGGGTTCGACCCAACATATGGCTCCGCAGTTCATTTACGTCATGAAGGCGTTGCGCAAGGTGGTTCCACCGTCGCGCATCATCCTCGATGACATCTGGTTGTCGTTCTACCCCGGCGCGAAGATCGGTGTGCTCGGTCCGAACGGCGCCGGTAAGTCGTCGCTGCTGCGCATCATGGCCGGTGTCGACACCGAGTTTCAGGGCGAGGCGTGGGCCCACAAGGGCACGCGCATCGGCTACCTGCCGCAGGAGCCGGAGCTGGACGCCGCGCTCGACGTGCGCGGCAACGTGGAACTCGCCGTGAAGCAGCAGCGCGATGCGCTGAACGAGTTCAACGACATCTCGCTCAAGTTCGCCGAGCCGGATGCCGACTTCGACGCGTTGATCGACCGTCAAGGGAAGCTGCAGGAGTACATCGACCAGCACGATCTGTGGAACCTCGACAACAAGATCGACGTGGCCATGGACGCGCTGCGGCTGCCGCCGGGCGACGCCGACGTGACCAAGCTGTCGGGCGGTGAAAAGCGCCGCGTGGCGCTGTGCAAGATCCTGCTGGAAGAGCCGGACATGCTGCTGCTGGACGAGCCCACCAACCACCTCGACGCCGAAAGCGTGGCGTGGCTGGAGCATCATCTCGAGCGCTTCGCCGGTACCGTGGTGGCCATCACCCATGATCGCTACTTCCTCGACAACGTGGCGAAGTGGATCCTCGAGCTCGATCGCGGCAAGGGCGTGCCGTACGAGGGGAACTACTCGGGCTGGCTGGAGCAGAAGCAGGCCCGCATGGCGCTCGAAGAGAAGCAGGCGAGCACGCGGCAGAAGACGTTGCAGCGCGAGCTCGAGTGGGTGCGCATGTCGCCTCGCGCGCGGCAGGCCAAGAACAAGGCCCGTCTGCAGGCGTATGAGGATCTGGCGAGTGAAGCGCAGCAGGACCGCGCGATGCAGAACGAAATCGTGATCCCGCCGGCGCCGCGTCTGGGGAATGACGTGGTGATCGCGAAGGGGCTCAAGAAGTCGTACGGTGACAAGCTGCTGTTCGACAATCTCACGTTCGATCTGCCGCGGGCCGGCATCGTGGGGATCATCGGTCCCAACGGCGCCGGTAAGACCACGCTGTTCCGCATGATCAATGGGCTCGAAACGCCGGACGGCGGGTCGCTCAAGATCGGCGAAACAGTGCAGATCTCGTATCAGGATCAGTCGCGCACGCTGGAAGGCAAGCGCACGCTGTGGGAAGAGATCTCGGGTGGACGCGAGACGATCACCGTGGGCAAGCGGGAAATGAATTCCCGCGCGTACGCGGCGAGCTTCAACTTCCGCGGCGCCGATCAGCAGAAGCTGGTGGCGAACCTCTCGGGTGGTGAGCGCAACCGGTTGCACCTCGCGAAGACGGTGCTGCAGGGTGGCAATCTGCTGCTGCTCGACGAACCGACGAACGATCTCGACGTCGATACGTTGCGTGCGCTGGAAGACGCGGTGCTGGATTTCTCCGGCTGCGCGGTGATCATCTCCCACGATCGCTGGTTCCTGGATCGCGTGGCGACGCACATCCTGGCGTTCGAGGGCGATTCGGAGACGGTGTGGTTTGAGGGGAACTACGGCGCGTACATCGAGGACCTGAAGCGCCGGAAGGGCCCGGATGCGGATATGCCCACGCGGATCAAGTACAAGAAGTTGGTGCGCTCGTAAGCCATTGCTGACAGCGGGTGACCCCGGTCGCGGGTGCTCACCCGCAGCAGGACGTCGGCAACACGCGGTTCGCGGCGTGCGTCATCGCACTAGAAGCGCGTGGTGAAGTCGGAGTACACGAACCGCCACTCCGTGCGCTGTTGGCCACGCATGGGGTCCAGCGGTGCGCTGAACTCGATCCGGAGCATCTGGCGGGCGCCGGCGAGGGAGAGCAGCAGCGCGGCGCCGACCCCCGAGCGCCACGTGGTGCTCGTCCCGTACGGCGCATCGCCGGCGTCGAGGCGACCGGTCTGTGCGATGGCGGCCACCGCCATCTCGGTGCGCGCCACGGGGCTGGGTACCCGTTGGCGTTGTTCGACTCCGATCAGGAACCGCCGCGACCCGCCGAGGTTCGTGGAGCGCCACCCGATCAGGCCGTCTTCGTCCCCCCGGAAGGTGAGCTGGGCGGGCAGGCGTTCGCGGTGGAGGGTCGTGGCCTCGGCGACGAGCGCGAGCCGGTCTCCCGTGCCGCGTTGGCGCGAGAGACTCGTGCGGGCCGCCGTCGCCCATTGTGCGGGAAGTGCGGTCCCCCGGGGCGAGGTCCAACTGCCGGTGGCACGCCAGCGCAGGAGGGTGGCGGGTGACCCCACGGCGCCGGCGCTGCTCAGCTGGACGCGGCGATCGTGGCCGCCACGTTGCCACGCGGGGATCCCCTCGAGGACGGAGGCGAACAGGTCCACGCCCAGGGGCACGTCCTCGGTCGCGCTCAGTGCGCCGAGCCCGCGGACGGGCAGAAAGCGATAGTGCCGCAGACCGACCGTGGGTCCCATCCGTGCGGACGAGAAATCGCCGTACCGCTGCAGCGGGTCGGGGGTGGCGACCGCGACGGGCCCGTTCTCGCGGATGAGCACCGTGCGCACGCCGTCAGCGCGCTCGCCCTGCATGGTGAACCCGAGTACCAGCCGGCCGTCGGGCGGCGCGACCTGTCGCGTGAAGGAGACCTCCCAGCGCAGACGACGGTACTCGAGCGAGACGTCGCGAATGACGGGGTCGCGAAACGTGTAGTACCGGATGTCGTCGTCGATCGTGGTAAACCACGCGTCGCGCTGGAAGTTGGTCAGAAACGGCCGTTCGATCACGAGGCGACGCGTGCGCACCAGTGGGCGATGGCTGAACACCGCATCGAGGATGATCGGGCGCCCCAGCAGCTGCGTCTCGCGCAGGCGGATGCCGCCGCCGAGGGCGCCCCCGCGGCCGAATTCGCTGGTGAAGCGGACGGTGCGACCGGTGCCCAGCATGTTGCCGGTGCCGAGTTCGATGCCGGCGGGCACCCCGCGGAATCCCCACGCCTCGGAGTACAGTAAGATTTCGTCGACGGTTTCGACGACCAGCCGTATCCCGCCCGCGGAATCGGCGACGGCCCGGATGGCGGCGTCGGAGATGTACGGCTGCGCGCGCAGGATGCGTTCGGATTCCGTGCGGCGCTGCTCATCGCAGGGCTGGCCTGGGCGCAGTAGCAGGAAGCGCCGGACGAGCCACTCGCGCGTGGGGGGCTGCACCGAGAACACGAGGCGATTGGCGAGTGCCGCCGGGGCACCGAAGCGGCGGTCCACCGGTTCGCGCCGCGCGCCACGTAACACAATGGCGACGATGGGCCGTCCGTCGCAGCGCTGATCGGCGGCCACCGGCACCAGTTGCTGCGCCGCGACTGGCGTGGTGCCGAGCAGCAGGGCAGCCATGAGCGCGCGGCCATGGCGAAGGAGCGGACACGGTGCCATTCGGGGGTAACCTACCGGGCCGGTGTTAGGAAAAGCCAGCGGTGCGATCTAAGTTGGTCGCGATGATGACTGCACTCGCACACGTGCTCGATTCGCCGTCGGTGGCCGCGGTGATCCTCACGTTGTATCTCGCGGGGGTCGCCGGACTGACGTTGTACGGCGTGGGTCAGGGGCATCTGCTGTGGTTATACCTGCGGCGGCCGGCGCGCGGGGCCGCGCCGCCCCTGCCGGCGGACCGGACGACGTGGCCCGCGGTGACCGTCCAGGTGCCGATGTACAACGAGCGCTACGTGGCGGCGGGGGTGATCGACGCCTGTGCCCAGCTCGAGTGGCCGCGCGACCGGTTCGAGCTGCAAATCCTCGACGACTCCGTGGATGACACCGTGGCGATCGTCGATGAGCGCGCCGCGTACTGGCGGTCGCAGGGCGTGACCGTGGAGGTCGTGCGGCGATCGGACCGCGTGGGGTACAAGGCGGGGGCGCTGGCCGAGGGGACCCCGCGGGTCCGCGGGGCGTTTGCGGCGCTGTTCGACGCCGACTTCCGTCCGACCCCGGACTTCCTGTTGCGGACGATGGGGTGGTTTGCTGACGAGGGCGTAGGAGCGGTGCAGGCGCGCTGGGGCCATCTCAACCGAGTGGCGAGTTGGCTGACCCGCGGGCAGGCGCTGGTGCTGGATGCGTTCTTTGTCGTGGAGCAGGAGGCGCGGGATCGCGCCGGTTGTCCCATCCGGTTCAATGGCTCGGCGGGCATCTGGCGGGTCGCCACCGTCGCGGATGCCGGCGGATGGCAGGCGGACACCCTCTCCGAGGACTACGACCTGTGCCTGCGGGCCCAGATGCGTGGCTGGCGCATGGTGTACGCGCGTGACGTGGTGGCGCCCGCCGAGCTGCCGGTGACGATGCACGATTACAAGGTGCAGCAGCGACGCTGGGCACGCGGCCGGGGCCAGGTGATCCGCAAGCACCTCGTGGCGTTGTGGCGTTCCCCGCTGCCGCCGCTGGCCAAGGCGCACACTATGTTTGACCTGCTGAACATTCTGGTGGTGCCGTCGGTGGTGCTGATCGGGGTGATGAGTCCGTGGCTGTTGGTGGGTACGCCGCCGTTACCGGCACGGCATGACTGGTGGTGGGTCACGGACCTCCTGCAGCGTCCGTTTCAGGCGCTGGTGCTGCCCACCTTTCTCTGGTTGGCGCTCCGCTCGTACGGCGGCCGTCTGCGCGGGCAGGTGACCGATGCCTGTCGCAGCGTGCCGGCGTTCCTGCTGCTGATCACGGGGATCAATGCCGTGATCACCGAGGCCGGTCTGCTGGGAATCACCGGGCGTGCGGCGCCGTTTCAGCGCACGAGTAAGTACGAGCAGGTGGCGACGCGCGGCGGGTGGCAGCAGTCCCGATATCGTCCGGCCACCGTCGGGGCCAACACATGGATCGACGGCGCGCTGGGCGCGTACGGCGCGGCCGCCTGCGTGCTGGACGCGTGGATGGGTGCGTGGTACTGGCTACCCTTTCATCTGTTCTTCTCGCTCGGCTTCCTCGCCGTATTCTTCTATTCCGTGCGCCGGTCCTAACGGCGTGGGACGATTTTGCGCGCGAGGCACGTGCGCCGCACTCCTCGCGATATGATCGGTCTCGTGGACTTCTTCGCGACCTCCGGTATGCCCGACGTTCACGTCCACAGTTGGTGGCTGCTGTGGCCGTGGAGCTACTGCGCGCTGGTGATGCTGTTGCTGGTGGGACTCGCGCGTTTGCGCCGCAGCCGACCGGTGCCGGAGGCCGATGCACCCACGGTCAGCGTGGTGGTCACGGCACGCAACGAGGCGCAGGATCTGCCGCGGTGTCTGGCGGCGTTGGCGGCGCTCGACTATCCCGCCGACAAGCTGCAGCTGGTGCTCGTGAACGATCGGTCCACGGATGCCACTGGGACGCTGCTGGAGCAGTTCGCCGCGGCGCACGCTCACGCCGTCGTGCTGCACTCGGCGCAGCAGCCCGACAATGGCCTCGAGGGTAAGGCCCGAGGACTGGCCCACGGCATGGACGCCGCCACCGGCGAGTGGATCCTGATTACCGACGCCGACGCGGCGATGCCGTCGGCGTGGGTGCGCCACATGATGGGCGTGGCGGGTGACGACGCCGTGATGGTCGGTGGCGCGCTGGCTGTTGCCCCGACGCGGTGGTGGGGATGGTTTGAAGGGGTGATGCTGCAGTTTCTGCTGGCCTTCAGCCATGCCGCCGCAGGACTGGGGATCCCGTTCGCCTGCATCGGACCGAACATGGGCATCCGGGCGGATGCGTATCGACGCGCTGGTGGGCTGGTCACGCGGGGCGTCTTTGTGGCTGAAGATCTCGCACTGTTCGAGATCGCCCGCAGCGACGGCCGTCCCATCCGGCTGGCTGCCGATCTCCCCACCACGGTGACGGTCGTTCCCGTGCCGCGGCCGGTGCTGCTGTTCTCGCAACTTCGGCGTTGGCTTGGGGGGGGCGT
This sequence comes from Gemmatimonadota bacterium, assembly GCA_031127225.1. Lineage (GTDB taxonomy): Bacteria > Gemmatimonadota > Gemmatimonadetes > Gemmatimonadales > Gemmatimonadaceae > Gemmatimonas. Next base: position 3,851 of record JARIEV010000110.1, on the reverse strand, counting down.
TGTCGAGCGTCCCGCCGTGGCGGTGGGCCTCGTGGTCGCGCTCGCGTGGGGGCTCGGGGTCCTGTGGTTCTTTTTGGCCGGGTGGACCACGGTCCCGCGTACAGATTGGGCGACGTTTGCGGCGGCGAAGGTGACGGTCGAAGCAGTGCTCCTGGGGGTCATGCACCGCCGTCTGGGCGGAGACCGTCCGCTCCGCCGGCTGCTGGCGCTGCAACTCTATCAGGCGGTGGCGCTGCTCTTCCTGCCCCTGTCCTTCGCACTCACCCGGCGGTTGCGCTGGGTGGGAGACGGATACGCCGTGATCTATCGGAGCCTCGTGCTCGCGGCGTTGCTCGCGGCGTCAACGGTACCGTTGGCGGGCCAGGCACCGCCGCCGGATCCGCGCGCGGCCGCCCTCGCCGAAGCGTATCTGGCCGCCGATCGCGACAGCGTCGACCGCTGGATCGACCGCGCCGTCGCGCTCTCGCGAACGGCCCTCGTCAGCGCGCCCGCCAGCGCCGACGCTCACTACTGGCTCGCCGCCGCACTCGGTCGCCGCGCCGCACGCGCCGACCTCGGCGGTGCGCTTCGCGCCGGACGCGAGTCGTTCCAGGAGGCGCGGCGCGCGCTCGCCCTCGACTCGCTGCATCCTGGTGCGCACGCGATCATTGCCCGCCTCAACGAGGAGGGGGCTCGGTACTCGTGGCCCTTCCGGCTGTTCATTGCCACGGCGACCGGCATCACGGAGGTTCGGCGGGCGTCGGCGGTTGAGGCCGAACGCGAATATCGGACCGCCGTACGGCTCGACCCGGCCTCGGTGCTGAATCACCACGACCTCGGCCGCTTCCTCGCCACCGCGGGACGGATCGAGGAGGCCGAGGCGCAGTGGCGCCTCCTCTGCGTGCTTCCGCCGCGCGCGCCGGTGGACGAGTGGCTGCGCGCCGACCTCCGCCGCCGGATCGACGAGGCGGCCCGTCGCCCCCAAGCGCCACTGCCGTGCACGCCGTGACGGGCCCGCTCGCGGCCATCCTCCGCACCGTCCTGATCGCCGCCCTCGTGCTCGGGGCGGCGGTCGGCGCCCTGCTGCTCGTGGACGGCGTCAATCACGCCCCGCGTCCCGCAGATCCGGGGATCGCGGCGGTGGACAGCACTCGGCGCAGCTCCCGGCTGCTGATCCTCCACGTGGATAGCTGGCGGGACCAGGCGGCGCGCGACGCCACGCTGTTCCCGTCGGTCGCCCGCCTCCGGCGCGACGGCGCGTCGGGCAGCCTGCTGGGTGTCTACGAAGGCTTCACCATCCCGGCCGTCCGCGCGGCGTTCACCGGACACGCCGAAACCCAGCTCGTCAATCTCGTTCGCAATTTCCGCTTCCGCGCCTTGCCCATCGAGTCGTTCTTCCGCGACGTGCAGGGGCTCGGGCGCCGCACGCTGGTGGTGGCGCGGGAACCGTTCACGCAGTTCGGCCCGGTCTTCACCGAGCGCTTTCCGGCGGATGACCAGCTGGACATGTACGCCACCGATCGACAGCGTCCCGGGATCGCGCTGCGCGCCTACCGTGCGGAACCGTTTGACGTGGTGGTCTGCCACTGGGAATCGTTCGACTGGGTGGCGCACGAGGAGGGGACCTCGACCGCGCGCTATCGCGCCACGGCGCGGCAGACCGACTCGGTCATTGCCGCCTTCGCCGCCGTGCGCGCGCCCAACGACTATCTGCTGGTCTACGGCGATCACGGCCATACCAACACCGGCGAGCACAAAACAGGCCACGACATCCCCGCCTTCTGGCTATTGCTCGGACCGGACGTCACCGCCGGCGCGGAGCTCCCGGCGATTGCGATGACCAACCTCCGCTACCTCGTCAGTCACGCGCAGGGGATCACGCTCCGCGCCGGTCCCTATGACCTCGCCGCCATCCGGCAGGCGATCCCTGTGCCCGTCGGCAACGGCGACGCGCTCTCGCTCCCCACCGCGCTGGCTGACGTGCCGCGGGCCAGCCGTTCGCCTGGCGAGTACCTCATCGCGTTCGCGGTGCTGTGGGTGGCGGTGGGGGTTGCCGCTTTGTGCTGGTGGTTGCTGCCTGCCCCCGGACTTGGCCGCCGTGACCTGCTGATCGCGATCGGCCTGTTGGCGGCGCTCTTTGCCGTCGGTGTCCGCGGACCGCCGCTCGAGGAGCCGCTCCGTCCCACCGGAATTCTCTGGATCGTGGCGCTCTACGCGGCCGGTGTCGCGGCCAAGCTGTTTCTGTTGCGCGATGCGGGTCGCGTGCGCTGGCCGCTGGCCGTCGTCGTCACCACCGTGCTGGCCCTCGTGGAATTCCGCGTGTTCGAGCGCCCGAGCCTCCTGGGAGCGATGGCGCTTCTTGCGCTGGTGGTCGCGGTCCGTGCCCGCGACGATGCACGCCGGCGACTGGCGCTGATCTCGCTGCTGCAGTTGCTGCTGTACTTCACCCTGCGCCTGCCGATCTACCTGTTCCCGTGGGTGGACGGCTTCCTGCTGGCGGCCGCCGTGGTGGGAGGACGCACAAGGACGGGGTGGCCCGCGGTGGTCCGGGACATCGGGCTGGTGGGTGGCGCCTGGGCACTGGGCTGTGGGGCACTCGCCGGCAATCTCGAGTGGGGCTTTCTGTACCTCCTCTTCCCCGCCCACCTCGTGGAGATGCAGGTCCCGTGGTTCCTGCCGGTCATCCTCGCCAAGATCCCCCTGCTGCTGCTCCTGACCCTAATGGTCGCGCGACGCACGCCGGACCGCGCGCTGGGCCAGGTGGTGATGGTGATGGCGGGGTGGCGCTTTTTTGCCGTCTGGGTGGCGCGTCTCGGTGGCGTGCCCACCGCCGACGTGTGGCCGGTTGCCGAGCAGGGCGCCTACCTCGCGACGTACGTTGTGGCGGTGATCGCGTGGGGATGGCACGTCGCCGCCAAGCGCACCGCCGCGCTGGTACCATCCTCCCGATCATGACCCCGATGACCGCGTCATTCGCCGCTGACCCGATCCGGCTCCGTCCGGCCCACCTCGAGCGCGAGGAGTTCACCGTGCTCGAGGAGTTCCTTGGCGCGGCGGCACTCGCCCCGCTGGTGGCCGAGGCGAACGCGCTCCGCGGGAGCATCAACCGGAACTTTGTCCCGGGGATGAAGAAAGGGGGTTCGGTATCGTACTTCGATGTGCGCCGGCACGCGCCGACGATCCACGCGCTCTATCACTCGCCCGCGTTCATCGCGTGGCTCTCGGCGCTCACGGGCGCCACGTTGCTCACGTGTCCCGAGTCGGACGCCCACGCCTGCGCGCTGTATTACTACACCGAGGCCGGGGATCACATCGGCTGGCATTACGACACCAGCTTCTACCGGGGCCAGCGCTTCACGGTGCTCCTCGGGCTCGTCCAGCAATCGCGCAGCGAGCTCGTGGCCCGTCTGTACCACAAGAGCGGGGCGCGACCCGAGGAGGAGGTGCGGGTGGCCAGTCATCCCGGCACGCTCGTGGTGTTCAACGGCGATCGCTGCTGGCACATGGTGACACCCTGCGGCGCCGGTGAGGATCGGGTGATGCTCTCGATGGAGTACGTCACCGACCGGCACATGGGGCTCCTCCCACGGTTGGTCTCCACCGTGAAAGACGCGGTGGCGTACTTCGGGATCAGGGCGCTGCTTCCCGGGGGGCGTTGACCGCGCCCTCGCGATGGCTGGGGCGCATGTCGACGCTGCTGGACGATCTCATCGAGCAGAGTCGGCAGGGTGCGGAAGCGTACGAAGAGTTCTTGCGAAAGGCGGAGGAACTGGCACGCCAGCTGGCGGCCCGCAGCAGCACGAACGGCGTGCCGGCGGTGCTGCACGGCAACCATGAGGCAACGGTGCTGTTCAATAACCTCGCGCGAATCG
>JARIEV010000109.1 GCA_031127225.1 Gemmatimonadota bacterium | reverse complement strand
GATCGGCCTGTCCGACCGTCCACGAGAATCCGACGCGCGGACTTACATAAAGGCGATTCGGCGTCTCGGCGTTGTCCAGGCCGAACGCAGACAGCACGGCGGGATTCGTCTGCGGTCCCTTCGAGAAATGATTGCCGTCCACGCGGACGCCGTACTGCACCTGGAGATCGTTCGTCGGGCGCCAGGCATCGCCCAGCGACATGGCGCCAACGAGTTGGCTGCCAGTGCGCGTGCGTGGTGACAACGTCCGGGTAAACGAGGCCGGCGCGTTGGCCTGCAGGTCGGTCAGCGAGTTGTAGCTGAACGACCCGTATTGATTGAACGCGACGTTCTGCGAGAATGCGTCGCGACGCAGCTCACTGGTGAGCTTTACGCGATGCCGGTTGTCGTTGGAGAACCACGACATGGTGTTGTTGGCCGCCAACGACGCGTTGGTCGACGCCGTGTTCAGACTCGGCGACCCACCGAACAGCAAGCTGCTGACTGCCGCGGACCCATCGACCAACTGCGAGTTCACGCGCACGGTACCAGCCGGAAGGACCGCAAACGGATCCGAGGCATTGCGGCTCATGCTGTAGCCGATCGTGCTTTCGGTGAAGATGCCCTTGAAGCCGAGCAAGCCGCTGTGACGCGCCTGCAGGGCACCGCCGTAGTTATCGCGCGTGCCGTCGCGCGTGGGCGTGAAGAGACTCGCGGCGCCGCCGCCGAATCCACCGAACCCGCCACCACCGCCGCCCACGGGCGCCGTGCCCGAGTAGTTGCCCGACAGCGTGATCGCGAAGGTGTTTCCGCGATTGGAATTGGCCTGCACGTAGTCGAAGCTGTTGAGGACCGTGGCGCGATTCACGATGCGCTGCGGCGAGTAGCCGCCCACGGTGATCGGCACGTTGCTGGAGCCGAGAATGCTGAGCAGACGCGCGACGGAGTCCGCGGCCACGCCGGCCGTCTCGAAGCCCAGCGAGCTTTCGCTCAGCAGCGTCTGCAGGTCCTGCAGGCGCCGGTCGTACTGGAACGACGAGTTGAAGAAGGCACGGTCGGCCTTGATCGGTCCCGACGCCGAGCCGCCCAGCGACATGTTCGTGAACTGCTGACCGGTCGCGAGCCCCGTCTGGTCGAGCCACTGCATCTGGGGCGTGATGAGATTGCCGCTCAGGCTGCGCCGGATGAAGTTCGAGCCGGACCGTGTGCGCACCTGCAACTGGCCGCCGGAAAATCCACCGCGCGACACGTCGTACGACGACGTCGCGAGCGACGTCATCACGCTGGCGTCACGTGGCAGGGCCGCGTCACCAAAGTTGAGGCCGTTGAGCTGCGTATTGTTCTGGTCGCCGCCCAAGCCGAACACTGAAAAGGCATCGGACGCGCCATCGGCGCCGAGCAGCAACTGGACGCCGGGGATGGCCGAGGCCATCGCCGCGAGATCGCCCATCTGATCGGCGGTGAGGAATCCAGCGGCCGCATCGTCAACCGCCTTCTCGGTACCAGACACGTCGGTTACCGTGTCGCTGCGTGACGCGGCGGCCCGCTCCGTGACCTGCACAGCGTCGAGCGTGATCGTCGCGGGCGTCATGCGAGCATCGGCAATCAGGATTTCCTGATCGGCGGTGCGCTTGACCTGGTAGCGGCGCGGACCGAGTCCGACGGCCGAGAACGTCACCCAGTAGTCGCCTTCCCCGCCCGGGAAGGAGATGGTGTAGCGCCCGTTCTTGTCGGTGCGCGCGGTACGGCTGACGTTGCCGCTGAGCGTGGTCGCGGTGACGAGCACGTTGGGAATGGCCTGCGCGTCGGTACCGAGCACGCGGCCGCGGATGATATCGACGGCTTGGGCGGCCAACTGAAGGCTGCACACGAGCAGCAACCCCACGGCGCCGAGGAGCCGTTTGAAAAAAACGGAAGAGTAGGTCACGACAATTGGACGAAGGGACCGCGTCCGCGTTAAGAAGACATCTCGCGGCGCGCCGACGGCGCCACCGGCGACGTCGTCCTGCATGAGGCATTTACACGGGGCGTCCGGATTTCGTTGATGCGAGGCCGTCCGCACGATTCTGCGACCAACGAACGCCCGCGGGATTTGGTGCCGTTGCCGCCGGGGGGCGAACGGGATGACGCCCCACTGACGGTCCCCCTTCATATGTTTGGGTATGGAGATTCTTCGCGATCCGCTGTGGAACAACATCCGCCTCGACCCGTTGGCGCTGGCGCTGCTCGAGACCCCCGTCGTGCAGCGCCTGCGCTACGTGCGCCAGCTGGGACTCGCCTTTTTGGTGTACCCCGGGGCCACGCATTCCCGATTCGAGCATGCACTGGGAGCCTGGCATCTCGCGGGAGTGGCGCTGCGCCTGCTCGATGAGCGGGGGGCGCTGCAGGGTATCGACGCCCGTGCCCAACAAATCGTGCGCGCGGCGGCGTTGCTCCACGACGTGGGGCACTATCCGTTTTCCCATGCGCTCGAGGAAATCGGCGTCACCCACCACGAACAGGTGGCGTATCCGCTGATCACGTCCGGCCCCATCGCGCACATTCTGCGGCAGGCGTTGGGCGACTCGGCCCCCGAGGAGGTGTTCGCCCTGATCACGGGACGCAGCGCGCACCCGCTGCAAGGGCTGATTTCCGGGTCACTCGACCTCGACAAAATCGAGTATCTGAAGCGCGATGCCACCATGTGCGGCGTGCCGTACGGCGAGATCGACGTGGACCGTCTGCTGAATTCGCTGGTGATCGTGCCGTCGGCGAGTCACGCCGGCGGCACGATTGGCGTGCACGAAAAGGGGCTCTCGGCCCTCGAGTCACTGCTGTTCGCGAAGTACCAGATGTACCGCAACGTGTACTGGCACCACGCCGTGCGCAGCGCCACCGCGATGTACAAGCGCCTCGTGGCGGTCGCACTCGACTCGGGGCACGTGGCCCCCGACCGCGTGGCGCACTACACCGATGAGGGGCTGCTGGTGCACCTCGACGTGCCCTCGCTGCCAATCGAAGCACGCGCGATGCTGGACGGATTGCGCTTCCGCCGCCTGCACAAGCGCGCCTATGAATGCCCGGCGGCCACGCTGGGCGACGACGTGGGGGAATGGATCGCCAGCGACTTCCACCTTACCCGGCGCGTCGAAGACGCCTTCGCCCGCGAGCTCGGGCTACCGGTGGGTGCCGTGCTCCTGGACTACCCGGCCAAGACGCAGATGCTTGGCCTCGACATGCCCGTGCAGCGTCGCGACGGACGGGTGGAGCAACTCACCGCCGATGGCTGGGAAGGGGCCATCAACCTGCCCCGCCTCAGCGACGAGCTCTACCGCAGTGCGCGCCGCCTGCGCGTGCTCACCATTGACCGGGCCCCCGTGCCGTCCGAACGCGTGCTGGCGGTGCTGCGCGAAGAAGCCGACACGGTACGGGCGCGACTCGACGCCGGCGCGCCGCTGCTGCGCTGACCGGCGTCCGGCGCGCGGTTACGGCCGCGCGCCGCGGGCGCAGTGGGGGGTGCCAGCCTTGGCCGCTTCCAGCATCTCCACCGCTTCGGTGGTGATCGCCACGCCGCGATTGGCGGCGTAGAAGGTGCGGATGCCGGCGTGCAGCGAATCACTGCTCACGCGCCCCCGCACGCCATGCGCCCAGTCACGGATAGGGCGGGGCAGCTCCACGATGCACCCCATGTCGTTGCCGGCGGCATCGAGCAGGACGAACGTGGGGGTCGCGGTGCGGCCGTCGAGTGACCGATGGGTGTCCTGCACCGGACGCCCCTGAACCGGCAGCACGATGCGGAGGTCGATGCCCGGCACGAGTTCGGCCAGCTTGGCGAGATACGGCACGTTGTTCATCGAGTCGCCGCAGGCGTCGATGGCCACGACCAGCAGATGCCACGTGCCGCCCACGGCCTTGGCGCGCGCCACGAGCGCCTCGTCCACCCGCGCGCTGTCCGCCTTGCCCAGCCATCCCTCACGACGCGCCTTGGCGGCCGCGAGAAAGTCCGGGAACGTCTGCCCGCTGCTGAACAGCGCCATGAGGGTGCTATCCGCCGCCGGCAGACATCCGGCCGGGGCAGCCGCCGCCACGCCCGGGACCACGGCCAGCGGGAGCATCAGGGCGGCCAGGGCGACCACGGCACGCCGCACGCCACAGAACAGCGCCGGACGGCCAGCGCGGCGATCGGAGCGCGCCGGACGGCGCGGAGGCAGCGGCAGCATCATGACGAGGCGGGAGCACGAGGTGAAGAGCGCCCGTGCGCGTCGGCGAGCTTGCGGCCGATGCCACGGTAGAACGCCGCATCGAGCGGCTTGTCGTCGGCTTCGAGCGACAGCGCACACCGCTCGAGCGCGTACAACAGGTTGCCAAGGTACAGCTCGGCAACCTCCCCGACCGATTCCTCAGGCATGCGGGATGGCAGCCTGCTCACCGGTAGTGGTCGCGGGCCCCGTGCCATGGACCTGCAGCACGTGCACCACGATTGCCGTGATGTTGTCGAGGCCGCCGCGTCGATTGGCCTCGGTGATCATGGCATCGACCATGCGCCCCGGCGACTGCTTCGATTCGAGGATCTTCTTGAGCTGGGGATCCTCGACCATGCCCGTGAGGCCATCGGAGGCCAGCAGGTAGAGGTCGCCGTTCTGGATCTCACCGTCCAGCACGTCGGCTTCCACCGCCGCATTGGCCCCCACGCAACGGGTGATCACGTTGCTGTACGGGTGGTAGCGGGCCTGCTCCGGCGTGAGGAAGCCGGCATCGACCTGCTCCTGCACGTACGAGTGATCCTTGGTGAGCTGCCGCAGCATGCCGGCCCGCAGCAAGTAAATGCGCGAATCACCGATGTGCCCGATGATCCAACGGCCCTGACCGATCACCATGCAGGAGGCAGTGGTCCCCATCCCCTGCTTATCGGATTCCCGAATCATCCGCTCGTAGATGTCGCGATTGGCGGCCTTGAGGGCATCACCCATGCGCGCCAGCGGCTCGTGGCCGGCGAGGTCGCGCACGTTGGTGAGGTCACGCGCCACGATCTGGACGGCCATCTCACTGGCCACTTCACCGGCGGCGTGACCGCCCATGCCATCGGCTACAATGAAGAGCCCGCGCTCCTGATCGGCGTCGGCGTAAAGGCTGTCTTCATTGCCAGCCCGAATGCGCCCGACATCGGTGCCGGCGGCGACGGATAGCTGCACGTGGATGGGAAGGAGTCTGTCTGACGGTGACGTCCGGGAAGTGGAACGTCGAAGCGAAGCTACCCGAGCGCGGCGCCGGTTGGCAAGCGCGCCCCCGCGTCGGCGGACAGATCGCCGCCGGGCAATCCAGCCTCCGGCCGCGTGCCGACCTGCAATCGAAAGAGCCGGTCGTACAGCCCGCGCCGGTCCAGCAGCTGCCGGTGCGTCCCGCGTTCGACCACCTCACCGTGGTGCAGCACCAGGATCTCGTCGGCGTCCACGATCGTGCTGAGGCGATGCGCGATGGCGATCGTGGTGCGACCGCGCATGAGCTCGGACACCGCCCCCTGAATTGCGGCCTCGATGTGAGGGTCCACCGCACTGGTGGCTTCATCGAGAATGAGCAGCGCGGGATCGGCGGCCACCGCGCGTGCGAAGGCCAGCAGCTGCCGCTCCCCCACGCTGACGCCGCCGCCGCGCTCGGTCAGCGCATGGTGCCACCCGCCGGGGAGCCGGTCGATCACTCGGTCGGCCCCGACCCGCACCGCGGCCGCCCGCAGCGCGTCGTCATCGAGCGCGGCATCGAGACGGATATTCCCGGCCACGTCCCCGGCAAAGAGAAAGATGTCCTGCTGCACATATCCGATGACGGCCCGCAGCACATCCACCGGGAGCGCGCGGATGTCCACGCCATTCACCAGAATGCGCCCGCGCTGCGGCTCATAGAAGCGCAGCAGCAGATTGACGATGGTGGTTTTCCCGGCCCCCGTATGTCCCACCAGCGCCAGCGACTCCCCGGGCCCCACGCGGAAACTGACGCCGCGCAGCACCCACGTGAGCTCGGTCGGCAGGGCGTCGGGTGCCGCGCCGTGCGGCGTGACATCCTCGATGACACCCTGCTCGCGGTCGTAGGCAAACCACACGTTGTCGAACTCCACGGTGACGCCAGCCGCCCGGAGCGCCGCGACACGCGCCGCCCGATCCGGGGTGGGCGCGACGCCGGCCGCCGCGGGGGTGTCGAGCAGCCCGAAAATGCGCTCCGACGCCGCCATGGCCGCCTGCAGCAGGTTGTACTTCTCCGAGAGATCCTGCAGCGGCTGGAAGAAGCGACGCACCAGCTGCAGGAACGCCGCCACCGTGCCCACGGTGAGTGCCGTACTCCCCACCCGCCACCCCGCCGACACCAGCAGACTGGCGAGCGCGAAGGTGGTGAGGAACTCGATGACGGGGAAATACAGCGCGTACACCCGGACCGAGGCGAGCTGCGCATCACGGTGCGACACATTGAGCGCGTCGAAGCGCGCGAGCTCCCGCGCCTCGCGGCCGAACAGCTGCACGATCCGCATGCCACCCAGCCGCTCACCCACAAACGCGTTGAGCCGTGCGACGCGGGTGCGGATGTCGCGATACGAGGTGCGTACGCGCCGCTGAAAGGCGCGGGAGGCGAGCAGCACCAGCGGGATCACCGCAAAGGCCGCCAACGCGAGCTGCCAGTCCACCACGAGCATCACGACGCCGATCGCGACCAGCGTGACCAGATCCCCGATCCCCTCCACCACGCCCGAGGTGAACAGCTCGTTCAGCGCCTCGACATCGCTGGTCACACGGGTGACCAGGCGCCCCACCGGATGGCGGTCGAAGTAGGCCACCGGGAGCTGCTGCAAGCGGGCAAAGAGCGCCCGGCGCAGGTCGCGCATCACCCGCTGCCCCAACAGCGCCGTCACCACCGTTTGGCCGAACGCGGCGGCGAACTGCCCCACCAGCAGCGCGGCATACATCAGCGCCACCTGCATCAGCAGCCCCGCATCGCGCGCCGGCAGCGCCCGGTCGATCACCCACCGCGTGAGGAGGGGTCCGACCACCTGCATCCCCGACTGCACCACGAGGCACGCCAGCGCCGCCGCGACGAGGGGACGGTAGGGGCGGACGTACGCCAGCAACCGCCGCATCAGCCGTGCGTCGTACGCCTTACCGTGCGCGTCGTCCCCGGGAAGTGCCGCATCCGTCATGAAAATCGGAATCTAAACGGCGGCCTCGATAGTTTTCACGGCATGAAGGATCGCATCCGTATCCGTGGGGCCCGTCAGCACAACCTGAAAGGCTTCGACCTCGACATTCCCCGCCGCGCCATTACGGTCGTGACGGGCGTGTCGGGCTCGGGCAAGTCGTCGCTGGCCTTCGACACCATCTACGCCGAGGGCCAGCGGCGCTACGTGGAGTCGCTGTCGGCGTACGCGCGCCAGTTTCTCGAGCGCATGGAAAAGCCGGCCGTCGATTCCATCGAAGGCTTGTCGCCGGCGGTGGCCATCGAGCAGAAGAACCCCACGCGCACGTCGCGGTCCACCGTGGGCACGGCCACGGAGATCTACGATTATCTGCGGCTGCTCTGGGCACGGGTGGGACACACGTTCTGCCGGGTGTGCGGCCGCGCGCTGCGCCCCGACACGGTGCAGTCGGTCACCGATGCCGTGATGGCGCTCCCCGAGGGGACGCGTTTCATGGTGGCCTGTCCGTTAATCCGTTCTACTGAAGTGACGCACGCCGTGATCGCCGAAAATCTGCGGGCGCGCGGGCTGGTGCGGGTGGCGCTGGGCGAGCGCATCGTGCATCTGGACGACGTGGACGCCGAGGGGATCGATCTGGCGGCATCCGGGGAGGTGCAGATCGTGATCGACCGGTTGCGCGTGGACGCCTCGGCGCGCGGCCGCATTGCCGATGCCGTGCAGACCGCGTTTACCGAGGGCGACGGCGACACCGTGCTGCTCTTCCCCGAGCCGGTGCTGCCGCCGGAGGCGTTGCGGGCGAGCACCGGCAACGTGCCCGTGTCGCGTCTGGCGTTCACCGAGCGCTTTGAGTGCCCCAACGACGGCACGCGCGCACCCACGCCATCGCCGCAGCTGTTCTCATTCAACAATCCGCGCGGCGCCTGTCCCACCTGCAACGGCTTCGGCGCCACGTTGGATTACGACGAGGCGCTGATCGTGCCCAACCAGGAGCGCTCGGTGCGCGAGGGCGCGATCGATCCGTGGACGGCCCCGCGCTACGAAAAGCAGCGGCGCACGGTGGTGGAATTCGCGCGCTCGCTGGGCGTGTCGCCGGATGCGGCGTGGAAGACCCTGCCGGCGAAAGCCCGCGAGCAGCTGCTGCGCAGCAAGTCGCGCGCGTACACCGGCATCTTTCCGTTTCTCGAGGCGCTCGAAGAGAAGCGCTACAAGCAGTACATCCGCATCTTCCTGCGGAAGTACCAGAGTGCGCGCGCCTGCCGCGACTGCGGCGGCAGTAAACTGCAGCCCGACGCCATGGCGGTGCGCGTGCAGGAGCGCACCATTGCCGAGGTGACGCAGCTGCCGGTGCGCGACCTGCTCGTGTGGCTGGATACGCTGTCGCTGAGTCCCGCCGAAACACAGATCGCCGAGGCCGTGCTGCGTGAGGCGCGCAGCCGCACGCGCTTTCTGGCCGACGTAGGGCTCACGTACCTCACGCTCGATCGCGCCACGCGCACGCTGTCGGGTGGCGAGGCGCAGCGCATTACGCTGTCGAACGCGCTGGGGGCGGCGCTGGTGGATGCCACCTACGTGCTGGACGAACCCAGCATCGGACTGCACCCGCGCGACCTCGACAAGCTGCTGGCGCTGCTCATGCGCCTGCGTGATCACGGCAACACCGTGATCATGGTGGAGCATGATCTCGAAGCGATGCGCATCGCCGACTACATGGTGGAGCTGGGGCCCCACGCCGGCGAGGGGGGCGGTGAGGTCGTGTTTGCCGGCCCGATCGCCGACATCGCCAGCAGCCCACTCACCGGGCAGTACCTCACCGGCGCCCGCACGATTCCCCTGCCCGCGAAGCGGCGCGCCGTGGGACCGCGCTGGCTCGACCTGAAAGGCGCCAGCGCCAACAACGTGCACGGCGTGGACGTGCGTGTTCCGCTGGGGGCGCTGACGGTGGTGACCGGGGTGTCGGGCTCGGGGAAGAGCACGCTGGTGCACGACATTCTCTTCCACGCCGTGGAGGCGCAGTTGCACGGCGAGCACTCGGCCAAGGAGCATCTGGGCGAGACCGTGGGCACCTTTGCGTCGTTGTCGGGGGCGGAGTTTCTCGACGACGTGGTGCTGGTGGACCAGAGCCCGATCGGCAAATCGCCGCGCTCCAACCCGGTCACGTACGTGAAGGCGTACGACGAGATCCGGAAGCTGTTCGCGGAGACGCCGCTATCGAAGACGCGCGGCTACGGGCCGGGGCACTTCTCGTTCAACGTGGCCGGGGGCCGTTGCGAGCAGTGCGAAGGCGCCGGTGCGCTGGAGGTGGAGATGGTGTTCATGGCCGACGTGTTCGTGCCGTGCGACGCCTGCGGCGGTAAGCGGTTCAAGCCCGACGTGCTCGAGGTGCGGGTACGCGGCCGCACCGTCGCCGACGTGCTGGAGCTCACGGTGGACGAGGCGATCAAGGTGTTCCCGCGCGAAGACAAACTGGCGCAGGCGCTGTGGCATGTGCAGCAGGTGGGGCTGGGGTATCTGCGGCTCGGGCAGCCGGCCACCACGCTGTCGGGGGGCGAGGCGCAACGGCTCAAGATCGCGCGCGAACTGGCGCTCACCGCCCGCGGCGGCGCCCGCAAACTGTACGTGCTGGACGAGCCCACCACGGGGCTGCATCTGGAGGATATCCGGAAGCTGGCGCAGGTGTTCGAGCGGCTGCTGGATCAGGGGCACACGCTTTTGCTGATCGAGCACAACCTGGACGTGATCAAGCTGGCCGACTGGATCGTGGATATGGGCCCCGACGGCGGCGACGGCGGCGGCGCGCTGGTGGCGATGGGACGGCCGGAGGAGATCGTGCAGGTGGCGGCGTCCCATACCGGTCGGTGGCTCAAGTCGGTGCTCCCCGCTTGACTCAGTGCGGCGGGGCGACGATACTATGAGGCTCTTGCTCGGCCGTTCGCGGTTGGGCAGGACGGCGGCGACGGCCGTCGTTATTCCCGGGTAGCTCAGCCAGGTAGAGCAGGTGACTGTTAATCACCCTGTCGGGGGTTCGAGTCCCTCCCCGGGAGCTGAGATGTTGAGAGTCAAGTGAAACGGGCGGCCACGAACGTGGTCGCCCGTTTTGCGTTCGGGTGCGGCGGGAGCGACCACGCCGTGGGACCTCCTCACAACCTCCGAACGCCGGCATTGCGAACAGCCGGAATACCCGGCACATTCTCCGCATGCGACTGCGACTCCCCGAACTCATGCATGCGCGTGGCCTCACCGCGTATGCCATCGCCAAGCGCTCGACCGGGCGCATCAGTATCTCCACGGCCTACCGCTTGGTGGAGATGGAGGGGCGCTTGGAGACCTTCGGCGCCGACATTCTGGATGCGCTGTGCGACGTGTTGGCGGTGGAGCCGGATGCCCTGTTCGAGCGGAACGGCGACGGCCGCGCCACGGGGACGGCGGCGGGGACGGCCACGGGGACCGCCGCGCGCAATGGCAGACCGGCGGCCAAGCGGAAGGCCGGCCCCGGCGCGACACCGAAGCGTGCCGAGACGGCGGTGGCGGAACCGGCGCCGAAGCCGGTGTGGCGCTGGACGCCGCCCGGCGCGGCAGGCGGCTGACCGGGAGCGGCGCACGGCAGGCGGCTCACCGCGGTCACACCATGATCGCTATTGTGAGGGCGTGTGCCGCGACTGGAATGGTGTGTGACGAGTTCGCCCCTCACTGTGTCTATCATGCGGCGGCACTGTGACGGGTGGACCACGTCGACCCGATTCCGTCACGGCCCCCCTTCTTCGTTCTCCGGACCCCGAATGACTTCGCGCGCTCCGCTCCGCCGCCGGCTGGGCTTCACCATGATCGAGACCCTGCTCGTCATGGGCGTGGCCGCGATCCTGTTCGCGCTGGCCGTGCCACAGATCGCGCGCATCAAAACGAGCACCACCCTGCGCGCCGGTCATCAGCAACTCTCGGCGGCGTTTTCTGCGGCCCGCTCGGCCTCGCTGCAGAAAGGCAAGACGTCCACGCTCACCCTGGACGGATCGACGGCCCGCGTGTCCGTGATGAGCGGCCTCAACGCCACCTCGGTCAACGTGTTCGGCCCGGTCCGGCTGGACGGCGATCTCGGGATTACGCTCACCCCCATCGCCGGCGCGCCAACCTCGCTGCAGTTCGACGCGCGCGGCATGCTCTCGCCGACACCGGCCTCGGTGCTGAAGTACCAGCTCTCCACGTCGGCCGGCGCCGACACCCTCTGCATCAGTCCGGCCGGCGTCATTCTTCCCCAGGGGTGCCAGTTATGACGCGCCCCCAGCGTGGTGGCACGCCCACCCCCCGTCGCGGCATCTCGCTGGTCGAGATTCTGGTGGCGATCGTGATGATCACGGTGGCCGTTGGCGGGCTGGTCGGCAGCGCGGCCGCCGTGGCCTCCGAAATGGGCGGCGGCGTGCGCCAGACCGTGGCGGCGAGCGTGGCGCAGGCGCGGCTCGATTCGCTCACCAGCCTGTCGTGCAATCAACTCGCCGGCGGTGCGGCCACTGGCAACAGCACGACGCGCGGCGTCACCGAGTCGTGGACCGTGACCGACGGCCGCAACATCAAGACGATCGCCGTGCGCATCACGATCCTGCGGCGCGCCAATCCCCTGCTCTACACCATGGTGATTCCGTGTCGCGACTGATCGCCGCCTCGACGACGCCCCGACGCGGCTTCACCATCGTGGAGCTGCTCGTCACGATGATCATCGTCTCGGTGGTTGGTATCATCCTCTCGCGCCTGATGCTGGGGCAGCAGCGCTTTTACCAGCGCACCAACGAACAGATCGGTATGCGCCGCGAGCTGCGGACGGCCATGAGCCTCGTGCCCGCCGACCTGCGCTCGATCTCGTCCGCCGGGGGCGATCTCACCACGTTCAACGAGACCGCGCTCACGTTCCGGGCCGTGCTGGGCGCCTCGGCGGTGTGCGCGCGGCCGAGCAACAGCGCGATCGACCTGCCCCCCCTCAACATGGCGCGCAGCACGATCACGAGCTGGTACGCGATGCCACAGGCCGGCGACACGATCTGGGCGTTCAACGACAGCCTCTCGCGCGGCGCCGAAGATGACGTGTGGGTGCCGCTGCGTGTGACCAACATCGCGCAGAGCACCGCATACTGCCCCGGATCGGCGTTGACCGACGCGACGCTCGACGCCACCAAGCCGCGCTTCCGCGTCTCGGTGTCCCCGAATTTGTCCGACTCCATCGTGGTGGGGGCGGCGCTCCGCTTTACCCGCAGCGTCCGGTATGCCCTCGCGGCGCAAACCAGCGGGCGGTACTACCTCACGCGCGCCCAGTACATCGGTGGCGCGTGGGAGACGGCCACGCCGGTGAGCGGGCCGTATGACGCGCCGAGCGGCACGAACGGCGGCCTCCGCTTCACCTACTTCGACAGCCTGGGGGCCGCGGTGACCAACGCGGCCATGGGTCGCTCTGTGTCGCGCATCGATTTGATCCTGCGGGCACGCGGCGCCAGCAGCTCCGGCACCTTCGGCACCGGCAGCAGCACCACCAGCCTCACCGATTCGCTTGCTTTCCGCATCGCCTTGAGGAACCGCCAATGACCGGCCGCGTTGCCACACCCGTCACCCGCCGCATCCGGCGCGGCTCGGCGCTGCTGATCACGCTCATCGTGGTGGTGGTGCTGGCTATTCTCTCCACGGGGGCCGTGCTGAGCGCGATGCAGGACTTCCGCGCCGGGCGCAATGCGCTGGTGGAGCAGCGCGCGTTCGCGGTGGCCGAATTCGGGCTCAATCAGGAGATCTCGCGCTGGGACCGTGCCCGGAACCTGCCGCCACCGAAAGGCATGGCCATCGGTGCCATCGACTCGACCAACGTGTTCGTGGCGCAGGGTGATACGGCGCGGGTGCGCGTGCAGCGGCTCACGCAAACGACGTTCTGGGTGGTATCGGTGGGACGCGCCAACATCGGGAACGACGCATTGGAAGCGCAGCGGCAGACCCACATGGTGGTGCGAA
>JARIEV010000108.1 GCA_031127225.1 Gemmatimonadota bacterium | reverse complement strand
CACGGTGTACGAGTACGACATCGCCTCCGGCGTGAGCACGCAGTACCGCGACGTCACGCTGCCCTTCGATCCCAGCCAGTTCGAGACCACGCAGATCTTCGTCCCAAGCAAGGACGGGACGCGGGTGCCGGCCTTTGTCGTGGCCCGGCGCGGACTCGTGCTCGACGGCACCAACCCCACCATGCTGTACGGCTACGGCGGCTTCAACGTCTCACTGCCGCCGGCCTTCAGCGCCATGCGCGTCGCGTTCCTCGAACAGGGGGGCGTGTACGTGCAGGCCAACCTCCGCGGCGGCAACGAATACGGCGAAGCGTGGCATCAGGCCGGAATGAAGGAGCGCAAGCAAAATGTGTTCGACGATTTCACGGCGGTGGCCGAGTGGCTGATCAGTGCCGGCTACACGTGCAGCGACAAGCTGGCGATCGCGGGCGGCTCCAACGGCGGCCTTTTGGTGGGGGCCATCATGACGCAGCGCCCCTCGCTGGCGCGCGTGGCCCTGCCCGCCGTGGGCGTGATGGACATGCTGCGCTTCCACAAGTTCACGATCGGCTGGAACTGGATTGCCGACTACGGCTCCAGTGATGACGCCGAGGGATTCCGCTATCTCCACGCCTATTCGCCGCTGCACAACCTGCGCGACGGCACGGCGTATCCCGCCACGCTCATCACGACCGCCGACCACGATGACCGGGTGGTCCCGGCGCACTCGTTCAAGTTTGCCGCTCGCCTGCAGGACGCGCATCGCGGTCCGCTCCCGGTGCTTATCCGGATCGAGACGCAGTCGGGACACGGCAGTTCGTCACTGAGCAAACAGATCGACGAGATGGCCGACGTCTACGCGTTCCTGTTCGAGAACCTCGGCATCACGCCGGTGTTCTCGTGAGCGGCGCGTTGACGCCGCGCGGCATGATGGAGCGGCGCTGACGCCCACGCGGCGCACCGTCCGAGGGATCACCGCGGCCGTCGTCGCGCTGGGGGTCGCCCTCGGCGCCGGGGTGGGCGTTGGACTGGGTACCGGTGCCCCGCCGCTGGCGTGGCGGCGGCAGATCGACCGCACCCCGATCGTTGGCATGCCCGTCGTGGGCAGCACGGTGGCGTTCCGGTCGTTCGTGATGCCCGACAGCGTGCCGCTCTACGCCACGCAGTATTTCGCGCACTCACGCGGCACGATCGTCGTCCTGCACGGGCTCGGCGCCCACGATTCGCTGGCGGCGCAGACCGGCGACTCGCTACGTCGCCTGTCCGGGCTGAACGTGCTGTTTCTGGACCTGCGCGGCAACGGGCGCTCCGGAGGCGCGCGGGGATGGCTGGACCACGACGCGCAGTACCACGACGATCTCGCCACGGTGGTGCGCGAGCTGAAGCGGGCCAATCCGTCGGGACCGGTGCTGTTGCTGGGCGTGCAGCAGGGGGCGGGCCCCGCACTGGGGTACGCGGCCCGCGCGAATGTGCCACCCGTGCAGGGGCTCGCGTTGATCGATCCGCTCCTCACACTCGGCGCCATCGAGCCCGCCACCACCGACGACGGCCCGCCGCTGCAGTGGCATACGCGGCGACGGCGCACCCAGCAGCTGCTCAACCGGCTGGGGTTGCATATGGCGGACCGGCTGCCGGTGGCGTATCAGCTCATGCGGCGCCCTGACGGGGCCGTGACCCGGCGCTACAGCTGGCGCGCCATCCGCGCCCTGCTCCCCCGCGATCCATGGGCCACCATCAACGCGTTGGCGCTGCCGGTGCTGCTCATCGACCGCCGGTCGCCCGCCGACGCTCGCGTGGCGCGCACCGACCGGCACCAGATGCTGTCGTTGCCACCCGACGCGTCACGGTGGAGCGCTGCCACCTGGCGGGCGTTCGAGCGCTGGACCGCACCATTTGCTGCCGACGCCGCCCTCGGGGCAACGATTCTGCCCTTCGTTCCGGTGCCCGTGTTCGACACCGGGCGGTAGCCGGTCTTCCTACTTCGACGGAAACGGACGCGGCGCGGGCAGGCGGTCGGCAAAGCGCCACGGCGCCGCCCCGTCACGGGTGAGCGGCACGTTGGCGAGGCGCGCGCGCACCATCGCGATCGGCATCGGGCCACCCCGCAGCACGGCGTCGTGGAACGCGCGGTCGGTCATCCGCTTGGTGGTCACGAGTTCGGCGTACAGCGCACGGAGCTGCAGCCCCCCCAGCATGTACGCCGCTTGATAGATGGGCGAGTACGAGCCGTTGAACGAGCGACGGATCTCCCCTTCGGCGTTCGCACGCTCGAACGGCACCTTGTCCACGACGTACTCGATGGCCTGCTCCGGCGTCATCTTGCCCAGGTGGAAGCTGAGCGAGAACACGATGCGCGCGCTGCGATGCATGCGCCACGCGAGCGCCCCCAGCCGGTCTTCCGGCGTGACATGAAAGTCGCGGTCCCAGAGAAACATCTCCCAGTACAACGACTGTCCTTCGTTCCAGAACGGCGTGGAGAAGACGCGTCGATGTGTGTTGTAGCGTGCCGTCATGAACCCCTGCAGATGGTGCCCGGGGTTGAGCTCGTGGAAGACCGTGGCGCGTGAGAAGTGCGGATTGTTGCCGCGCATACTCATCAGCTTCTCGTCGTCGGTCATCGCATCGGTCGGGTACGACACCTGGATCGTTTCGCCGCCCAGGAAGAAGGGCGAGACACGCTGCCGCTCGGGCGACATCATCTCCATGCGCCAATCCTCGCGGGCCAGCGCCGGGATGGTGACCCAATCGTGCGCGGCAAAGAAGGCGTCGGCTTCATTCGCGAGATCACGGATGAGGTCCGGCTGCTTCCCGGGCTCCACGTACATGTTCTTCACCCGCTCCATCGCCGCCTTCCAGTCATCGCCGAGTCCAAGCTCGCGCGCCGCTTTCTTCGCTTCGGCCAGACTGAACGCGTACTCCTGCTCGGCAATCGCAATGAGTTCATCCGCCGTGTACGGAATCATGGCGTGCCGCAGATCGGCGGCGAGTCCCTCGGCGCCGATCGGATCGCCGATGATGGGCTCGTTGGCCGCCGCCGCATTGCGCGGTGCCTGCGCCGCGCCGCCACCGCTTCCGCCACCGGCGGCCGCCACAACGGGCGCGGGCTGGATGCCGACCACGCGCGTGCGGATGGTGGTCGCGTAGCGCCGCATCGCCTCATCGAGCTTCTGATAGGGGTTGGCGGCCCACCACGAGAACAGCGGATCGTAGCCGTTGTAGTAGCGATACCAGACGCCTACGGTGTTGCGGATCTGATCCAACTGCTCGGCAGCACGATTACCCACGGTGCGCGACACCTTCGGCGCTGGCACCCGCGTCGGTCGCGCGGCGCCGTTCGCGCTGTCCCCCGCCGGCCGCGCGGGGATGGGCTCCAGCAGCGCCCGCAGGCTGTCCACCTCGCGCGTCAGATCGGCCAGCGTGCGCGCCGAGGCCTGCGCGTTGATCGTCACGAGGTCGCGGCGGGCGTCCTGCAACGCCAGCGCGCGGTCGGCAAACGGGAGTAACGGCCGCACCTCGGCGCGCTGTACATCGGCGCGATCCATCAACGCGAGCTGATAGCGCAGGTGGTTGTCGAGCAGCACATAGTCCGCCTTCCCTTCCGGCGAGAGACGGTCGAACGCGAGCGCGCCGAGCTGCGCGCGCCACGCGCCGTAGAAAGCGCGAATCCGTGCCCGCTGCGCGGGGGAATCGGGGGCATCGTAGCGTCGCTGCACCCCCTGCTGATCGGCCGAGAAGCGCGCGACGACGTCCGCCAGTTCACTCGTGCGGCCGGACACCAGCGCCCCGAGGTCGGGGACGCCAGCCGCCGGATCAGCGGGGAAGAGCTGACGCGTGGTGGGCTTCACCCCGCGGGGCTGCGCCGGCAGGAGCAGCGGGATGCACCACAACGAGGCGGCCGTGAGGACGGCACGGAACGGTCGGATCACGGCGGACTCCTGAAGTGCGGGCGGATGTTATACGGCGGCGGCGACCGGCGGCGGGCTGTACGGCAGGTGAATCGTGAACGTGGCACCGTGCTGCAGCGACGACACCACGTTGATCGCCCCACCGGCCTGCCGGACGATACCGTCCACCGTGGCGAGCCCGAGGCCGGTGCCTTCACCGATCGCCTTGGTCGAGAAGAACGGCTCGAACACGTGCGACAGCGCATCGGGCGGAATGCCGTGCCCTTCGTCCTTGACGACGAGCACGACCACGCGCCCCGGCGCCATGGACAGCGCGTCGGCGCGTGAGGCATCGATCACGTCGTCGGACACATACAGACGCAGCGTACCTCCCTCGGGCATCGCGTCACGCGCGTTCACCGATAGATTCACGATGACCTGATCGAGCTGGGACTCATCGATCCACACGGCGGCGTCCGTGCAACGCACCGACACGTCGAGCGAGACATCGGCCCCCAGCAGCCGCTCGAGCATCGTGGCCATCTGCTGGACGTGCACGCCGAGATCCAGATACTGCGGTTCGACGGTCTGCTGGCGCGCATACGCCAGCAGCTGGCGGGTGAGCCCGACGGCACGATCCGCCGCGGCCGCCGCCTCATCCACATCATCGCGCTTTGCATCCGACGGCGGGATGCGCTCCTGCAGCAACGTCAGGTTGCCGCGGATGATCATCATGATGTTGTTGAAATCATGCGCGATACCGCCGGCGAGCCGGCCGACCGTGGCCAGCCGCGCACTGCGCTCTTCCTCAGCGATCTGGGAGCGGAGATCGGTGAGATTGACGGCGCTGGCCGAGGCCCCG
Organism: Gemmatimonadota bacterium; assembly: GCA_031127225.1. Taxonomy (GTDB): domain Bacteria; phylum Gemmatimonadota; class Gemmatimonadetes; order Gemmatimonadales; family Gemmatimonadaceae; genus Gemmatimonas. The sequence continues at coordinate 8,661 of JARIEV010000108.1, read as the reverse complement.
ATGATCGCGCCCTCCGTATCACGCAGCGGGAGCAGCGTCACCGCGTACTCCTGCTCGGGCCCAAGCCGCAGATTCTGCGTAACCGTGTCACCGGCCAGTGCACGCGACCACGCGCCTCCGTCGGCCAGTCGCAGGTGCTCCAGCAGCTGCGTGGCGGCCGGCGAGGCGGCCACGAGCCGAGAGTCGGCGTCGACCACGGCAATCGCCTCAGGTGCCCCCGCAAAAAACGATTCCAGGCGCGCCGATGACGTCCGCACCCCCTTCAGAATCGCCGCCCGGTCCTCCTCCGCCACCTGACGCTGGCGGACGGCGAGGGCAAGCAGAATGTGCGACAGCCCCATGATGAACGCGTAGCTCTGCGCCCACGCCAGACGATAGAACGTGTCACCCGGCAGCCGGCCGAAGATGCCGTTCCCACTCAGGGTGGATGCCACGACCGCCACGGCCACCAGAATCGAGCCCCACATGGTGGTGCCCACGCCCAGGCGGAACGCAGACCAGAGGAGCAGCGGATTGACGAAGATGCCGAGGGGGACCTGGGGGATGCGGCCCGTCGCGGGAGCTAACGACGCTAGCCCCCCCAGAAAAATCAGCAGTTCAAAAAAGAACAGTCGCTCGAGGACCTGCACGCGCGCGGTCCGGCGGGTGGTGTCGAGTTGCCGGCGGCGCAAGTACATCAGCGCGGGGACGAGCAGCAGCACCCACGAGATCTCCGAAACCCACCATCGGACGGCCTCCCACGCCAACGATCCACGCCCCAGCGCGGCGAAGGCGGTGCCGCCGAGCAGGGCCGCCGCCGGGAGCGTGATCAGCCCCGCCACCACCGCGAAGCGGGTGAGCTCTTTCGGCTGCTCAAGGTCGGGGGGACGCCGGAACATCCGCTCGGTGAGTTCGACGGTGCCCCACTCGCCCACGATGTGCGCGACGATCAGCAGCAGCTGCAGCGGAAGCGGCGCGGGCAGGAACAACGCGAGCGCCACGTACTGCATCGTGGCCAGCGCAACGACCATGAGCGGGCGCAGTGCGCGCGGCGTGAGAAACAGCGACACGATGCCGATCGCTGTGGCCGGCCAGACCCCGAAGTTCTCGCCGAAGCGCATCATGGCGGCCAGCGGTATCCCCACCACGAGCAGATACAGGACCGATGCCGCCATCAGCGATCGACCGAAATGGACGAAGGCGAGCGGCGCGTCGCGGCGGCCGGCGCTGACCGGTGAAGGACTCGTCATGTAAGGGAAGTACCAGTGGAACGCGCCGGATGGCAACCCCCGGTCACGACGGCGCCGACTCCGCAAGGATCGTTTCGAGCGCCTCCCAGCGCTCCATCAGGACGGGAATGGCCGCCTCGAGTTCAGCGACGCGCCGGCGGAGCGTTGCGAGCACCGCCGGATCACGGATCACGGCCGGATCGGCCAGTGAGGCGTATCCCTGCGCCAGCTCCGCCTCGGCCGCCGCGATGCGATCGGGGAGCGCGGCCAGCTCCTGCTGCTCCTTGTATGACAGCTTCCGCTTCTTCGCCGACGGGGACGTGCTCACGGCCACGGGCTCCGCGCGACGTGGCGCCGCGGCGCCCGGCGGCGGCGCCACGACGGCGCGCTGCCGCAACCAGTCGGTGTAGCCGCCCACATACTCCCGTACCACGCCCTTCCCTTCGAACACCAGGGTGCTGGACACCACCGCGTCGAGAAAGGCGCGATCGTGCGAGACCAGCAGCAGGGTGCCCGAGAACGCATTGAGCAACGACTCGAGCACATCCAGCGTCTCGATGTCGAGATCGTTGGTGGGCTCGTCGAGTACCAGCACGTTAAAAGCCCGCGTGAAGAGGCGCGCCAGCAGCAGCCGATTCCGTTCCCCGCCACTGAGCGCGCGCACCGGGGTGCGGGCCCGCTCGGGCGGGAAGAGGAAGTCCTGGAGGTAGCCGTTCACGTGGCGCGGCTGCCCCCCGATCGTCACGAAGTCGGCGCCATCGGCGATGCTGTCGAACACGCTGCGCTCGGGGTCCAGCTGCTCGCGACGCTGATCGAAGTACGCCACCTCCAGATTGGTGCCGTGCCGGATGGTACCGCTCTGCGGCTCGAGGTCGCCGAGCAGCAGCTTGATGAGCGTGGTCTTGCCGCAGCCGTTCGGCCCCACCAGTCCCACGCGATCGCCGCGCATGATGGTGGTGGTGAGCGCCGACACGATCGGCTTGGGGCCATGCGAAAAGCTGATCGCGTTCGCCTCGATCACCATGCGTCCGGAGCGCTCGGCGTCCTGCGCCTGGGCCCGCGTGGTCCCCACCCGCTCGCGACGCTGCGACCGCTCCACCCGCAACGCCTCGAGCCCGCGCACGCGGCCTTCGTTGCGCGTGCGCCGCGCCTGAATGCCGGTGCGGATCCACACCTCTTCCTTCGCCAGCCGCTTGTCGAATTCCTCCCACGACTTCGCTTCCGACGCGAGCATCGCGTCCTTGCGCTCGAGATACGTGTCGTAGTCGGTGCCGAAGTCCACGAGGCGGCCGCGATCGAGTTCTACGATGCGGGTGGCCACGCGGCGCAGGAACGCGCGATCGTGCGTCACGAAGATCAGCGTGAGCCCGCGCGAGGTGAGGTACTCCTCCATCCACTCGATCGCCTCGATATCGAGATGGTTGGTGGGCTCGTCCAGCAGAATGAGATCGGGTTCGCACACCAGCGCCCGCGCCAGCAACGCCTGACGGGTGCGTCCGCCGGAGGCGTGTTCGATCCGCGCCTCGGGGTCGAGCCCGAGATGCTCGAGCACCGTTTCCACCCGGATGTGTAGCTGCCACGCATCGGCGGCATCGAGGGCGCGGTGCAACCGGTCCAGGTCGCGCAGGGCGGCCTCGGAGTGATCAACGCTCACCCGCAGCGACGCCGCGTGATAGGCCGTGAGCAGCCGGCCGCGCTCCCCCAGCCCCTCGGCCACCACCTCGAACATCGACCCCGTCAGCACCGGCGGCATCTCCTGATCGAGCCGCGCCATGGTAATCCCGCCCAGCTTCACCACCGCCCCGCTGTCGGGGAGCTGCGTACCGTCGAGGACCTTCATGAAGGTGCTCTTGCCGGCGCCGTTCCGCCCTAAGAGGCACACCCGCTCCCCCCGCTCGATGGCGAAATCGGCGTGATGGAGCACGGGGGGGCCCCCGAAGGCGACACGGACATCCTGCAGTGAGACGAGCGACATCCCGCACAGTAGCGAGGCGGACCGTACAACGCGACGGACCGGCCGGCCCCTGCGGGGGCTCTGGCGCCCGGCAGCGGGATCCGCGACAATAGCCACATGTCACTTCCCCTCCCCGAGTATGACGCGCTCGATGGACTCGCCATCGCCGATCTGGTCCGCCGCCGTGCCCTGAGCCCGGCCGAAGTGACCGAGGCGGCGCTGGCCCGCATGGCGGCCCGCAATCCACGACTCAACGCGGTGGTCCGCCCGCTCGAGGCCATGGCCCGCACCATGGCGGCCTCCGTCGATCCCGACGCGCCCTTTGCCGGCGTGCCGATGCTGATCAAGGATCTGATGACGACCATCGCCGGCGTGCCCACCAGCAACGGGACGCGGGTGCTGCAGGCCATCATTCCCGATCATGACAGCGAACTCGTGGCCCGCTACCGCGCGGCGGGGGCCGTCTTCATCGGTAAGGCCAACACGCCGGAACTGGGGCTCACGCCGTATACCGAAAGCGAGGCACTGGGGCCGGCGCGGAATCCGTGGGACCCCACCAAGACCACCGGCGGTTCCAGCGGCGGGTCGGGGGCCGCCGTGGCCGCGCGCATCGTGCCCATCGCGCATGGCGGCGACGGCGGCGGCTCGCTGCGCATCCCCGCGTCGTGCAACGGCGTGTTCTCCATCAAGCCCACGCGCGGCCGCACGCCCACGGGCCCAGACATCGGCGACGCGTGGCGCGGCTTCGTGCAGGAGCATGTGATCACGCGCAGCGTGCGTGATTCCGCCGCGATGCTCGATGCGACCGCCGGCGACGATGTCGGAACGCCGGTGGCGTGTCCGCGGCAGGATCGGCCGTTTTTGGAGGAAGTCACGCGCGAGCCGGGGCGCCTGCGCATTGCGGTGACCACGACGCCATTCTTTGGCAACACGGTGCATCCCGACTGCGTGGCGGCCCTCGAAGACGCCGCGGCGCTTCTGGAGTCGCTGGGGCACGATGTGATCCGCGCCGAACCGGTGGTCGATGCCCACGCCTTGTCGCAGGCGTTTCTCACCGTGGTGGCCGCGGAAGCACGCGCCGACATCGAGTGGATGGGCCAGCAACTCAAGCGCGCGCCACGCAGCGACGATGTGGAACTCACCACGTGGGCGCTCGGTCTCGTAGGCAAGGCGGCCAGTGCGTCCGACTACGCCACCGCGGTGCGCACGCTCCAACTCGCGGGGCGCACCGTGGGCCGGTTCTTCACCACCTACGATGTGCTGGTGACGCCCACCCTGGGCGCGCCGCCGTTCACCATCGGCGCGATGCAACCGAGTGCCGCTGAACGGGCCATGCTGCGCGTGGTGGCCGGGCTGGGCCTTGGCGGGGTGCTCAAGGCGGCGGGGTTGCTCGACGAGACCGCCAAGAAAGTGTACGGCTTCATTCCGTACACCCCGCTGTTCAATGTGACCGGACAGCCCGCGATGTCGGTACCGCTGCATTGGAATGCGGCGGGGCTGCCGATCGGCACACAACTCGTGTCGCGCTTCGGTGATGAGGCCACACTGTTCCGTGTGGCCGGCCAGCTGGAACGCGCCCGCCCGTGGGCGGGGCGCATTCCGCCGCTGGTGTGATGCGTGATCTGATCACGCGCTGATTACATCTTGGTCGCGGACTTCAGCGTCACGCCGGCCAGGCGCCCCACGCCGCCCAGCGTGGTCTGCGCGGCGTTGAGGCCCAAGCGGAAATCCTTGTCGGTGTACGTGGACCACACGTCGGTGGGCTGGTGCCAATGCGGGTTCCAGCCGCTCCCCGTCTGCGTGCCACGCTCGTTCTCGCGCAGACTGATCGAGGGAATGAGATCCTGAAACGGGCCGGAATCGGTGTTAGTCATGTGCGGACCCACCTGCGCCGGGTAGTCCGTGGCGTACTTCGAATTGGCCTGATGCAACGCCCACGCCAGCTCCGACGACGCCTTCCACATCTTCGAGCTGATCTGGAACTCGATGTTCACGTCGGCTTCCGGACGCTGCTCCTTGGCCATGGTCCCGTCGGCCTTCGGCATGCCGTGATCCCACATCATCATGTCGTGCTGGATCATCCCCAGCCACTTGGGCTCGGGATATTTCCCCGATCCCTTCGGCGACTCGATCCCCTGCAGCTGCTGGCGCTGCTCGATGTAGGCGCGCGCGCCGTTCAGACCGGTCTCTTCGTTGTTCCACAGGACAAAGCGAATGGAGCGCTCCGTCTGCACGTCAGGATTGCTGAACACACGGGCCAGCTCCATCACCAGCGCCGTGCCCGAGCCGTCGTCATTCACGGCCTCGCCCCAGCCAATGCCGTCCATGTGCGCGCCCACGATGTACATCTCCTCGGGATGCGTGGTGCCGATCTTCGTGCAATACACTTCCTGACGCTCGCCCGGCGTGCTCGGCTCGGCGTTCAGCGCGCGTAACGCGGGATCAGGCTGCAGCAGCGAGTCGTTGTTCACGCCGGTCCGGGTGCGGATGCCGCGGTTGCGCCCACCGCCCGAGGCCTGCGTGGCGGGCGGCCCCACCCGACGGAGCGGCGGCTGTCCGGGCGCTGGCGGTGCGGCCACCGCTGGCGGTGTGGCCGGACGCTCGGCCAGCGTGGGCGGCTCGTAGCGATAGATGATGCGCTCGGTGTTCGAGCAGCCGTAGCTCTTGAGCTGCGCCTCGATCCAATCCACCGCGTCGCGGTTGCGCTTGGTGCCCTGCTTGCGATCGCCGAACTGCGTGAGGCCCTTGAGCGTGGTCTTGTACTGCTCGAGATCGAGGCGCGCGACCATCAGCGCCACCGGATCGGTGGAGTCAATGGGCGCCACCACCGGCGGGAGCAGCGGGCGCTGCGCCGACAGCGGGACAGCGACCAGCGCGACGGCCACGGCCGAGGCGGAGAAAACGGACAACGTGCGCATGGCGGGACAGGCAGAGGGGGGACGTACTGAGCGGCGCCGTCGGTGCCGCTCCCACTCCTGCCAACTTCCGCCCGTGCGCCACGAACCGCAACGGGTGCGGGGGCGCGCGCCGGGACCAGCGGCTGCAGCGGCGACGCGCGGCGCCCTCCGCTTGCGCGGCCGAGGCGTCCGGTTGAGCGTTCCGGTCATGCATGAACCGTCGCGTGAATACGACCCACGGTCGTGGTGGCAGACCGTGGCCAGCGCGCTGCGCGGCACGACGCACGACTATACGGCGGGCTCGATCGGGCGGTCCATTGTCCTGCTCGCCATTCCGATGGTCCTCGAGATGATCATGGAGAGTCTGTTCGCGCTCTCCGACGTCTTCTTCGTGGCACGCCTGGGAGCCAGCGCGGTGGCCGTCGTGGGGCTCACCGAGTCGATGATGATCGTGGTGTACACCATCGCCATGGGGCTTTCAATCGCGGGGACTGCCGTGGTGGCACGCCGGGTCGGTGAGCGCGACGCCGACGGCGCGGCCCGGGCAGCGGTGCAGATGATCGCGCTTGGGGTGGTGGCCTCCGTCGTGATCGGTGTCAGCGGGGCGATCGCCGCCCCGGCGTTGTTGCGCCTCATGGGGGCAACGCCGGACGTGACGGCCACCGGGACCATGTTCACGCGCGTCCTGCTGGGCGGCAGCGGCACCGCCTTCCTGCTGTTCGTGCTCAACGCGGCGTTCCGGGGCGCCGGGGACGCCGCGGTGTCGATGCGCGTGCTGTGGCTGGCGAACGGCATCAATATTGTCCTCGGCCCCTTGCTCATCTTCGGGGTAGGCCCGTTCCCCGAGTGGGGCGTCACCGGCGCCGCGATCGCCACCACCCTCGGCCGCGCGACTGGCGTGGCCTACGCCCTCTGGCGTCTCACGCGCGGCTCGGGGCACTTGCGGGTCTCCCGACGCCACCTCGTGCTGGAGGTCGGGACCATGCGCGCCATGCTCCAGCGGTCGGGGAGCGCCACGTTTCAAGTGCTCGTGGGCAGTCTCAGCTGGATCGTGCTGATCCGCCTGATGGCGACGTTCGGCAGCGCGGCGATGGCCGGCTACACGATCGCGGTACGGATGGTGATGTTTGCGCTGCTGCCGGCGTGGGGACTGTGCAACGCCGCCGCGACGATGGTGGGACAGGCGCTCGGCGCACGGGACCCCGACCGCGCCGACCGCGCGGTGTGGACCGCTGCCCGCTACAACGTGGCGTTTCTGGGCGTCATGGGAGCGCTCTTTGTGGCCTTCGCGCCGTCCATTGTGGCTGCGTTCACCACGGACCCGGCGGTGGCCGAGGTGGCGGTTTATGGACTGCGGACCATGGCGCTCGGGTTTCCCTTCTTCGCCTTCGGGATGGTGCTGACGCAGGCCTTCAACGGCGCCGGCGACACGCGCACCCCCACCCGCATCAACATTGCCGTGTTCTGGGCGTTCGAACTGCCGCTGGCCTGGGTGCTCACCACCCGCACCGCGATGGGCGCACACGCGGTGTTCGTGTCGGTGTTGGTCGCCTACACACTGCTGGCCGCGCTCAGCGCGGTGCTGTTCCGCAAGGGGGCGTGGCGCACGCAGCAGGTGTGACCACCGTGGATTCCACCGACAACACGGCACGCAGACCCCCGAGCAGCGTGCCCCGGTTACCGAAGTCCCACGCGGCGCCGTAGCGCAGGTCGGCGATCACGAACTGCGGACTCTTTGGCGCCGCGTTGGCCCGCGGCACGATGACGAGTGTGTCGGTCCACCGGACCGTGGGCGGCTGCATGGCATTCGTGAATGCCATCACGGCGAAGGTGGTATCACCTCGCTGGACGACCCGGCGAATGCCGAACGACGTGTTCCCTTCGAACAGGCTGCCGAACAGGTCGCCGTCGATGAACGGAGGCTTCTCCCGCGGCACGAGGCGCGCCACGGAATCGCGCGCTTGCCGCGCCTTGATAAGCAACTGCACGAGCGTGGTGTCGAGATAAGGGCGGACGGCGTCGAGCGCGAGGGAATCGGGGACGCCGCGCACGCCGAGTCCGTCGAGGAGCGTGTAGAACTGCGCGGCGGTCTCCGAGGGGGACGACGGCGCCGACGGCCGGCACGCGGCCGCCGCCGAGAGCACCGCGGTGAGCACGCCGGCCACGACCCGCGTTGTGCGACGCATGGAGGCGCTCATCGCCCCGCCCCCGCGCCGGTGAGCGCCGGTTTCACACGCGGCGGGACACGCGACGACAACGGCGCGGGCACATACGACGGCACGAAGCGGCACCCCGCGGCCGGCTCGTAGACCGCAGCGACCGTTGCACAGGCGGAGGCGACGCCCGCCGGCGACGGCACCCGTCCCTCCTCCACCCACGCCAACAGCGCCTGCATAGCCGCCACGTACTGCGCATCGCTGAGATAGCTGTGTTCGCGGTCCTGCGTGAACAGCTGCACCAACGCGTCGCCGCGCCCGGCGCGCTCCATCGTGCCGCGGAAAGTGTGCTCGAGCTCCACGAACGCCGTGGGATCGTCGATGGCGTGCATGGTCAGCACCGGCACCGGGATGCGCCCCGTGGGGTCCGCGTCGGCCGCCAGTAC
>JARIEV010000107.1 GCA_031127225.1 Gemmatimonadota bacterium | reverse complement strand
CGCACGGCAGGTGCCGGGGTAGCGCGGCTCCTCGCCGGGCGCGTGCGGGGCGAGCGCCGCGATGTCGCGCCGCGTGCAGGTGCACACATACGTGCGCCCGCGTTCCGCTAGCGCGTCCAGCGCCGCGGCATAGCGGGGTTCATTGTTGGACTGACGCTGCGGATGCCCGTGCCGGTCGGCGCGGAAGCTGTCGGTGGACCCCACGTCGGGGACGAAACCCAGCCAGTCGAGATCGTCCAGCAGCGCGTCCTCGAACGTGTCGCGGCAGCGCGTGCGGTCGTGATCCTCGATGCGGAGCAGTACCTCCCCGCCGAAGGCTCGCGCGATTCCCCACACGTGGATCGCGTTGGCCACGTGGCCCAGATGCAGCAACCCGGTCGGCGCCGGCGCGAAGCGGGTGCGCCAGGCCATGGTCTACTGCCAGCTGGTGATGTCGGCGTCCTCGCCCGCACCGCCGGGCCGCCCGTCGGCCCCGTACGTGAGCAGGTCGTAACTGCCGGGATTGACGGTGCCGGGCGCCACGTACACATACGGCCGTCCCCATGGATCGGAGGGGACCGGCTTGCGCAGGTACGGCTCCGTCCAGCCCACGGGCGGCTCAATGACCGGCTTCTGCCACAGGGCGCCCAGCCCCTGCGCCGTGGTGGGGTACCGGCCGTGGTCGAGGCGATACGCGTCGAGCGCAGTGCCGAAACTCTCGATCTGCGCCTTGGCCGTGGCCACGCGCGCGTCGTTGACATTCCGGAAGAGATTGGGCGCCACAAAGGTGGCCAGTACGGCGATCACGACGATCACGACCAGCACCTCGATCAGCGTGAAGGCGCGCCGCATGCGCGCCGTCACTCGCCGCGGATCTTGAGCGAGTCGGCCGTGAAGAGGCGGGGATCAACCCACCCGGTGATGTCCGGGGAGCGCACCTGCCGCCAGCCGGCGCGGTCGGTGCCCAGCATGGCGCGTGACTCCGGCTTGATGACCCCAACCACCTGCCCGCCACGACTGGCGTCGTCGCGCACGTTCACCCACGTCCGCGCCACGGCCGGCGTCCACGTGATGCTGTCGGCTGCGACGCCCGCGACCGGCATCGCCGGGGCCACCTCAGCTACCGTGGCCGACGATTCCAGCCCCGCGGTCACAGACGGCGCGTCCGCGACCGGAAGCGCCGCTGGCGCTTGCACCGCCGACGCATACGTCCGCGGGGGCTCGTCCGTGACCGACAACGGCGACCCGAAGGTCCACGCCGCAACTGCCGCTGTCACGGAGAGCAACACCGCCGCGGCGGAGCGCCACACCGTCGGCGACTGCCATGAGGGCGCGGGGAGCACGCCGCACCAGTGACAGGTGGCATCGGCCCGGTGCATGATCCCGCACCCACGGCATCGCGACAGTTTCGCCCGTTCCCCGCGCGCGTTCAGCAGGTGAAAAGGCGTCGCGCACCGGGGACACTGCGAGGCAGCGACCAGTGCTTTCGAACCACAGTGCGTGCAGCGGAGATAGGCCATGGGACCGTGTGGCCGAGTGAGCGAGCCGAGCGGTGAGTAACGACAACGTGGGCGTTGAGCGGCGCCCGGAACAGCGTCCATCGGTGACAACGGTGTCACAATAAACGACGAAGGGCCAGCCCAACGGCACACGATTGGGCCGTCGCGCGGATTCCGCTACGTGACGGCAAGCAAATCGGAAAGAAAACCTGACAACAGGGACAAGACGACCGCCTGCGGCCTACAACAGCGTGGGGTTCCGCCGCCAGACCGACACCGTCAGCGCGGTGGCGAACGTCACCCACCCTAGGTACGGGAGCAACAGCAGGCCGGCCACGGTGTCCAGACGCCAGAAGGCGATCAGGGTGAGCAGGATCGCCAGCCAGAGGCACACCACTTCCACCGTGGCACCCACCCCGGTGCGCCGCACGAAGAAGAACCAGCTCCACGCCGCATTGAGCAGCAACTGGACCGCGTAGAGCGACAACTCCACCCGGGCGCCGGCGAATCCCTGCTCGCGCCAGATGCGCCACGCCGCGATCCCCATGACCACGTACAGCACCGACCACGCCGGGCCGAACAACCACCCGGGAGGGGCCCACGCCGGCCGGTCGAGGGTGGCATAGAACGCGCCGGCCTGACGCGCGGTGACGGCGCCGCCGATGGCGGCGAGGCTGGTGCCAAAGATCCAGGCGAGCAAGCTCGGAAGTGATTGCAGCATGCGTGGAAAATGCCGTACCGCGTCCGCCCGCGTAATGGGGGCGGGCACTCATCACGACCGGCGACTCAGCGAGGCGCGCACCAGAACTGATACATCGCGGCAAAGGTGTCGGGGTGCGCCTGCTCGAAGGCATCCCATGCGGCGAGATCCAGCCAGCCGCCGGGATGCGCCGCGAGAAATCGGGCCTGCACCGGCGCGGGGAGTTGGAACCCCAGAAAGCGCAGCCCCAGCGTGTCGAGGTCGGCCGCGATCTGCGGCAGCGTGTAACTGCGCTCCTGCACGTGCATGAGCAGGTCGCGCGCGCCGCTGGTGGAATAGAAATCCACAATGGTGAGGACGCCCCGCGCGGGATGGTGCGCGGGGAGCGCGCGAATGGCCTGCCGCGCGGCCCGGATCCCGGCATCGGTGGGGGGAAAGGCTTCCTCGCGCACGTACGCCCGCGCCGCGTCGATCCGGGCGCGCGCGGCGGTGGCATAGAGCCCCACCTTCATCACGCCGTGTGGCGCGAGCACGCCCAACAGGCGCTGCCACCCGGCGAGCGGATCGGCCAGATGATGCAGCACCCCCGAGCAGCTCACGATCGCGAAGCGCCCCAGCGACGCGTCGATGGCCAGAATGTCGCCGTGCCCGAAGCGCACGTTGGGGACCTTGTAGTGCTCGGCCATGCGGGATGCATACGCCAGGCTGGCACGGCTGAGGTCGAGCGACAGCACCTCTGCATCGGGGAACGACAGCGCCATCTGGATGGGCTGCTGCCCGCTGCCGCCGCCGGCCACGAGGATGGACCGCCCCGCCGGGACCGTCGGCGCGTCGGGGCGCAGCCCGCGTATGAACGCCGCCACCGTGGTCACGGCTGGCCGCTGCAACGTGATCCACCGCGGGTACGGGTGCTCCTCGTACATCGCGCGTACCTGCGACGACACGCCGGCGGTGAACGCCGTGAGCGCAGGCAGGCGCGCCGCAATGGCGCGTTCGGTGTCGTACGCCTCGAGCTGATCACGGAGCAGCGGCTGCAGCTCGGCGGGCCAGTGGGCGCGCTCCGGCTCCGTGCGCGGCAGGCGGTCGGCGAATGGGCGCAGCGTGTCGTACATCGCGACGCCCAGCAGCGGGACCACCGCGCCCGCGAGCGACGGCAGCCCGGCCAGCCGGTGGCGCAACCGGTCCACGATGACCTGTTCGTCGTCGCCCACGGGCCAGCTGTATCCGGTGTTGAAGCACTGCGCGGCCAGCGCCGCCGCCAATGGCAGCGCCAATGGCAGCGCCAACGGCGCCAGCGATGCCGTATCGATGGCGTCGTCGTCCGCCGCCCGCTGTAGCAGCGCGCGACGCAGCCCCACGAGCACCGTTTCGATGGACGGATCGGACACCAGCACCCGCGGCAGCACCGCGAGCAGCAGCGTATCCGCCGCCAGCGCGTCCACCGCGGCCGGTGCCACGCGACACGGATCCCCGCCCTGCGCCAGCGCCGCCTCGATGGCCCGGTACGCCGGACTCGCCTGCACTAACCCCAGCGCCGCGCCCGCGATCGTCTGCGTGGCAATCGCGTGGTCATGGCAGAGCGCGAGCAGCACGGTGCGCACGAGCGGGCTGCCGCTCCCCAACGAGACGCCCTGCAGCAGGAGCGCGAGGCGCTCGCGCAACGCGGGCTGCTGCGGCGACGCCGCCACGGCCTCGAACAGCAGCACGAGCGCCTCCTGCAGACGGCCGGCCAGCTGCAGCGTGCTCGCAAGGTTGAGCTGCGCGTCCGCGTAGTGCGCGCGGCGCGCGATCGCCGCGCGGAACGCCGCGATGGCCTCATCCGGACGTCCCAGCACGCGCAGCACGTCGCCCAGCGTGTTGTGGACGTCGGCCCGACCGTCGGCCAGCGCAACCGCCCGCTCGAGGCATGGCAGCGCCTCCGCCGCCCGCCCCTGCTGGTGCAGCAGCATCCCCAGCAGATAGAGGGCATCGACGTGCGTGCCCTGACGGGCGAGCACCGCGCGATAGCCCTGCTCGGCCTCGGACAGGCGCCCCCCCTGATGGGCGCGTAGGGCCTGCGTAAGCCGGTCAGCGGGCGAAGGAGTCATCCGGGAAAACTACCGCCGGCGCGTACCCGGACGCACCGGCGACGCAGCGGCCCGGCGATGCCGCGCGATCGCCCCGCATCGCCCCGCATCGATCCGCATCGATCCGCGTTGCCGCCGCGTACACCAGCAGGCAGCTTTGCCGTGCCCGCGCTGCCCGTGTCGATTCCCGTACCGGATTTTCTGCATGTCACTCCCCCGCGCGTTCCCCGCCAGCGTCCTCCTCGTCGCGGCCATGGCCACAACGGCCGCTGCGCAGCAGACCCCACCCGCCGGTGCGGCCGCGACGCCACCGGCCGACGGAGCCGCCGCCGGCGGTGCCCCGGCCCGCCGCGGCCCTCGCCCCTACGCCCAAGTCATTCCGGCGCGCGCCCACACCGAACGCGGCGGCATCACCGTGCACCGCGTGGACGACCGCTACTTCTTCGAGGTCCCCGACTCGCTGGCCGGCCGCGACTTCCTGATGGTCACGCGGGTGGCCGGCGTCCCGGCCGGCGCCGGCGGCTTCCAGAGCGCGGGCAGTTCGCTCACGGAACGCATGATCCGCTGAGAGCGGGTGAATGACCGGGTGTTGCTGAAGAGCATCAGCCCCGCCGCCGTGGCCGACGATTCGCTGCCGATCGCGCGCAGCGTGGCGCAGAACAACTACCCGGCTATCATCGGGGCCTTCCCCATCGCCGCGTTCGGCAAGGACAGCGCCGCGTACGTCATCGACGTCACCGACTTCTTCGCCGCCGACAATCCGGCCACCAGCGGGCTCGATGCCGCGCAGCGACGCGCGTACGGTGTGCGTCGGTACGACGCGGCCCGCAGTTACATCAGCAGCGTGCGCGGCTTCCCGATCAACATCGAAGTGCGGCAGGTCCAGACGTTCGATGCCGCCACGCCGCCCAGCGATCCCGACGCCGCCACGGTCACCATGGAAACGCGGCAGTCGTTCGTGTTGCTGCCGAAAACGCCCATGCGCCCGCGCTACGCCGACGCGCGCGTGGGGTACTTCTCGGTGGACCGCGTGAACTACGGCCTCGACGTGCAGAAGGCCGAGAGCCAGGAGTTCATCACGCGCTGGCGCCTGGAGCCCAAGGATCCCGCGGCGTATGCGCGCGGGGAACTGGTGGAGCCGGTCAAGCCCATCGTGTACTACCTCGACCCCGCCACGCCGACGCGCTGGAAGCGCTACGTGCGCGAGGGCGTGGAGAACTGGCAGCAGGTGTTCGAGAAGGCGGGCTTCAAGAACGCCATTCTGGCCAAGGACGCCCCCACCAAGGCCCAGGACCCCGACTTCGATCCGGATGACGCGCGCTACTCCATCGTCCGCTGGGCCGCGAGCCTGGTGCGCAACGCCACCGGTCCGCACACGCATGATCCGCGCTCGGGGGAGATCATCAACAGCGAGATCACGTGGTATCACAACCACATGCGCTCGTACCGCAACTGGCTGATGATGGAAACGGGGGCGGCCAACCCGTCGGCGCGTACGCTCGACATCCCGGAAGAGCTGATGGGCGAGACGATGCGGCAGGTGATCACGCACGAAATCGGGCACGCCCTGGGGCTGCAGCACAACATGATCGCGTCGGCCTCGTTCCCCGTGGACTCGCTGCGCAGTCCGTCGTTCACGCGCGTGTACGGCGTGAGTGCGACGATCATGGACTACGCGCGCCAGAACTACATCGCGCAGCCGGGTGACGGCTTGCAGCCCAAGGATTTCATCCGTCGCGTGGGACCGTTCGACGACTTCGCGATCAATTGGGGCTATCGCGTGATCGCGGCGCCGAGCGCCGAAGCCGAGCGCACCACGCTGCATCGCTGGCTGACACAGCAGTCGGGCCCCTTCCCGTACCGGTTCGCGTCGCAGCAGCTCGCCGCCGGCGATCCGCGCAACCAGACGGAAGATCTGGGCGACGATCCGATCAAGGCGTCGACGTTCTCGACGATGAACTACAAGCGCATGATCCCGAACCTGGTGACGTGGACCGCAACGCCCGGTGAGGACTACACGGAGCTGCGCGAGCTGTACGAAGAATCCGTGTCGCGGTGGTTCGGCAACATGAATCATGTGGCCACGATGATCGGCGGCGTCGAGGTCGACCTGAAAACGTCCGAGCAGTCCGGCGCCGTGTACCGCGTGGTCCCCAAGGCGCGGCAACAGGCGGCGCTGGCGTTCCTGTCGTCGAACGTGATCACGACGCCCGCGTGGCTGTCCCCGCCGGCCATCGCGCAGCGCATCGGACCGAGCAACACCGTATCCACCCGTCAGGCCGGCGTGCTCACCTCGCTGCTCAGCCCCGCCCGCCTCGGCCGCCTGGCCGAATCGGAGCGGTACGACGCAACCAACGCGTATCCACTGGCGGAGTACATGGCCGATCTGAAGCGCGCCGTATTCAGTGGCGGTGCACCGGATGCCGGCCGCCGCCAGCTGCAGCGCGTGTACCTGCAGCGCCTGGAGGCGGTGATCGCGCCGCCCAGCGCGCCCACCGGCGGTCCGCCGGGCGGCGGTGGTGGTGGTGGAGGCGCGGCGCGCTTCGTGCCGTTCGTCTCAGCCCCGGTGGTCGCGCAGAGTGATCTCCCGGCGCTGGCCCGTGTGCAGTTGCGCGAGATCCAGCGTGAGGCACGTGCCGCCGCCGCCGGCCAGTCCACCACGACGATCCGCGCGCACTGGAGCGATCTCGCCGACCGCGTGACCGCGATCCTGGACCCGAAGTAAACCAGCCCCGTACGGGGGAGTCGGCAAAGCCTTGCCGAGTCCCCCCGTGCGCGGTAGTTCACCAGCAATCCCCGAACATCACCACCATGCCTTTCGACACGACTGCCGTCATGCCCGACACGACCGTACCGATCGCACCAGTCGCCGCACCAGTCGCCGCGCCACGGCGCGCGCGGCGGGCCCGCTGGATCGGGCCGCTCGCGGTGCTCCTGTTGCTCGCGCCGACCGCGTCGCAGACGCAGGCGCGTCGCCGCTGCCCGCAGTTTGCCCGCGTGCCGGGCTATGGCGCCTGCACCAACATCGGCGGCGCGAATTGTGGATTCTGCACCTACCGGTGCAACGACGACACGGTGGTGCGCTGGAACGTGTGCGGGCAGTAACGTCCGGCGGTGGCTGGGCCCTGCTACTAACCGCGGGGGTCGCCGCCTGCTCGGGGCAGACGGATGCCACGGACGGTGCGCCGCCTGAATTACGGGCCGCGCTGGCGGCGCGCACCATCTATCCGGCCAAGCGCGAGGAGTGGCGCACCGATATCACGTCGCACACCGACAGCACGATGCGACCGCTCGTGTTGCGCGCGAGCGGGACCACCGTGGCGCTGCTGCAGGCGTCGCCCACGCGCATCTCGCAGTTCGAACTGCACGGCAAGGGGATGCTGCTGTCCACCCGTCCCGCTCGGGTGGATCCGCTGCTGCACGCCGAGGTGCCCCGTGACATCGTCGCGCCCACGGATCTGTCGCGCGCCACGGATGACGCCCACGTCGATGTGATCGACAGTGCCACGAGCACGCTCGTGCGCGAGTCCCTCGGCGGGTTCGTCTTCCGCCGCGACCTACCGATGCTGCGGGGCGGCAGCGGCCGTCTGTGCACCGTCTCGCCGGCGACCCTACTGCACGTGCGACAGCTCGGCGCGCGACGGGTGCTCGAGGCGTTCACCCTCACCGCCATTGCCGCCGACGATTCGCTGCTGGGCCGGCATCGCGTGATGACCGACCCGTCGGCGCGCTTGCGCTTTGGTGGCGGCGACGCGCGACGTTGCCTGCTGCTCACCGATCGTGAGTTGTGGATCGTGAGCGCCCCGGCGGACACGGTCGGCCACGCCACACCGCGCGTAGATCAGTTACCGATGCCCGGGGCCGGTGCGCGCGCGACGATCGGGGAGGCGCGTGCCACGCCACGTGACGGATCGGCAGAGGAGCGGCAACCGTTCGTGGTGGACGCGTCGATCGTGGACGGTGGTTTCGTGGTGCTCGTGGGCGTCGAGAGCGACCGGCAGGGGCGGCTCATCGACTACTACGACGAGGGCGGCCGGTACCTGCAGAGCGCGATGTTGCCGTTCACCGCATCGGCGATGGCCGGCGCCGGTCCGCGCTTCCTCGCACTGCATCAGGATCAGCAGTATCGCTGGTGGCTGTCGTCATGGCTCACGCCCATGGCGGCGCGCGGCGCCACGCCGCCGCCGGCGCCGCCCAGCGTGACCCGCGCGCCGGAACGGCGCCTGTTCGAACCCGCCCGCGGCAGCCGCTAACGCCGCCGGTAACGCCGCCGGCCAGCCCCCCAAGCACGAAGAGGGGCCCCGAACACTCCACCGTTCGGGGCCCTTTTCCGTACGCCCTACTCCCTACTCAGGCTCGATCAGGGGAGCCGGTCCGTGCAACCCTTGAAGTTCGGGTTGTTCCGCTCGTCGGTGACGACGGGGAGGTTCACATCGGCGCCGTAGTTGCCGCCCTTGTAGTGCACGCCCTGCGGGAACACGTTGTCGACCGTGCGGGCATACTGCCGCACGAGACGCCGCATGTCACCGAGACGCTGGCCGCGGCTGAAGGTCCAGAAGGCCTTCTCGCGGAAGTGCAACGACACGCGCGCCGCGTCCGTGCCCGGATCGATCAGCGCCGGCATCGCGGCCGGCTGGATCTCACCGAGTTTGGGCGGTGCGGCCCGCAGCGTGTTGTGGATGGACAGCCACAGCGCGGAGTTGTTGGCCTTGAGCGCGGCTTCGGCTTCGATCATGCGGGCATCGACCCCGTTGGCCACGTCTACCGCGGTGAACTGCCCCCACATCGTGGTGGTGCGGGCGTATGTCCGTCCGTCCTGTCCGTTGATCGAACCGGAGGTCGGCGTGACCACCGGCAACCGGCTGTCACGCGACGATGCGAAGGGAATGGCGTTGCGCACCGGGATGTTGCGCGTATTGCCTTCCACGCTGTCGCCCACGCTGTAGCGGCGGGAGCTGAGCCCCTGTGCCCAGATCGTGTTGCTGCCGGCGTTGGCGGAGAAGGTGTGCTGATAGGCAAAGGTAGTCGGGATACCCGCCACCAGCGCGCCGGCCCCGGCGAAATCACCGCGCGCCAGCGCGACGCGAGCGCGGGCAATCCGCAGCGCGCGGTTCATGCTGACACTGGCGGCATCGGTGCCGTTCGCAAACGTGAGCCCCGAATCCAGCGACGCCGCCGCAATGGCGAACAGCTCCTGATTCGACTTGGGCACGCCGTCTTCCGGGGGAGCGGCGTTGCCGTTGCCGATTGGGACCCCATTGCAGAAATCGGACGCCATCTGCATCTCGGCGAAGCCGCGCGCCAGAAACATCTCGGCGATCAGCGCACGGGCGTCAGGGCGCACGGCCTTGAGCGCCGTGATGCCCTGATCGGCCCGCGTCCGCACGCGGTAGAGATTGCGCAGCATGCCGGTGATCGAGGAGTTGAACTCCTGGATCTGCCGCTGGTCGGTCTCGTCGTTCTGGATGAACGTGGAGCTGGTCGACCATTCGTCGGCCAGCAGCCCGCCGAACAGCCACGTGCTTTCACCGGCACCGGTCACCGACCGGAACGTGGCGATCGCGCCGTTGGCCACGGCCACCGCCGCTTCCGGCGAGACCACGTCGTTGGGGTTGATGATGTCCGGGTCGGTGACCTGGAGCAGTTGTTTGTTCGCTTCCTGACAGGCGGTGGCCGACAGCGCCAGCGCGAGGGTGAGTCCGGTGCCCAGGCGTCGTGGCATGGTGGACCGGCCCGTGGTGTGCTTCTGAGTCATGGGCTGTTCTCCTAGTAGCCGACGTTGACGCGGAAAATGAAGTAGCTTGGCGGCCCGACGGTCTGGAACTCGCTGGGCGCTTCGGTGCCGGAGGTAGAGTTAAAGGCCGACTCCGGATCGGTGCCACGGTACTTGGTCTTGAGCCACAGGTTGCGGCCGGTGAGCACCACGTTGAGCGAGCGCGCGCGCGTGAGCTTCTGGGCGAGCGCCGGGGCCACGGTGTACTGCACCGACATTTCACGGAGCCGCACGAACGCGCCCGGCTGGAAGAAGCCGTCGAGGGTACGCGCCGGATGCTCGTTGGCGGCGATATTCGTGGCCTGGTCGATAAAGTCCGCCTCGAGGTCGAGACGGCCGGCGCAGTTCGGGCGTGTGCAACGGATGCGCTCGGTGTTGTTGTACCACTTGTTGCCGCTGCGGTAGTCCAGCATGGTGCTGATGCGGAGCTTGCGGCTGAACAGATCGAAGCCCGATCCGAGCGTCACCATGTAGCGCGGCGTGGCGTAGCCACGGAAGATGGCCGAGTCACCCACGAACACTTCGTTCCTGGCGGCGTCGGCAAAATAGGTGAGCAAACCGTCGCCGTTCTTGTCCTCGTAGCCGGTGATCGGTCGGGCCCAAAGGCCCCCGATGGGGTAACCAGCCACGGTGCGCGACGTGGTGCCCACCTGCGGCGGGTTGTCGCCCAGCGACACCACCTTGTTGTCGTTGGCGGAGCCGGCCAGGTTGACGTCCCAGCCCAGCTTCTCACCCTGCAGAATCTGCGCGTTGATCGCGACTTCGACACCCGCGTTCTTCACCGCGCCGAGGTTGCGCAGCTGCGACGCCACCGAGCCGTACGACGGCGGCAGCACCGCGCTGATCAGCGCGTCCTGCGTGATCTTACTGTAGTACGTCGCGTCGAGATTGATCCGCGAATCGAACATCTGCACTTCGAACCCGGTTTCCTGCTCCGCCGAACGCTCCGGCTTCAGGTTGTCGTTACCGAGCGCCGCCTGAATGACAGTGGGCTGGTCGGTGGCCGCGATGCTGGTGCTGGACGCCGTGAAGAACCGGATGGCGTCGTTCGGGCCGGGCTGCACGCCGGACTGGCCGTAGGCGTAGCGCAAACGTACGGAGTTCACGAACGCCGGCGCCTTCCACCACTCTTCCTGTGAGATCAGGTACGAGGCCGAGGCCTTGGGGTACAGGATGCTCTGGAAGTTGGTACCGAAGGCGGAGTTCTGGTCGCTGCGGACGGCCGCCGTGAGGAAGAGGCGATCGCCCACGTTGAGCGCCTGTTCGATGAACACGCCGAAGGTCTTCTGGACCGTAGTGCCTTCGCTGACCGTCGGGATCGTGCCCGAGCCGACGTTCTGCGAGCCGGGCGCCAGCTGCGTCGCGCCCGTAGCCGCCGACGCGAACTTGTAGCCGATATACTGCGCGCCGACCGTGGTCTTGAGGCTCATGCCCGCCAGCGCGTACGTGGCGGTGGAGCCAAGGTCGACGGTCACGTTGTTGATGTTGACGCGGTTGATGCCGCGCGCGCCGAGCCGGGTCGTGGCGGTGAGGGGCGGCCCTTGGCCGCGGAGCAGCAGGTTCTCGTCGGCGCGGCCCGTGTAGTCATTGCCCACGGTGGCGCGGTTGGCGAGCCAGCTGAAGGGGCGCCAGTTGGCGTTGGCCGACCAGAGGAAGCGGTTCACTTCCTGGCTGGTCTTTTCCTGCCACATGTAGCCGGGGGTCCAGGCGCGGTAGCCATTGAGCGGCGTGCCGAGCCCGGAGACCGTGCCGTTGGCGCGCGTGCCGGGACCGCCAAAGAGGTGCGACCCGAGGCCGGCCGTGGCGTTAGACTCGAGCGAGTAGCGCTGCGCGATGTTGATGAAGTTCGTGGAGACCGCCAGATCGAGCTTCGGCGAGATCGCAGAATTCAGGTTCATGCGCAGTGACTTGCGCGCCATCACGTTCGGACGGCTGGTCCACGGATACAGGGGCAGTGCGAGCGAGTCGAACCGCTGCCGCTCGAACTGAGGGAGCGAGAGCACGCCGGTTTCCTTCTCGTCTTCCACGGAGAAGAAGTAGCGCACCGCTTCAGTGCCGCCGGACACCTGCACACCGGCCTGACGGCGGGCGCCGGTGGCCACCGGGGTCAGATCCGCTTCATCGAAGATGTTGAGTGAGCTGGTGGAATCTGCCGCGCACTCGCCGTTGCCGACGCGCTGCAGGTTGCAGAACGCGCGCGACGACACCGTCTCGCCGGGGCGCTTGCCCCACAAGCTGTAGGCCGACGGGTAGTAGTTCTTGTCGAACAGCGTGCCGCCTTCACCGTACACGTTCCACTTGGCGGCGCCGGCGCGCCCCTTCTTGGTGGTCACGAGAATCACGCCGTTCGCGGCGTCGGTGCCGTACAGCGTGGCGGCCGACGGCCCCTTCACGATTTCGATGTTCTCGATTTCCTCGGGATTCAGGTCGCCGACGCGGCTGGCGTTGTTGCCGCCGGTCGTACCGCCGCTACCCGTGGCCGTGCTGAAGCTCGCGTTGTCGCTCGTCATGCGGATGCCGTCGATGATCCAGATGGGCTCGTTGGACAAGCTCACCGAGTTCATGCCGCGCACGCGGATACGCGAACCGGTGCCCGTTTGCGAGCCGCTGGTGACCGTGACGCCCGGCGCGCGGGAGTTGAGGAGATCGTTGAGGTTGGACACCGGGGCGGCCTCGAGGACCTTGCTGGCGTCGATGTTGGCGGTGGCGTTGCCGATTTCGACGCGGCGCTGTTCACCGGTGGCCGTCGTGACGACAGCGGCCAGGTTCACGGCCGCGGTAGCCATCGCGAACTCCACCGTCGCCGTCTGACCGGCCGCGATGGGCACCCGCTTGGTCTGCTCGGTGTACCCGACGCGCAGCACGCGCACCGTGTACTCGGCAGCCGGAATGCCGCGGAGCGTCAACCGACCGTCGGTGGAGGTGGCGCCGCCGATGGCGGTACCGACCAGGAAGACACGAGCAGCTTCGACCGGGCGCTGGTTCGCAGCGTCAGTCACACGGACGGATAGCGATCCCGGCCCGCTTTGCGCGCGGGCTTGCGGAACGGCAACCGCGATCGTGCCTGCCAATGCCAGCAGGACACGCCAAGGGTGATGCATGGGAAATCTCCTCGAGAGATGGAAAGGAACCGGCCGGCGCCGGACCGCCGTCAACTGCCCGACCGCCACGAACAACCAGCCAACCAGCGGACAACGTACGGCGCGCCGGCATGGCATGCATACTTATGCAACCATGCTGACGGGCACTTTTCTCATTACGAACCGTCTGCCGAACGCATTCTCCTGCTCCTGCCCATCACGAGGATGACACAGTATGCAGCGCGGGGCCGAAAACGGCAAAGATCCCGCGCGGCTTCACGCCCTCCCGGGAGGTGCTAGCATTCACCCGGTCGTCGCGCGTCGTGAAGGCGCGCGCCTCCTTCCCTGCTCCGGAGCCCGCCCCTGCCCGCGTCCCTGTCTTCTGTCCTGCTGCTGACAGCCCTGCTGCAGGTGGTGGCTCCCGTGCCACCGACTGCATC